>NZ_JBIDBG010000003.1:0-521778 GCF_043202855.1 Micromonospora sp. NPDC048063 | reverse complement strand
GTGTGGCCCGCCGTGCCCGGCGCAGGGATCAAGCCTGACCGCCCGGAGCCGGGCACGGCGGGCCACACCCCCACCACCACGCACCACAACCCACCACCACGCACCGCAACCCACACCCCCACCAAGACCGCACAGCAAGCCACAACGCCACCAAGCCGGCGAGCCACGACGCAGAGCAACCGCCGATCACACCCCGCGGCCCCACCGCCGGTACTAGCCTCGACAACAGGGCCGGGCGCGACGCCTGCGGAGGTGATGCCGGATGGCCGCAGCCACCGAGGCGGCCGTGCTGGTCGGGCTCGGCTCGGAGCGCAACCTGCCGGTGGTCAGGCTGGCCGCGCAGGAGGCCGCCGCGCACGGCCACCCGCTGTGCCTGCTGCACGCGTTCAACTGGACGGCCGCGCTGGAGGCCCCGTCGATCGCGGGGCCGCGCGCCGAGGCCGAGAATCTGATCTCCAGGGCCGCCGAGATCGCCGCCGAGGTCGACCCGGCGCTGCCGGTCAGCGGCGAGATCGTCGAGGGTGCCGTCGTCGCCACCCTGGTCCGCCGGTCGGAGTCGGCGTTCCTGCTCGCCATCGGAGACGCCGGCATGGCGGCCTGCGGCGACTGCGTGCCGGCCGACGTGCCGGCGGTGCAGCTCGCCGCCCGGGCCGGATGCCCGGTGCTGGTGGCCCGCCGGGATCCGCCGCCGCAGGGCCCGGTGCTGGTCGGGGTGGACGGCTCCGCCAGTTCCCGGGGAGCGCTGGAGTGGGCGTTCGAGTGCGCGGCCCGGCGGGAGGCGCGACTGCTGGCCGTCCGGGTCGTCGAGCCGGAGGACGGCACGGAGGACCCCGGCCTGCTCGTCGAGTTGGTGGCGCGGTACGCGCGCCGGTTTTCGTCGGTGCCGGCGGAGTGCCACACGATCCGCGGCGACCCCGGCACTGTCCTGGTCGAGCAGTCCCGCTCGGCGCAGGTGGCACTGGTCGCCGCCCGGGGCGACGAGCCGTGGCGGGGCATGCTCGGCGCGGTGAGCCAGGCGCTGCTCTACCACTCCCCCGCGCCGGTGATCGTGGTGCGCGGGCTGACGGGGGTGCCGGTGGACGGGGCGTAACGCCCGCCCGGCGCGGGACCAACGGCCCTGATCCACATCGGCGCCGACCGGCGAAGCTGGAACCGGCCCGGACGAATCCGCGCTCCGAGGATGCAGGATTCCCCTATCCGCGAGAGGCTCATGCAGTATGGACACCGCTCTCGACCTGCACAGCCCCCTGACCGAAGACGAGCTGCGCCGGCTGGACGCCTACTGGCGGGCGGCGAACTACCTGACCGTCGGGCAGATTTACCTGCTGGACAATCCGCTGCTCCGCGAGCCGCTGGCGCCCGAGCACGTCAAGCCGCGGCTGCTCGGCCACTGGGGCACCAGCCCCGGGCTGAACCTGCTCTATGCCCACCTCAACCGGGTGATCGTCGCCCGTGACCTGCGGGCCATGTTCGTGACCGGTCCCGGCCACGGCGGCCCGGCGATCGTCGCGAACACCTGGCTGGAGGGCACCTGGAGCGAGCGGTACCACCACATCGGCCGCGACGAGGCCGGCATGGCCGGGCTGTTCCGCCAGTTCTCCTTCCCCGGCGGCGTCCCGAGCCACGTGGCGGCGGAGGTGCCGGGTTCGATCCACGAGGGCGGCGAGCTGGGGTACGCGCTGAGCCACGCCTACGGCGCGGCGTTCGACAACCCCGACCTGCTGGTCGCCTGCGTCATCGGGGACGGGGAGGCGGAGACCGGCCCGCTCGCGGGGAGCTGGCTCTCCAACGTGTTCCTCAACCCGGCCCGCGACGGGGCGGTGCTGCCCGTCCTGCACCTCAACGGCTACAAGATCGCCGGTCCGACCGTGCTGGACCGGATTCCCGAGGACGACCTGCTGGACATGATGCGCGGCTTCGGCTACCAGCCGTACGTGGTGGCCGGTGACGACCCGGCGACCGTGCACCAGACGCTCGCCGCCACGCTGGACCGGGCGCTCGACGAGATCGCCGACATCCAGCGGCGGGCCCGCTCCGGCGGCACCGTCGAGCGGCCCCGCTGGCCGATGATCGTCCTGCGTACGCCGAAGGGCTGGACCGGGCCGCGGGACGTCGACGGCAAGCAGGTGGAGGGCACCTACCGCGCGCACCAGGTGCCCCTGGCGGAGGTACGGAAGAACCCGAAGCACCTGGCCGAGTTGGAGCGCTGGCTACGCAGCTACCGTCCGGAGGAACTCTTCGACGCGACCGGCGCGCCGGTGGCCGAGCTGGCCGAGCTGCCCCCGACGGGCGAGCGGCGGATGAGCGCCAACCCGGTCACCAACGGCGGGCTGGTGCTGCGCGACCTGAGGCTGCCGGACTTCCGCGGCTACGCCGTCGACGTGCAGCGTCCCGGCGAGACCGTGGCCGGGGCGACGGGCGCGCTGGGCCCGTGGATACGCGACGTGATCACCGCCAACCCGGAGACGTTCCGCCTCTTCGGCCCGGACGAGGTCGCCTCGAACCGGCTGGGCGCGGCGTTCGAGGTCACCGACCGGGCGTGGATGGCCGGGACGGTGCCCGGCGACGAGCACCTCTCGCCGGACGGGCGGGTGATGGAGGTCCTCTCCGAGCACCTGTGCCAGGGTTGGCTGGAGGGCTACCTGCTCACCGGCAGGCACGGCATCTTCACCAGCTACGAGGCGTTCATCCACATCGTCGACTCGATGGTCAACCAGCACGCCAAGTGGCTGAAGGTCACCCGGGACATCCCGTGGCGCACGCCGGTGGCGTCGCTGAACTACCTGCTGTCGAGCCACGTGTGGCGGCAGGACCACAACGGCTTCTCCCACCAGGACCCGGGCTTCATCGACCACGTGATGAACAAGAAGGCCGAGGTGGTACGGGTCTACCTGCCGCCGGACGCGAACACCCTGCTCTCGACGATGGACCACTGCCTGCGCAGCCGGCACTACATCAACGTGGTGGTGGCCGGCAAGCAGCCCGCACCGAACTGGCTGTCGATGGACGAGGCGGTCATGCACTGCCGGCGGGGCATCGGCATCTGGGACTGGGCCAGCACCGACGGCGGCGAGGAGCCGGACGTCGTGCTCGCCTGCGCCGGCGACGTGCCGACGCTGGAGACGCTGGCCGCCGCCGACCTGTTGCACAAGCACCTGCCGGAGCTGAAGGTGCGGGTGGTCAACGTGGTCGACCTGATGCGCCTGCAACCCCCGACGGAGCACCCGCACGGGCTGTCGGACAAGGAGTTCGACACGATCTTCACGCGGGACAGGCAGGTCATCTTCGCCTACCACGGCTACCCGTGGCTGATCCACCGGCTGACCTACCGTCGGACAAACCACGACAACCTGCACGTGCGCGGCTACAAGGAGGAAGGCACCACCACCACGCCGTTCGACATGGTGATGCTCAACGACCTGGACCGCTTCCACCTGGTCATCGACGTGATCGACCGGGTGCCGGGGCTGGCGGCCCGGGCCGCCCACCTGCGGCAGGACATGGTCGACGCGCGCCAGTCCTGCCGGGACCACACCCGCCGGTACGGCGAGGACGACCCTCGGGTGGCGGAATGGCGCTGGGTCCGCGAGACGGAAGCCGGTCTGAGAGGTGAGGCATGAGCGGCAACGAGATCCTGGTCGGCTACGACGGCTCCCCCGACGCCTCGGTCGCGCTGGAGTGGGCGCTGGAGGAGGCCGGCCGCAGTGGACGCCCCGTCCGGCTGGCGTACGTCTTCGAGTGGGTCACCGTGGCCGGCTGGGTCGGCCCCGGCATCGCCCCGGGCATCTGGCCGGACGAGGCGGCCCGCCGGCAGGTCGAGGAGCTGGTACGCAAGGCGGCGGCGGACGCGGTCGCCGCGCACCCGGAACTGACCGTCACCGGCGAGGTGTTCGACGGGCCGCCCACGGTGGTGCTCCAGGAGCGTTCGGGCCGGGCCGGCCTGCTGGTGCTGGGCACGCGGGGGCACGGCGGTTTTGGCGGGCTGCTCATCGGCTCGACGGCGGTGGCGGTCACGGCCCACGCGCACTGCCCGGTCGTGGTGGTCCGCCAGGAGGCAGCCGCGGGCGGGCGGACGGGGCCCGTGGTGGTCGGCGTGGACGGCTCGGAGTGCTCGCTGGTGGCGCTCGGCTTCGCGTACGAGCAGGCGGCCGCCCGGGGGCTGCCGCTGCACGTGCTGCGGGCCTGGCATCCGGGGGCCGGCCAGCGCCCGCCGTCGGGTCCCGAGGCGCGGGAGGCGGCGGCCGCCGACCGGGCCGAGCTGGACGAGCCGCTGGCCCGCTGGAGCCGGACCTTCCCGGACGTGGCGGTCGAGGTGCAGGTGGCGGCGGGCGGCCCGGCGTCCCTGCTGGTCGACGCCAGCCGCAACGCGTCCCTGGTGGTGGTCGGCACCCGCGGCCGCGGCGGCCTGAAGGGGATGCTGCTCGGCTCGGTCAGCCAGCAGCTCATCCAGCACGCCCACTGCCCGGTGGCGGTCGTCCGCGAGCGGTGAGAGGAGGGGACCTGGTCCGGGCAGCGTCGGGCTGGGGCACGATGGGGAGAAACGGAAGGGTCGAGACGATGAGCCACGAAACGCCGGCCAGGGACCGCCCCCTGACCACCGCCCTCGCGGAGGCCGCCGCGACGGCCGGGCACGCGCCGTCGGTGCACAACAGCCAGCCGTGGCGGTGGCGGGTGCTGCCGGACGCGCTGGAGCTGCGCGTGGTCCGGGATCCCCGGCTGACCGCCACGGACCCGGAGGGCCGGCTGGTGGCGTACAGCTGCGGGGCGGCGCTGCACCACGCGCGGGTGGCGCTGACCGCGGAGGGCTGGACGGCCGTGGTGGAGCGGATGCCTGACCCGGACGCCCCTGATCTGCTCGCCCGGCTGACCGGGCTGGGCCGCGTGGAGGCCGACCCGGAGGCCATGCGCCTGGTGCAGTGCATGCAGGTCCGGCACACGGACCGGCGCCCGGTCAGCGACGAGCCGGTGCCGACCGACGCCCTGGGGCGGATCGCGGCGGCGGTCGCCGCCGAGGGGTGCCAGCTCCAGTTCCTCGACCGCGACAACATCCTGGAGCTGGCCGCCGTCGCCAGCCACGCCGCGACGGTCGAGGCGGAGGACTCGCAGCTGCGCGAAGAGTTGGAGTACTGGACCAGCCGGGGCGGCTCCGGCACCGGCCTGCCGCCGGAGGTGCTGCCCGAGGAGGCGCCGCAGACCACCGTGCCGGCCCGGGACTTCGGCCGCCCCGGCACCCTGCCGGTCGGTCCGGGGCACGACCGGGCCGCCGTGTACGGGCTCCTCTACGGCGACGAGGACGAGCCGGACAGCTGGCTGCGCGCCGGCGAGGCGCTCTCGGCCGCCTGGCTGACCGCCACCCGGCTCGGGGTGTCGGTGGTGCCGCTGAGCGGCGTGGTGGAGGTGGCGGGCACCCGGCAGACGCTGCGTGGGCTGCTGGCCGGCCTCGGCTACCCGTACCTCGTGCTGCGGCTGGGGATCGCGGACCCGGCGCACGCCGGACCGCCGCACACCCCGCGGCTCGAGGTGCGGCAGGTGGTGGACACGTCGGCGGTCCGCTCCGGGGACGCGTAGCGCGCGCCTTGGGCCACGGCCACCGGGAGATACCATCGCCCGGTGGCCGCCAGCGCACCGAACCCGCCGTACGAACCGCACGTGACCCCCTCCCTGGGGCTGAGCCCGCTGTCCCGGATCCGGCTCGACGAGCTGCTCCAGGAGATGCTGGACCGGGTCGGCGAGGTGGTGACCAGCCGGGAGCGGCTGCGGGCCCTGCTCGACGCGGTGGTCGGCATCAGCACCGACCTGGATCTGCGCAGCACCCTGCAACGCATCGTGGAGGCGGCCTGCGAGCTGGTTGGCGCCCGCTACGGCGCGCTCGGCGTGATCGGCCAGGACCGGATGCTGCACGACTTCATCACCTACGGCATCGACGCGGAGCTGCACGCGAAGATCGGCGACCTGCCCCACGGGCGGGGCGTGCTCGGCCTGCTCATCGACGATCCGCGCCCGCTGCGGATGCCCGACATCACCCAGCACCCGAAGTCCTACGGGTTCCCGCCGCACCACCCGCCGATGCACAGCTTCCTCGGCGTGCCCGTGCGCATCCGCGACCACGTCTTCGGCAACCTCTACCTGGCCGAGAAGCAGGGCGGCGCGGAGTTCACCGAGGATGACGAGGAGATCGTGGTCGCGCTCGCCGCGGCGGCCGGCGTGGCGATCGAGAACGCCCGCCTCTACGCGCTGGCCCACCGGCGGGAGCGCTGGCTCGCCGCGACCGCCGAGATCACCGGCGTGCTGCTGGGCGAGGTGCGCCGCACCGACGCGCTGGAGCTGGTGGCGCGGCGCGCCCGCGAGGTCGCCGAGGCGGAGGTGGCGCTGGTCCTGCTCTACGACCCCGACGCCGAGGAGTTCACCGTCGAGGTGGTGGACGGGGCGGACGAGCAGGCCGGCGCGCTGGTCGGCACGGTGCTGCCCGCGGCCGAGACGAGCTTCGCCGCCGCCGTCGCCGAGGGCCGGCACGACCAGGTGGCGGACCTGGCCCACGCCGCGCCCTGGCCGGCGTTGCTGAGCACCGGGCCGGCGGTGGTCTCCCCGCTGGCCACCGCCGACACCCTGCACGGCGTGCTGGTGATCGCGCACCGCCCCGACCGGTTGCCCGTGGCCACCGACGACGACATGGCCCTGTTGGGCAGCTTCGCGGGGCAGGCCGCGCTGGCCATGGAACGGGCCCGCGGGCAGGAGGAACGGGAGCTGCTGGTGGTCCTGGAGGACCGCGAGCGGATCGCCCGGGACCTGCACGACGTGGTCATCCAGCGGCTCTTCGCCACGGGCCTGCAGTTGCAGAGCGCCGCCCCGATGGCCACCCGGCCGGAGCTGGCCAAGCGGATCAACGCGGCGGTCGACGACCTGGACGCCACCATCAAGGACATCCGCCGCACCATCTTCGAGCTGCGTACCCCGATGAGCGCGGCGCTGCGCACCGAGATCCGCGAGGCGGTCGAGGTGGCCGCCGAGTCACTCGGCTACCGGCCCCACCTGGAGCTGACCGGGCCGATCGACAGCGCCGTCCCCGACGAGGTCCGTCCCGACGTCACCGCCGTGCTGCGGGAGGCGCTCTCCAACGCCGTACGCCACGCCCAGGCCACCCGGATGACCGTGGCGGTGCGCGTCGACGCCGGCAGGGTGACGCTGACCGTCACCGACGACGGGGTGGGCTGCGACCCGGCCGCCGCGCGCGGCGGGCTGGTCAACCTGCGCGAGCGCGCCGAACGGCACGGTGGCGAGTTCGAGGTACGCCGGGCCGAGCCCCGCGGCACCGAACTCCACTGGTCCGTCCCCCTGCCCGCCTGACGCCGCGACCCGGCGCCCGCTCGTGCGGGCTTCCTCGCGCACGCTGTCGAGCTGCCCCACGGGACGGGGCAGGACGACGGACGCGACGGTCGGTGGCGGTCAGCGGGCCTTGCCGAGGAGCCGGGTGGCGAGGACGGCGGCCTGGGTGCGGCGCTCCAGGCCGAGCTTGGCCAGCACGCTGGAGACGTAGTTCTTCACCGTCTTCTCGGCCAGGAACATCTTCCCGGCGATCTCCCGGTTGGTGAGGCCTTCGGCCACGTACTCCAGGATCCGCCGCTCCTGCTCGGTGAGCGACTTCAGCTCGCGGGGCTGCTCGACGCCGCTGCGGATGCGCTCCAGCACGCGGGTGGTGATCGCCGGGTCGAGCAGCGACTGGCCGGCCGCCACCCGACGCACGGCGTCAACCAGGTCGGTGCCGCGGATCTGCTTGAGCACGTAGCCGGCGGCGCCGGCCATGATCGCCGCGAAGAGCGCCTCGTCGTCCTCGTACGAGGTGAGGATCAGGCCCTTGATCGACGAGTCCACGGCCCGGACGTCCCGGCACACGTCGATGCCGTTGCCGTCGGGCAGCCGCGCGTCGAGGATCGCCACGTCCGGCCGCAGGGCCGGGATGCGGCGGGCAGCCTCCTGGGCCAGGCCGGACTCGCCCACCACCTCGATGTCACCGCTGCTCTGCAGCAGGTCGGCCAGGCCACGACGGACGACCTCGTGGTCGTCGAGCAGGAACACGCGGATCATCCCTCGTTTCTACCCCGTTCCCACCGGTCTTCGCACGGGCCGAAGGTCCCGAACCGGCCCGTCCAGGCCGTCGTCCGGCCCCACTGCGCCGGGATGCCCGTGGGCAGGTGGGCGGAGCCAGCCGGGCCGAAGGCCCCCTGACCTGCGACGGAGCCAGCCCAGCCGAAGGCCCCTGACCTGGGACGGGGCCGGTCGGGCCCGGCGGGACGGGACGTCCGGCCCTGCCCGCGCCCCGCCCCGCTGACGCACCGTGGAGGTGTACCGGACGGGGACGGCACGACCTGCCACGGGAAGGAGCACAATCATGGACACCGGCTTCACCGTCGAGCAGCTACGGGCCGCCGCGACCGACGCCGTACGGGCACCGTCGCTGCACAACACCCAGCCGTGGCGGTTCCGGCTGCGCGACGGCGGCATCGAGGTGCTGGTCGACCCGGCCCGGCGCCTGCCGGCCACCGACCCGAACGGCTGGGGCGTCCGGATCGCCTGCGGCGCGGCGCTGTTCAACCTGCGGCTCTCCCTCGCCGCGGCCGGCGCCCCGGCGACCGTACGGCTGCGTCCCTACCCGGCGGAGCCGGACGTGGTGGCCCGGCTGGTCCCGGACGTGCCGCGCCACCCCACCCCCGCCGAGCAGGCCCTGCACGCGGCGATCCCCCGCCGGTTCAGCAACCGGGCGCCGTTCTGGCCCGACCCGGTGCCCGCCGACGCCCGCTGGCGGCTGGCCGAGGCGGCCCGCGCCGAGCACTGCTGGCTGGAGTTGCTGATCGGGGTCAGCGCCGTCAACGCGTTCGCCGAGATCGCCCGCAGCGCCCACCGGGTCCTCGAACGCGACCCGGCGTACGTGGCCGAACGCCAGGAGTGGGTGCGCTCGACCCCCGCCCCCGACGGGGTGCCGGTCGCGTCCGGCGGCCCACTGGGCGAGCCGCAGGACCTGCTGCCCTCTCGGGGCTTCGGCGGCCTGGACCGGGCACCGGGGCGGGACTTCGAGCCGGAGCCGCTGGTCGTGGTGCTCGGTTCGCCCGGCAACACCGCCGTCGACCAGGTCGTCGCCGGGCAGGCGTTGCAGCGGGTGCTGCTGACCGCGACGGATTCGGGGCTGGCGGTGTCGATGCTGTCCCAGCCGATCGAGGTGCCGAGCGCGCGGGAGCGGTTGCGGCTGTCGCTGGGGCGGTTCGGCACGCCGCAGATGGTGATGCGCATCGGGTACGGCCAGCCGGGCTGGCCCACCCCGCGCCGGGCTGTGGACGAGGTGCTGGACGTGCCGGTCAGGCGGTCATGACCAGCCCCCACCCGCCCTACGGCTGTGGCGGGGGCGGGACCTGCGGCCACGGTCGAACTGGAGAGGTGTCCGGCTGCCTCGTCGACGAGCAGGGCCCGTCTGGTCGGTGATGCCTGGGTGTGACTGTGGGTTCTTCTCATTGGTCGCGGTCGGCTGCAATGGACGTATGTCGTTTCGTGGTCAGCCGGGTACTGGAAACCGTCAACGTGTGTCCGCTTCGAGGCGGCGTTTAAGAGCTGCAGGCCAATACACGGACGGGCTGCGGGTGCCACGTTCCCCGCGGCCCGCGGCGGCTCGGCTGGAGGTGGGGCCGATCGACGTCAAACCTGACCCGTGGCAGCGTTTGGTGGCCATCGGCAGCATCCTGTCGGTGTTGTTCGTGGCCATCGGCCTGTACATCACCAATGAGGCCAACCGTGAGACCAGCGAGGCCAACCGCGAGCAGCATCGTCTCACCGCTCAGGGGCAGATCACTGATCGGTTCACCAAGGCGGTGGAGCAGCTCGGCCAGCCCGGCGCGGAGAAGGTGGACGTGCGTCTGGGTGCGATCTACGCCTTGGAGCGCATCATGCGCGACTCAGCCGTGGACCAGCCTGCCGTCGTCGACATCCTCGCCGCGTTCATCCGGGTTCACGCCCCCGCACTCAAGCGGACCAGCACTCCGGCTTCTTCAGCTCCTCGCCCACCGGTCGATATCCAGGCCGCCGTGACCGTGCTGGGCCGCCGCGATATCACCCGCGATGGCACCATCGGAAATGAGGCACTGCCTATCCGCCGTCTCGACCTCTCCAACATCAACCTGGCCCGCGCGAACCTGGCCTACGCGAACCTGAACGGCGCGAGCCTGGGCGGCACGGACCTGGCCGGCGCGACCCTGATCGAAGCGAGCCTGACCGGCACGAACCTGAACGACGCGAACCTGACCCGCACGGTTCTGCACAACACGAAGCTGGCCGGCGCGATCCTGACCGACGCGGACCTGACCCAGGCGTTCCTGTATGGCGCGGACCTAACCCGCGCGAACCTGACCCGCGCAAACCTGAACCAAGCGTTCCTGAACGGCACGAACCTGAAAGGCCGGGTCAGCGCGAGAACCGCGAATGTGGTCGCGAACTTGACCGCGAACCTGGCCTACGCGGACTTGACCGACACGATCCTGACCGGCGCGGACCTGACCGGCGCGAACTTGACCGGCGCGAACTTGACCGGCGCGGACCTGACCGGCGCGGACCTGACCGACGCGAACCTGGCGTGCGCCAAGACCGATGACCGCACGCGATGGCCTGCGGGGGTGCCGCGGCCGACGCCGTGTGATGAGTGACCTCCACAGGGGATACACCCCGCTACATCCAAAGGATCATCATGGTGCGTCGCGAAAGCCACAATCCGGGCGCGGATTCGTTCGGCAACCGGGCCTGCGGTCGGGTGCGGTCATGCTCGACCGTTCACGTCATGCTGACAGCGTGACCACCAACGGCGAACCCGACGCGCCACGCACCCGATTGGACTGGCGGAGCCGACTGTCCGTGGTGCTGCTCAGCGCGGCCGGCGGCATGGGCATCAACGTCCTGAGCAACGACGTCGGCTACCGAGGCGTGGCCGCCGCGACCGCCGCCGGCGCGGTCCTGTCCGCCGCCGCCTCACTACGCCGGCTTCCCCCACGGGCGCCCCTGGTCCGCCACACCGCCCGAACCCTGCTCGCCCTGGCCCTGCTCGCCGCGATCGCCGCCGCCGTCGGTCCGGCATCCTGGGCCGCCTACACCACCCTGATCGCAGCCGCCCTGACGATCGCCGCCGTCCTCACCACCAACACCACCGACACCGCCGTCACCCTGCTGCTCAACGCAGCGGTCATCGGCGGCGGGGTGGCGCTCATCGGCGCCGGCATCGCGATCCTGACCGACAGCAACATCCTGCTCGGCGTAGCGGTCATTGGCGGCGGGGTGGCGGGCATCGGCCTCGGCATCGCGATCCTGACCGACAGCAACATCCTGCTCGGCGTAGCGGTCATTGGCGGCGGGGTGGCGCTCATCGGCGCCGGCATCGCGGCCCTGACCGACAGCAACATCCTGCTCGGCGTAGCGGTCATCGGCACCGGGGTGGCGCTCATCGGCATCGGCATCGCGCGCCTGACCGACAGCAACATCCTGCTCGACTCAGCGGTCATCGGCGTCGGGGTGGCGCTCATCGGCGGCGGCATCGCGGCCCTGACCGACGGCGACACCCTGCTCGGCGTAGCGGGCATCGGCGTTGGGGTGGCGCTCATCGGCATCGGCATCGCGTTCCTGACCGACAGCCGCATCCTGCTCGGCGTAGCGGTCATCGGCACCGGGGTGGCGCTCATCGGCGGCGGCATCGCGATCCTGACCGACAGCAACATCCTGTTCGGCGTAGCGGTCATCGGCTTCGGGGCAGCGGGAATCGGTCTCGGCATCGCGGTCCTGGTTCGGGATACCGGTCTCACGACACAGTTACGGGAACGGGTCGCGGCCCTAACGGGGGATCCGGCGGGTGAAAAGTCCACAGCAGAGAACCCGGGCCGGGTTGGGAAGTCGTCCGGCACCTAACCCCGTGCCGTGCCGTGCCAGCCGATGACGGCCGTAGGCCGCCAGCAGGCCGGACGCGGCAACGCCCGGACATGTTCCCGCGATGTTTCGGCAACTGCGGCGCATCCTCTACCGGCCCGCCGCCTGGGTCGGGCGCTGCCGGCGTAGCGAATCTCGCCGCACCGTGCTGTGCCGGCCTGGCTGCCGCTGAGATGGTCGGCGGGGTAGTGACAACGACGGATTTGGTCGACGTCGGAAACGCACGCGCCGCGATCTGAGCGGCGCGTGCGTCATGCTCGGCCTCTCCCGCAGAGGCATGATCGGCTACGGCATGCTCGCCCTGGGCTCGAACCTCCGCCACCCCAGGAGTGGCGGTGGTCCCCTGGACCTCTCGCCACTCACCTTCGATGGTGGCCGTGCCGCGTTCATCGGCGAGGTCTACATCAGCGTCAGCTCGTTCCCCGGCAGCCTGACGGCGTAGTCGTCGACCACCCGGAACGCGTACGCGGCGGGGGTGTGGGCCCGGTCGACGAAGCTGGGCACCTGCCGTAGGAGTTCGCGGACGTCGTGCCCGGCGCGCTGCAACTGGTCGAGCTTGTACGCCAGCGCTGGCCAAGCCTCCGACCCATAGACCCGCTCCGCCCGGTCGGCGGTCCAGACCCCCGCACATGCGCCGCCATCGCCTCCTGGCGCTCCTGGGCGGTGCGGCGTCGCTCGCCGACGTCATCGGGCCGGGCATCCGCCGTCCGGTCGCCGTCCTTCGACGATCTAGCGGGACAGAATACGCCTGATCGCGGGGCCGAGGGCGACCACGCTGGCCGCGTCGTCGGGCTGATGCGTCGCCCATACCACGCCCCCCATCACCTCCGAAGGATCGGAAAGTCCGGGAAGAACGCGCTCCACCGTCGAGGAGCCCAGTTCCGCCAGAAGCCGGCGGGCGAGCTCTCCGTCACCCGCGATGGCTTCGGCTGGCCAGGTGGCAGTGCCCAACCAGGCGAGCAACGGGCGCACCACCGCGGCCGGATCGGCCTCCGACTGCGTCATCTTGGCGATCATCCGTGGGATCGACGACTGATCGATATTCGCCGCTTGGTCGCCCGACAGATCGCGCAGCTCATCGTGCAGGGCCTCGGGCACACGATGTCGCACCAACGCCGCATCGTCGCCGGCCGGCCTGAACTGGACGTCCCCCTCATCCAATTCCAGGGCGGTGATCATCTCACTCAACAGGCTCCTCGATCCGCCTTGAACACCCAACTCCGAAAGAAAGAGTTCCAGGTCGATCGAATTCGAGGTGGCGAGATCGACACCGAACCGGTCGCGTTGCCAGGCGATGGCACCCGGGTGCACCGACGCGGAGCCGATGAGAACGTCGTCGGCGTCGTACAGGGCCAGCGTGAGATCACCAGGACATCTGCAGATGTCTTTCAGCACCTCACCTGACGTGGTCAATGTCCGCAGCTTCTCCAACGCCGTGGAATCCGCGACTTCGGCGAGCACATCGCGATCCGGCAAAGGAGGGCCGTCCTCCCCTTCGGACAAAATTCGAGCAACGCGGACATGAGCCCATGCGTCTTCGAGCCATTGCCGCATCCGCTTAGTGTTCTTGCGTGAATTCAAGGGACGAACACCATCCTGGTCGTTCGGAACTACCGGAAACGGCTCGGCCGGCACCGAAAGGTGCCGGCCGAGCTGCCAAACTACCGCCTCACCACACTACAGGCCGCCCAGTGGCAGGTGCCCATACCAGGTTTGACCAAATCGCTGAGCAGGGTGGGCTCGTCCACCCGCTTTGAGGCCTCACGAACTCTGAGACCACTCGCGGGCAGCAGAGTGAAGTTCGGCATGGATTCGCCGGATCGATAGATCTTCACCGCAGTAGGCGTCGACCGTCCGCTCTCCACCCGGAAGGCGTCCGTATCCAACAGCTTCTTGGAGTACGGCACGTAGACAGCAATCTCCGTTCCCTCCGGGACAGTGAAGTTGCCGTTCGCAACGTCGTGCTTTCCGTGCCCGGCGAACACCACTTCACCGTCCGGACGACCGCCTGGCATGATCGCCTTGGGCGGCGCGGGGGCGGCGCGGGTACGGGCTGCTTGCTCCGCGCGCGTGAGGATGTCATCGGCCCATTTCCTGTTCTCGGCCCAGGTCATCAGGGCAGAACCGGCCCGGCGGAGAGTGTCGACGATCGGGTCGATCTTCTTGATCAGCTTGAGGGCCTTGCCCCATGGCACCATGTCGATGAGCGCCCAGGCACACGCCTTCAGGTCACCACCGATGCAGCCCATGATGTCGTTGATGCCAAAGAACTCGAGCAGAAGCTGGCCGCCCGCCTTGACGATGATGTCGATGGCGTTCTGCTTCTTGACTTCCTTGGCGCGTTTGATCTGCTCGTCGGTGGGGCCGCCACCCTTGCCGCCGCCCTTGCCGCCGCCATTGCCGCCACCGGCCTCGTGGGCGGCGCGGGCCGCAGCCCAGTCGTCATCCCCACAACTGCCGCCGCAGCCGTCGTTGTCGCCCTTCGTCTCGACGACCTCACCGTTGGGCAACTCGTAGTCGGCCCCGCCGCTGCATGCGTCGTCCGAGCAGTGCTTCTGGCCGCTCGGGTCAGAGAACGTGATCGGGTTGTTGTTGCTGTAGGCGTAGGCGTTCCACTGCTGTGGGTCTTTCAGATCCTGGACCGGGTCCACCGAGATGAAACGTCCCAACCCGGGGTCGTACTGTCTGGCCCCGATGTTGGTCAGACCGGTCGGGTCCTTGTCGCCGCCGACGAAGCCCTTGTTGTTGGTCCACTGCGGCTGGCTGCCGCGCGGATCGCCGTACGGGGTCTGCCGTCGGACGCTGACCGCCTGGGTACCCGCGTCGATCGCGGTCTGCTGGGTGCCCTGGTGGTCGGTGTAGAGCCAGGTCAGCCCGTTGGACGTGCGGTTACCGACGGTCCTTCCGGCGAAGCTGTAGTAGCGGGTGCCGGTGACGACCGAGCTGTTCTCCCGCCGGATCTCCTGGCCGGGCAGGTAGAGGGTGGTGCCGGTGGCGTCGCGGCGGATGAGCCGAACACCGTTGGCGTCGTAGATGTTGGTTTCGACGGTCTGCCCACCCGCGCTCACCGAGGCGAGCTTGCCCTCGGAGTTCCAGTTCAGCGTCTGGGAGTTCGTTGGGCTGTCGCAGCTGTTCGCGGTGGTGCCAACCGGCCGACAGGTCATGTTGCCGGCGTCGTCGTAGGCGTACTTGGTGGTGACCGCCGATTGGCCCGGCGCCTGGGTGACGACCTGGGTGACGGCGTGCGGGCGGACGACGTCCTTGCCGCTGGTGGGCGTCGTGTAGGAGCGGGTGGTGTCGCCCGCGGCGGTGTGCACCTTCTCGGTGCTGCGGTTGCCGACGTCGTCGACGGTCCACTCGTGCCAGTACGGCGCCGGGCCGCCCAGGTTCGGCACGCTCGGGTCCGCGGCGCAGTCGATGCCCGACTTCGGCGTCCACGCGTTGGTCATCCGCCGCAACTCGTCGTAGCGGAAGCACTGGGTGTCGGCCGCGCCGACCTCCGGGGTGTCCGCGATCGACAGGATGTTGCCCGCCGCGTCGTGCGTGTAGCGGGTGTCGACCACAGTGCCGGCGGCGGTCTCCGGCTTGATCTTCATCCGGTCGACGCGCCGGGTGGTCAGGTCGTAGTAGCTGGTGTCCTGGACGTAGACCCCACCATCGGTCTTGCGGGTGGTCAGCGTCGGCTCACCGTACTGGGTGTAGTCCTGGCCGATGACGTAGCGGCCGACATTGATCAGGTTGGTGGCCAGCTCCGTCGGCAGGCCCGTGACGGAGTCGTACTTCGTCTCGACGCTCTCGGTGGTCAGGCCGCCGCCGGCCGGGTACGTGATGGCGGTCGGGCTGCCGTCGTACGGCGAGTAGCCGTAGGCGTAGATCCACGTGCCGGCCAGGCTGGTGCCCTCGTTGGCCGGGATGACGTAGTTCGCGCCGGTCGGCTGGTAGCGGGTGTTGAAGCCGCGCGCCTGCCACTTGTAGGCGTTGGCGGAGCCCGCCGACTCGTACCGGATGCTCTGGGTGAGCTGACCGCGGACGGTCTGGCCGCTGTAGAGCTTGTCGTACTTCCACTCGGCCAGCTTGTTCGCGTCGGCGATGCTGCCCTGGTAGAGACCGGTCCGCCGGCCCAGCGAGTCGTACTGGTTGACCAGCACGTTGTCGTTGGCGTCCTTCGTCGTCTCCACCTGGTCGTACTCGGTGTACGTCGTGGTGACGGTGCCCTTGTCCGGGTCCTTGCCGCTGATCTGCCGGCCCTTGACGTCGTAGGTGTTCACCCACTCGTTGCCGCCGGTGTCCTTGACCAGCGTGAGCTGACCCTTGCGGTTGTACGTGTACGTGGTGACGTGGTCCGGCTTGGTGCCGGTCCGGTCGGCCTGCTGCCGCAGCTCAAGGGTCCGGCCCTCGATGTCGGTCTTCGTCGTGGTGACGGTGCCGCCCAGCGGCGGGGTCACGGTGGTGGTGTCACCCAGGTACCGGGTGGTGGTGCGCCACTTCTCGATCAGGTTGGTGATGCCGTCGGTGCCGAAGAAGACCGCGTCGGTGGGCCGGGAGGCGTCGTCGTAGACCATCTTCGTCAGCGCCGGCACCGACCACTCCGGCTCCCACCAGAGCGCCCCGCTCGGCGCGCCCGGCTCGGCGTGCGCCTGGTAGGTCGTCACGGCGCGCCCGGTCGCGTCGTACAGCGTGTCGGTGACCACCCGGTCGCCGCCCACGCCGGCCTTCTGCGTCTGGCGCGGCCTAAGGAAAGCGTCCTTGATGTCGTACGACGTCAGGTAGCCGCCGCCGGCGTGGAGCACCCGGCTCTTGGTGTACGGGTAGGCGTCCTTGTTCGGCGCGTAGTGGTAGGTGTACTCGACCGACGGGCTGGTCGGGTGGTCGGCCTTGGCCCAGCCGTTCTTCCAGCCCCGGGCGAGCCGGCCCATCGGGTCGTACTCCATGTCGGCGACCCGGCCGTTGTAGTCGGTGGTCCGGATCGGCTGGCCCCAGTAGGGCCGGGTCTCGATGGTGGTGGTCCAGTCGGTGGTGCTGCCGTTCGGGTCGGGCGTCTTCGTGACCACCTTGGTGACCGGCCCACCCGTGGCCGGGGTGTACTCCGTGGTCGCCGTCCGGCCGCGCACATCAGTGGCGGTCTTCGGCCGCCCGTACGCGTCGAAGGTGGCCTGGCTGACCGTCTGCCACACGGTGCCCCCGGCGAGCGACCAGTCCTTGAGCTTGTCGACCCGGGTCACCGCGCCGGTGGTCGGCGCGGTGTCGATGCTGGTGGCGCCGTCGTAGAACTTCCGCTCGTCGGCGACGATGTCGTCCTCGCTGGCCGGCGCGGTCGCGCAGGGCAGCACCTTGACGGTGAGCCGCTTGACCGTCTGCGTGATGTTCGCACCGGTGTTACGCGTGTACTCGTACGTGGTGCACTTCTCGTCGCCGGTCTTGGCGATGTCACCGTCGGCTTGGACGGTCTCGATGGTGCCGTACGTGTCGTGGAAGGTCGACACGTTGCGCGAGGTCCGCCACCCGGCGACACCGTCCACGCCGAGCGCGACGGCGCTGTAGGCGATCCGGGTGTTGGTCCAGCGGGCGGTGACCTCGTCGCCGTTGATGGTGCGGGTGGCGAGCGCCGGCGAGCGCCAGGGTACGTTGACGGTCTTGCTGACCGGCTTGGTGTCGACGCCGTTGTAGAGCACCTGCTCGCGCACCATGCCGGCGAACTGGTCCTCGTCGTACACCGTCTCGGTGCCCAGGGACGCGGCGACGGTGACCTCGCGGGTGCCGCCGGACTTGGTCAGCCGGTCGCCGTGCATGCCCCGCAGGAAGGTGGTGCGGGTCAGGGTCTGCGTCGGGGCGTCGCCCTTGCGGACCTCGACCTGGGCGTAGCCGCGGAACTGGTTCCACGTCTTGCGCTTCGGCTTGACCAGGCCGTTGTCGTCGGCGTAGTGCCACGCCGGCGTGCCCAGGTACTTGTAGTAGGTGTTCTGCACCGGCTGGCCGCGGTCGGAGCCGCTGGCCATGACCATGATGTCCGACTCGGACACCTGCTTCACGACGTACTTGTGCCAGTACTCGGTGAGTTCCTTGCTGGAGTCGTACGGGTCCGGGCCGACCACCGGGTAGCAGAGCCGGGTGTTGGTCTCCGGCGCCGACGGCAGGCTGCCGGAGGTGCAGTCGGGCAGGCTGTACGTCACCTGGATCTTGCCGCCGGTCTCGGTGACGATGTTGCCGATCCGCATCCGGTTGTTGCTGGTGTTGTTCTTGCTGAGGACCCGGTTCGGCATCGACACCGGCTCGAACGTCACCGGCGGCATCGCCTCCGTGCCGCCGACGAGGCCCTTGTACTGCAACGAGCTGAGCCACAGGCCGGCGTGGTCGCTGCCGTCACCGACCGAGGGGTAGGTGTGGCCGAGCGTCCACGAGTCGACGGGCTGCCAGGCCGGGGTGGTCTTGGTGGTGTCCCAGACCTGGGTGGTGACGGTCGACAGCCGCTTGGTGGTCCAGAACGTCGGACCGTAGTTCTCCTTGCAGTCCGCCGCCCCGGCCGTGCACTCCTGGTCCCACGGCACGTCCTTCCAGTGCGCCGCGTCCTTGATGTGGCAGTCCGACGCGCACCGGTCGACGCTGTTCAGGACGACCTGCGCAAGCGGGGTCACGGACCGGTCGGTGGCACCGCGGTCCCAGGTGCCGTAGTCGATCCGCTTGAGCACGCCGCCCCGGGTGTACAGGGCCTTGTTGGTCGACGTGGCGTTCTTGCCGTAGTAGTTGGTCTCCTTGTCGTACCAGTACGACAGCGTGTTGCCCCGGGGATCGACGACGTAGTCGAGGTTCCACCGCCACGTCTGGTTGCAGAACGACGAGGCGAACGACGACGCGTTGCACGGCTCGTTGGTGTGGTTGCCGGCGACGGGGACGGTCCACGCCGAGTTCGTCGCGTTGCCCTGCCCCGGCAGGTTGTTCAGGCCGAAGAAGTACTGCACGCCGTCGGACGTGGTGACCTTCCAGTGCTCACCGTTGTCGTCGCCGTTGCCGGCGCCGGTCAGCTTCTCGATCTTCGAGCCGTCCTCGCTGCGGGTGTGCCAACCCTTGCCGGCCTCGTAGATCAGCTCGCCGCCGCGCCCGTTGAGCGACAGGGTGGCGTTGTCGGACCGCCAGCACTGGTCACCGGTGCGGTTGGTGCTGTTGTTGCCGCCGGTCATGTCGTCGGCGCACGGCACGTAGCTGCGCTCGATGTAGCCGGACCACAGGTCGAATCCCTCACCGACCCAGGAAGGCTGGCTGTTCGACGCGTCCGACTGACCGTCGACCTTGTCCGAGGTGTAGGACAGGCCCAGGGTCGGCGCCGGGCCGCCGATGCCCGGCGGCATCCGCATCGGGTACGACCAGGTGAAGCCGCCCGTCGACGTGCCCGCCGACCAGGTCGCGCTGGCCGACATCGGGGTGGCGGAGAAGTCGCCCTCCGGCCCGGAGGAGCCGGCCGCCAACGCCAGCAGCGTGGCGGTTCCGGCGCTCCGCGCGTCCGCGCCGCTCGCCGTGACCGGCACCTCGGCGCTGACGGAGCTGCCGTCGTTGCGGGATTTCAGCGGCGTGGCCGCGCACTCGGCCTTCCCGGGGGTGCGCAGCCCGCACTCCGGCACCTGCCAGAGCGTGAGCCGCGACGACCAGTTGCCACCGAAGGCGTGCTTGAAGCCGCGGTAGTCCACCGAGACGGTGGCGGCGGCCGGCTGGGCTGCGGCCCCGTCCGGCGTGCCGGTCGCGCCCGCCCTGGTCGCCGGCTGGTCGGCGCTGACGCCGCCGACGCGCAGCAGCAGGCCGTCGCGCCAGCGCGCCGGCACCGCCGACCGGTCCAGCACCTCCACGGACACCGCCGACGCGCGGTCGCCCGCCGCGCCGGGGGCTCGGCTCACCGACACCGGCAGTGCTCCCGCCTTGACCGGAGCAGCGGCGGCCCGCCGCGCGCCGGCCGGGGCGTCGGGCAGGGTCACGGACGCCTTGCCCGGCTCCGGCCACACGGGGGCGGCGAGCTTCGCGCTCTCCGCCTCCTTGACGGGGTACGCCCGTCCCTGCGCCGTGCCGCCGTGCTTGTCGAGCTTCTCCCGCTGACCGGTGAGCTTCGTCGGGGCGGGCGCCGCCTGCGCGGGGACCGACAGGCCGGAGACGGCGAGGGTGCCGGTGAGCGCCGCCGCGACAGCGGCGTGGAACCGGTTAGGTCGTTTTCTTGACTTTTGCGGTGGTTGGAGGAGGGGTTTCGGGACGCGTTTCACTGTGCCTCCACAGGCTCGGTCGCAGGGATCGATGGAGAGGAAGAGGGTGAGCGGTTGGTCAGTCGACCGGCTCGACGGTCTCGGCGGACTCGGAGTTGAAGAGGATCTTCACGGCGGTGTCCGTCAACGCGCCCTGGTAGAGACCGAGGTCGTCGATCTCACCGCGCCACCGGTTGACCATGCCCGGTGTTCCCCCGGCCGGGGTCCACTGGCCGCCACCCACGGCCAGCGGGCCGGTGGCGTCGAACGCTCCGGTGAAGGTGCCCGAGAAGGGGACGTTGGCCTCGAGGACGCCGTTCACGTAGAGGCGGATCTGCCGTCGGGAGGCGTCGTGGACTCCCACCAGGTGGGTCCACCGGGAAATGTCCTCCTCGTTCAGCTCCCGGGACATCATCAGCAGTTCCTTGCTGTCGCCGTTCAGGTCGTTGTCCGCTCCGAAGACACTGAACGACCACCGGTTCTCCGTCACGCCGTTCACCACCCGCTCTCGCAGCCCGAGGTAGAAGGCGGACTGCTTCGCGCCCATCTGGGAGACGGCGGTCTGCGTACCGCCGAGCGCCGACGGGCGCACCCAGACCGCGACGGAGAAGGACTGGTCGGTGCGGAGGACCCGGCCGTTCTGCCAGACAGGGTTCTGGGGCTCGCCGAGGTTGTCCTGGGAGAGGCCGTACTCGCGGGTCGCCAGGCCGTAGTAGGGGTCGGTCGTGTCCTCCGTGAAGTGCACCGCGTCGAGCAGCAGCCCGTCGTCACGGTGCCCGGCCCCGACGTTGCTGCCCTGGGTCAGGGCCAGGTGGCGGCCGAACTGGCCGGCCTCGGGAGCGCTGCACAGCGTCGGGTCGAGGAACTCCTCGTAGCAGGGCTGGGCACCGGAGAAGGTCCAGTCGCCGACCTTGACCGCGCTGAGCATGCCGGGCTCGTCGAAGCCGCCCGACTCCGGGTCCTCGGCGGACTGACCGGTGAAGTCGTGGTCGACGAGGATCCGGTCGTAGACCTGGACGTCGGCCAGGTTGCCCTTGAACCAGTTGCCCGGTGCCGCGAAGCTCCAGCCACGTCCGACCACGAACTTGCCGTTCGCGCTCCAGGGCGTCGCGGTCCGGTCGACCTCGGCGGTGAGGGCGCCGTTGACGTAGAGCCGCACCTTGCCGGCGGTCTTGTCGTAGACGCCCGCGATGTGCGTCCACCGGCCGACGTCCGCGGAGGTCAACGCGGTGCTGCTGTACGCCGCCCGGCTCGCGCTGGACTGCAGGTCGCTGTCCTTCATCAGAAACGACCAGCGCGGCGTCAGCGGGGAACCGACCAGCCGCGTCCCCAGGTGGAACCCGGCCGCGCTGGTGGCCTCCTGGGAGGCGACGACGGTGTCGTCCGTCGTGGGCAGCGAGTTCAGCCGCACCCAGCCGGCGACGCTGAACGACTTGGTGGTGTCGACGACCTTGGTCGTGGTCGTCAACGCCGAGGAGGTGCCGTTGAAGGACGCCGTCTCGCCCCGGATCAACCTGAGGTCACCGGTCCAGGAGACGCTGCCTCCGGTGAAGGAGTTGTCGCCGGCCAGCGTCGGCTGGCTGTCCGCCATCGGTCCCGGGTCGACGCCCGGGTAGTTCTCCAGCCCCCAGCGGGCGATCGCGGGCGTCGGTCGGGCGGCGGTGAACTCGTGCGAGCCGTAGCCGATGTTGCCGGCGCCGTCGACGGCGGAGACGGAGATGGTGTTCTGGCCGTACTTCGACACCATCAACGACACGCTGGCCTGCTTGCCCGTGACGGTGGCACCCGTCGACGGGTCGGTCCAGGTGCCGGTCGTGGCGGCGATCTCCGTGGTGGGCGGGTTGACCCAGCCGTACCGGAACTTCGTCACGGTGGTGTCGGTGGAGCGGACCGCGAAGGTCGCCACGGTGCCCGGCACGGGGGACGCCGAGGTGAGCGTCGCGGTCACCGGGGGCACCTTCGTGTCGGCCATGAACTTGCACCAGTCGGACCAGACGCTGGTGCGGCTGTAGGGGGCGGGGTCGGTGGCCCTGGCGCGAAACGCGTACGCGACGGCCTCGGAGACGGTCACCGCCGCCGTGGTGGAACGACCGCCGGCGGGCACGGACGCTCCGGCGGGTGGCGTCCGGCGCGGCGTCGACGCGTCGATGACCCCGTTGGCGGGCACCTGCACCCACTCGTACGCCGTGGTCAGCGCCTGGGTGCTGTCGGCGTCCGGGAAGATCGCCGAGAAGGTCGGCTTCAGGGTGCCGATGACCAGCGTGGTGTTGGTGGGGCAGGCCACGCCGGCTGCCTGGAGGCTGCTGGGCTTGCCCGGGATGTTGTCGTAGTCGACGATCAGCTTGGCGTTGTTGGGGAAGAACTTCTTCCACCGGTCGGTGGTCGACTCGCCCGAGCCGTCGGTGGCGCTGCACGCGCAGAAACCGAAGGTGATGTTCGTGGCGTTGCTGGTCGCGTGCGACTGGATGACGCTGGTCACCGCCGAGCCGGTGAAGTTGACCGTCATGTCCGGCTGCGGCGAGTCCGAGCAGCCCGAGCCCTCGTTGGCGTGCGAGCTGGCCGACGACTTGAGGCTGTTCAGCTTCGGGGACCAGCCGGTGCGTGGCGTCGAGGCGATGCCACCCGAGTGGTACATGTACGTGGGCGTGTTTCCGCAGGACCAGGAGTGGTCCAGCTTCATCTGCACGTACGCCGACTCGATGTGCTTGCCCCTCATGGCGGTCAGGGGGAAGTCGAAGAAGGACCGGTACAGCCTGCCGCTCTCGGGGTCCTTGCCCACCCGGGCGACGGTCGTGTCGGTGTTGTTGCTGTTGTTGCTCGTCGCGTACGCCCACCGGGACTTGCCGGTCGACCACGCCGGGTCGATGTAGACGGGGAACGTCGCGTTCGCCAGGGCGAGCAGCTTCGCGTCCGGCCGCAGCACCAGGTCACGGCCGGCCACCTCGACACCCACCGGCGCGGTCTTCGCCGCGTCACCCGGTGCCGCCGCCGACGACCGCGACGGCAGCCCGCCACCGGTCGGGGCGTCGGCCGCCGACGCGCGGTCCGCTCCGGCCGACCGGGCCGTGGCGGCCGCCGAGGTGTCGTTCGAGTCCCACATGACGGCGGGTTCGGCGGAAGCGATCTGCTCCGCACCCGCCATGGCCGTCAGCCGCCCGTCGGCGCCGCGCACCACCCGGGCATCCCCGCCCAGCTCGAACCGCAACTCCCGCAGCCTCGGGTTGGCCGCCGCCTGCGCCGACTTCACCACGAACACATGCGTGAACCCGCTGCGCGTCGCCCGCAACACCAGGTCGACCCCCGGCAACACCTCCCCGTACGTCGCCGCATCACCACTGACCGACGGCTTCGGCAACCCACCCGGCCACGACAGGCTCAGCGACTTCCCCCGCCGCACCAACGTCACCGCCGCACCCGCACCACCATCGGAGAACCGCACATCCGCCACCGACGCCACCGGACGCCAACCATCCGACCCACGCCGCAACGACAGATCCACATCCGCCCACGACCCGTCCGACCGCTTCACCCGCTGCGGCACCACCGCCGACTCCACGGTGAAACCACCCGACGGATTCGCGAACACCTGCGTCAACTCCGTCCGAGCCGACGCCACCTCCACCCGCCGACCCGACCGCACCGCCGCCACCGCCGCCGACCCCGCATCCGGCGCCACCGACGGATCGGTCCGCGGCGCCGCCGGAGCGGCCTGGGCCGCCGACGGCACCCCCAGGACCGAGGCGACGAGCGTCCCGGCCACGAGCGCGGCGACGGCCGCACGAGTACGGTTCATGGGCTTTGGTGGTTGTTTGCGTGCTGTATTCGGGACGCGTGTCACCGTGTGCCTCCAAGGCGTGATCGAAAAATAGCGGAACTTGGTGAGGTGGAAGGGAACCGGTGGTGCTCAGCCCACGGTGTCGGTGGAGGATCCCGTGCCGTACGCGACGGTCGGCTCCAGCCTGTTCATCATTCGGGGCGTCGTCATCGCGTCGGCCACCCGGCCGTTGAGCCCGCCGACGCCGACGCCGACGACGCTGAAGGACCGCCGGTGCTCGACCGTCCCGTTGACCGTCCTCTGCCACTGCCCGAGGTGGAACGGGCACCTCTCGACCTGCGCGCAGGCAGCAGCCAGCGGCCAGCAGTCATCGCAATCCCCCGTGGAAGATGAGAACCAGTCGGCCGAACTGTAGGGGCGCCCCCGACCCTTGTCTATATCGATCACGGTCCGTGACCTCGGACCAGATTTCGCCGCTCACCGGGCACCGGGAAACCACCCACGGTGAACGCTTTCCCGCAGCACGACGGCGGCCGTCCACTCAGGACAGTGGACGGCCGCCGTCGTGCCGGTGGTGTCGAAGCGGGATCAGGCCCGGGCCGGGCCCGTCGCGGACAACAGCGCCGCCTCCCGCTCCGGGGCCAGACCGACCGGGGCGCGCTGTGGCCGGCCCGCCCGCGGCGGGACCGTGCCCACCTGCCGCAGCCACGCCCAGGTGTCCGCGACCGTCTCCGCCACCGGGCGGCAGGTCAGCCCGGCCGCGTACGCCTTCTCGACGCCGCGCTCCTGCAACCAGCGGTACTCGTGCCCGGCCGGAATCCAGGCCGGCAGGTCGTTCCACGGCACCACCCCGGCGGCCAGGATCGGCTCCGGGTCGGTCCACCGCAGCCGGGCGTCGGCACCGGTGACGGCGACGCAGGCGTCGAGCAGCTCGCCCATGGTCGCGTGCCCGGTGCGGCTCACCACGTTGAACGCCCCGCCCAGCCCCTCCGCGCCCCGGTCCAACATCCAGCCCGCCAGGTCCCGCACGTCGACGTACTGCAACGGCAGGTCGACCGGGCCCGGCGCCAGCACCTCCCCGCCCCGGGCGATCCGCTCCAGCCACCAGGGCAGCCGGCCGATGTCCTCCCCCGGCCCGAGGATCAGCCCGGCCCGGGCGAGCAGCGCCCGGTCACCGAACACCTCCCGCACGGCCCGCTCGCCGCCGGCCTTGTTGTGCGCGTAGTCGCCATCGTCGGCGTCCGACTCGGCGTCCACCACGGGGGCCTCCTCGCCCACCCCGTCGACGACCGGCTGCGCGTAGACCGAGCCGCTGGAGACGTAGACGTAGCCGCCGACGCGGTCGACCAGCGCGCGGGCGGCGTCCCGCGCCGCCCGGGGCGCGCCGTCCCAGGTGTCGACCACCAGGTCCCACTCGCCGTCCGCCAGCGCCGCCAGGCCGCCGGGCGCGGTCCGGTCACCCCGCAACCGGCGTACGCCCTCCGGCGCCGCGCCGTGCAGGCCCCGGTTGAACACCGTCACCGACCAGCCCCGACGCACCCCCTCGGCGACCGTGGCGCCGCCCACGAAACCCGTCCCACCCAACACCAGCAGTCTCATGGGCTCCACTGTGCCGGCTCGGACCGGTCGTCCGGCCCCCTGTTCACGGTGAGCGGATCTGCCCAGGGCAGAAGATCCGGCGGGCGAGGGCGACGCGGGTGGAGGGAGACACGGGTGACGGAGCACCACCCCTGGAGAGCACGAAGGCCCGCCACCGACGACGGTGACGGGCCTCGCGGATCATCTGGTGGGCGATACTGGGTTTGAACCAGTGACCTCTTCCGTGTCAAGGAAGCGCGCTCCCACTGCGCCAATCGCCCGTGGTGGCCACCCGGGCCCGGCAGACCGGGCCGGTAGTGGCGGGATGCGAGCGGACGACGGGATTCGAACCCGCGACCCTCACCTTGGCAAGGTGATGCGCTACCAGCTGCGCTACGTCCGCGTGTCGCCGGCGTTCCCCGGCGACGGGATGAACTCTACCCGACGGCAAGATCGCCCGGCACGCCGCCCCGCCGGCCGCCGCGGGCGATTCCCGCGCAGCCGATGGTTGCGCTGGTCAGCCACCGGGTACTGACCTCCTTCGACAGCACACCACATCCCCTGACCAAGGAGGCTGTCGTGGGTATCGGCACCAGCATCTTCCTGATCGCGCTCGGCGCGATCCTCACCTTCGCGCTCGACGCGAGCCTCGGCGGCATCGACCTCGACATCGTCGGCTGGATCCTGATGGCGGCCGGCGTGCTCGGCCTGATCATGACCACGCTCATCTGGGGACGCCGCCGCCAGGTGGTCAGCACGACCGAGCCGGTGGAGTACCGGCGGGTCGAGGAACGCCGGGACGTCGCCCCGCCGCTCTGACCCGACCGCCCCGCGCGACGGAGTCGGACGGTCGCCGGACGCACCGCGACGCACGTGCCGGGCACCCGCGAGGGTGGCCGGCACGTCGACGTCGCCGGCCCCACCCGCCCGGGGGCCTGCCGGCGTGCCGGGCGTCACCCCTCCGCCGCCTCTCCTCGTGACCCTCGCCACCCGGGTACTACCGTCTGCTGTCGTGCGGACGGAGCAGGACGGGTCGCGAACGCCCGGGCGACAGCCGTCGCGAGTCCGCTTCGAGCACGCCGAGGCCGTCGTCGCGATGACCCGCCTCGCCGCCGGCCCCGATCCCGTCCGGGCCGTCCTCGACACGCTCGCCCGTCGATCCACCGCGGCCGCCCTGATCGGCGTGGACGGCACCCTGCTGGCGGTCCACCCGGGGCGGGACCCGCTGGACCGGGCCGTGCTGGGCGCCGCCGCCCGCGCCGTACCTGAGCTGCACGGACGCGGCACGCCGGCGGCCGTGCGGGGCGGCTCGGGCGCGCCCACCGTCCACCTGGTCGCCCTCGGCGCCGGGGAGCGCAACGACGGCGCGGATTGCGACCCCGACGGCGGGACCGAGCCCGCCCCCTGGCTCGCGGTGGTGGACCCGGTGGACCCACTCCCCGGCGACCTGCTCGCCGACGCGGCGCGCGTCCTCGGTCTCTGCTGGCGGCTGGAACGCTCGGAGCGGGCCCGGCGGCGGGTCGCCGCCGGCGACGTGCGCAGCCGGGAGGCGGTGCTGCACCTGCTGATGGTCGGCGACGTGGCACCGGCCCGGCGCATCGCCGCGGCACTGCGTCCCCACCTGCCCAACCTGGTCCGGGTGTGCGTCGTTGAGTGCGCGCCCCGGCGACGCGGCGAGGCGGCCGGGCAGGTGACCCGCGCGCTGGGCGGGCGGGCCTGGGTGGTGCCCTGCCCGGTCCGCTCCCGGCACCTCATCGCGCTGGTGCCGGCCCCGGACCGCGCCGGGCCGCGAGGGGCCGGCGACGCGGACGCGCTGGGGAGACTCGTCACCGGACGGGTGCCCGGGACGCGGATCGGGGTGAGCGAGCCGGTCCCGCTGCGCCGCACCGCCGCCGGCTACGAGCAGGCGTTCCACGCCCTCGCGGTGGCCCGGAACGGACCGGACGGGCACTGCCGCTTCGACCGGGCGACGGAGCTGCGCGCCCTGCTCGGCGCCGCGGGGCAGGACTGGGCGCGGACGCTGCTGGCGCCGTGCCTGTCGTACCGGCCGGCCCGACGGATCGATCCCGACGGGCAGGAACTGCTCGCCACCCTCGGCTCCTGGCTCGCCTTCGACGGCGCGGCCCACCGGCACCTGCGGATCCACCGCAACACCCTGGCGGCCCGGCTGGCGTTGCTGCGCGACCGCCTCGGGCTCGACCTGTCCCGGATCTCCGACCAGTCGGTCGCGTGGTTGGCCCTGCACCTGCTCGGTTCCGCCGCGACCCCGGAAGACGTGCCGGAGGCACCGCCCGTCGTCGGTGGTGGCGCGGACGGCGCGTTCGGGCAGGGGGCGGCGGCCGGCAGCCGGTGGATGGGCCTCGACCGGCTGCTGGCGACCCCCGCCCTGTGCCTCTGGGCGCGCGGCCAGCTCGCACCCCTGGAGGCCGGCGGGACGCCCGTCGGCCTGGTCACCGTACGCGCGTGGCTGCGCGCCGAGGCGCGACTGCCCGACACCGCCGCCGCGCTCGGCGTCTCGGTGTCCGCCGTACGCAAACGCCTCGGCCGGGCCGAGCAGGCGCTGGGGCGTTCCCTGCTGCGCGGGCCGAGCGCCCGGCACGCGCTCTGGCTCGCCCTGCGGACCCTCGACGCGACCGCCGACGCGGGCCTGGTCGACGACCCGGCCGGGTGGCCGCCCGCCTGACCGCCGGTGGCTTCCCGCCGTGCGCCCCCGAGCGGCGGCGCGGGTCGCGGTCGCTGTGCAGCCCGACACCGCCGGCGCCGTCGCTGTGCGGATCGGTCCTCGCGCCCGGCCGGCGCTGCTCCCTACCGTTGCTGGGAGACGGCGGCGAGGACGCCACCATGTGAGCCCGACCGGCGATCCGGTGAGCTGACGGCCGACGTCCGGACGCGCCGCAACGGGGGACGCGTCCGGCCGGCTCCGGGGGGTGCGGCCGCCCCGTCCGCGACGACACCGCGGGCGGGCGGCCGTGGTCGCCCATGACTCCGGGTCCACCCGGGGCGGTCCGGGCGCGGCCTTCGAAACGGTGACGGTCCGAACGGCAGTGCCCTGTGCGCGGCGGAGGCTCGGCGCAGCGGCGTCCGGGAACGGCGAAGGCCCGTCACCGGATGGTGACGGGCCTTCGTTCTGGTGGGCGATACTGGGTTTGAACCAGTGACCTCTTCCGTGTCAAGGAAGCGCGCTCCCACTGCGCCAATCGCCCTCGCCTGTTGCCGAGGTGGGGACGGGATTTGAACCCGCGTACACGGCTTTGCAGGCCGTTGCCTCGCCTCTCGGCCACCCCACCGAGGTTGCCCCCGTCATGCGTGGCGGCATCTCCGAGCGGACGACGGGATTCGAACCCGCGACCCTCACCTTGGCAAGGTGATGCGCTACCAGCTGCGCTACGTCCGCGTGCCCCCGGCGTTAACCGGTGACGGATGAGAACTTTAGCCGAGCCGGCGAGCGGTTGCCAAATCGGGGTGGTTCTCGGCGCGTCCGATGGTGACGGGTTGCCTCACCTCCAAGCTTCCTAGGAGCCTGCCCAGCTACTCCTCCCCCGGTCCGGGCGAAGCGGGTCGGCCGCGGCGCCGGTCGTGGCGTGGCCGAACTGTCCGGCTTCCGACTCTCGGGAGGGCGGACGGGCCGTTATCGGTGACGCCTCGTGTTCAAGCTGATGCGCTACGGTAACGGCGTGACGAGACGTGCGGCCGAAATCCGCCTGGATGCCCTGCTGCGCACGGCCTGTGACGTGATCGTAGAGCGGGGTCTGGCCAACACCCGCACGGCCGACGTGGCGCAGGCGGCCGGGGTGAGCCAGGCGCTGGTCTTCTACCACTTCGCCACGAAGGACCGGCTGCTCGCGCAGGCGTTCGCGTACGCGGTGGAGCAGGACCTGGCCCGGCTGGACGCGGTGATGCGGTCCAGCGCCCCGCCGCTGACCAAGCTGCGCCGGATCGTGAAGCTCTACACGCCGGCCGGCCGGGCGACGTCGTGGGCCATGTGGATCGACGGCTGGGCGGAGTCGCTGCGCACCCCGGAGCTGGAGAAGGTCTCCCGCCGGCTCGACCTGCGCTGGCGGGAGGACCTCGCGGCGGTGATCTCGGAAGGCGTTCGCGACGGCACCTTCGAGTGCGCCGACCCGGCCGGCGCCGCGTGGCGGATCAGCGCCGTGATGGACGGCCTGGCGGTGCAGCTCGCGGTGCACGACCGGGTCATCTCCCGCCGCCAGCTCGCCGAGTGGGTCCGCCTGGTCACCGCCCGCGAACTCGGGCTCGACCCGGACCAGCTCGACTGACCCCGACCACCCGAGGCCGGCGGACCGGACCAGCTCGACCGATGCCCGTCACCGGAGGGCGGCGGAGCGGACGGGTTCGACCGATGCGGTCATCCTCGCCCGAAGCCGGCAAAACGACTCGGCCCCCGAGGCCACCCGGAACAATCGTCGGCATGGACCCGCTGGAGACGTACCGCCGCAGCCTGGCCGAGTTCACCGACCGGGTGGAGCTGGTCGGCCCCGGGCAGTGGTCGGACCCGACCCCCTGCCCGGACTGGGACGTCCGGGCGCTGGTCAACCACGTCGTCGGCGAGGACCGGTGGTGCGTGCCGCTGCTCGCCGGCCGGACGATCGAGGAGGTCGGCGACCGCTACGACGGCGATGTGCTCGGCCCGGACCCGGTCGAGGCGGCCCGGGAGGCGGCGGCGCAGGCGGAGCTGGCCTTCACCCACCCCGGGGCGCTGGCACGCACCGTCGCGCTCTCCGCCGGCGAGACCCCGGCGGAGGAGTACCTGCACCAGCTCATCGCGGAACACCTGATCCACGGCTGGGACCTGGCCGTGGCGATCGGCGCGGACCCCCGGCTGGACGCCGATGCGGTCGCCGAGTGCGCCCGCTGGTTCGGCCGACGGATCGGCGACTACCAGCGGGACAGGCTGATCCGGTCGGGGGCCGACGTGCCGGCGGAGGCCGACCAGCAGGACCGCCTCGTCGCCGCCTTCGGCCGCGACCCCGACTGGGCGCCGTAGCCCGCTGCGTCGCGCCCGCCGCCACCGGACGGCACCAGCGCGGCGACCACCATCCTCTCCTGGCGGCGGCGGGCCGAGGCCCGTTGCCGACAAGCCCGTGGCGCTCCAGGTAGTCGACCGCCACCGGTCTCCACCCTCCGTGAAGCCGCCATCGCGGCCGGGCCCGCCTTGAGTAGGCGTGGCCCTTGTTCCCGCCGACCCGGGCTGATATCCACAGATGCGCATGTGTCACCGCACTGCGCGGCCGGCGTAGGGCCGGCCACCCCCGCTCCCACGAGGAGGTCCCGTGGCACAACCGGAGTGGACACCCTGGATGAGCCGGCGTCGACGCCGGCTCGTTCCCGTCCTGGCGGCGACCGCGGTGGTGGCCGCGCTGCTCCCCGCCGGCCCCACCGCCGCCGTCCCCACCGGCGGTGCCGCCACCGAACGGCGCTCCGGCCCGTTCGCAGAGGGGCACGAGCACGCCGACGTCGACAACCGCCCCGGCACCGCCGCCCCCGACGCCCGGCAGCGGGGCCTGGCCCGCAAGGCCGACCCGGACGTCCGCTGGAACCGGCTCGGCACCCCGCACGCGCTCGGCCCCGCCCGCGCCCCGCTCGCCACCGGCCTCCCCGGCGACCCGGAGGCGGCCGCCCGCGCGTACCTGACCGGCAACCAGGACCTCTTCGGCCTGGACGCCGCCGCGGTCGAGGCGATGGACCGGCTGCTGGTCCGGCCGATCGGCGACGGCGCGGTGGTCACCCTCCGGCAGCGCTTCGGCGCCCTGCCGGCCGGGCACGACGGCCTGGTCACCGTCGCGGTCGCCGCCGGCACGGTCCTCGCGGTCAGCTCCTCGCTCTCCCGGGACACCGCCGCGCCGGCGCCCGCCACCCTCACCGACGAGCAGGCGTACGACGCGGCGCTCGCCGACGCCGGCCTGGCCGCCGACGCGGTCCGCAGCCACAGCGTGCGGGCCGTCGCCGTGCCCACCCCGCTCGACGGGCCCCGGGCCGCGTACGAGGTGACCCTGATCGGCGCCGACGACGACCACCCGGAGGCGTTCACCACCTACGTCGACGGGATCACCGGGAAGGTGCTGGTCCGCGAGGACCTCGTGGACTTCGACTCCGACAACCCGAGCTGGGCCGTCTTCCCGGCCACCCCGCCGCGCGACCTCGGCCCCGGGCAGGACCCCCGGGTGCGCTGGTGCGGCGACCCCGCACCGGAGTGCCGGGAGGCGTTCCGCGACCCGGCCACCGGGCAGCCGTGGGACGTCGACACGGCCACCGGCACGCCGACCGGCACCGCGCGTGGCAACTCCGCCAACACCGTACGGTCCTGGGGCGGCGGCACGCCGGCCGTGCCGGTCGCGCCCAGCCCGCAGCGGCGCTACGAGTACCCGTTCACCGACCAGTGGCACCAGGCCCGCTGCAACCCCGCGGTGTTCACCTCGGCGCAGCGCAACGACGGCGACGCCGCGATCGCCAACCTCTTCGCCATGCACAACCGGATGCACGACTGGGCCTGGCACCTCGGCTTCACCGAGGCCACCTGGAACCTCCAGGCGGTGAACCTGACCCCGCAGGGCCGGGGCGGCGACGCCGAGCAGGGCCGCGCGCAGCAGGGCGCGCTCAGCGGCAACCGGAACAACGCCAACCAGGGCACGCCGCGCGACGGGCTGCCGCCGACCACCAACATGTACCTGTGGCAGCCGCAGGCCGGTGGGCCGTACCCGCCCTGCGTCGACGGCGACTACGACATGACGGTGATCGGGCACGAGTACACCCACGCCATCACCAACCGGATGATCGCCGGCCCGGACAGCGGCATCGGCGGGCACCAGGGCGGTTCGATGGGCGAGTCGTGGAGCGACCTGCTGGCCGCCGAGTACCTCTTCGAGCACGGGCTGCGCGCCCCCGGCGAGACGCCCTACGTCACCGGCGGGTACGTCACCGGCAACCTGGTCAGCGGCATCCGCAACCACGACTTCAGCCGCAGCCCGCTGAACTACTCCGACGTCGGCTACAACACCGGCGGGCCGGCGGTGCACGCCGACGGCGAGATCTGGAGCGCCACCAACTTCCGGGTCCGCGCCGCGCTGATGAAGCGGTACGGCGTCGGCACCCCGCAGCGCCAGCTCGACTGCGCGCAGGGCAGGGTGGCGGTGGAGCAGTGCCCGGGCAACCGGCGCTGGGCGCAGCTCGTCTTCGACTCGTTCCTGCTCCAGGCCGCCAGCCAGGTCAGCATGCTCGACATGCGGGACAACATGCTCACCGCCGACCTGCTCCGTTTCGGCGGCGCCAACCAGGACCTGCTCTGGGCCGAGTTCGCCCGCTCCGGGATGGGCCGGGACGCCGCCAGCAACGGCGCCTCCGACACCGACCCGACGCCGAGCTTCGCCGCCCCCGACGCCGACAACGCCGTGCTCACCCTCCGCCCGAAGGGCGACAGCGCCGACGCGCCGATCCGGGTGTACGTCGGGGCGTACGAGGCGCGGGCGGTCCCGGTGGCCGACACCGACCCGGCGACGGCGCTGCCGGACCGGATCGAGCTGGTGCCCGGCAGGTACCAACTGCTCGCCGTCGCGCCGGGCTTCGGCCACCAGCGGCTCACCGTGGTCGCCAAGGCCGGCAAGGAGGGGTACGTCGACCTGCGGATGAGCCGCAACCTCGCGTCCACCGCCTCCGGCGCGACGATCACCGGCGACGGGGTCAACCTGGACCGGATCGCCGACGACACCGAGGCGACCAACTGGGCCTCCCTCGACGGGGTGGCCGGCAAGCAGGTCACCGTGGCGCTGCCCGGCGACGCGCCGCAGGTCGTGAAGCGGGTCAACGTCAGCGCGATGCTGCGCCCGTCGATCACCGGCGACGCCGACCCGGGCAGCCAGAACTCGCTCAGCGCGCTGCGGTCGTTCGCGGTGTCGGCCTGCAACGCGAAGACCACCGACTGCGCGGATCCGGCGAACTGGCAGCGGATCCACACCAGCGCGGCGGACGCGTTCCCGGGCGGGGCGTACCGGGCGTACGTGCGGGACATCAACCTGCGCGAGTTCCCGGTGCCGACCACGCTGGCCACGCACCTGCGGCTGGAGGTCCTGGCCAGCCAGTGCACCGGCGGGCCGGACTACGCGGGCGAGCAGGACGACGACCCGGCGACCACCACCGACTGCGCGACCGCCAGCCCGGCGCGTACGCAGGTGCGGATCGCGGAGTTCCAGGCGTTCTCGAAGTGACCGTCCGTCGGGGCCGGCCGGTGGCGCCGGCCGGCCCCGACGGCCAGCCCCGACGGCCGGTGGCGCCGGCCGACGGACGGCGGGAGACAATCGGCGGCGTGTCCGACCTTTCCACCGCCTTCGTCCGGCTGCACGCCCGCCTCGCCCCGGTCGCCTTCGTCCCCGAGGTGCGGCTGCACCAGGCGGACGACGCCATCGGGCTGTGGGAGCTGACCGAGGGCGAGTTCCGCAGCGCGCAGCCGCCGCCGTTCTGGGCCTTCGCCTGGGCCGGCGGGCAGGCGCTGGCCAGGTACGTCAGCGACCATCCCGAGCTGGTCGCCGGCCGCCGGGTGCTCGACCTCGCCGCCGGCTCCGGCCTGGTCGCCATCGCCGCCGCGCGGGCCGGCGCCGCCGCCGTCCGCGCCGTGGAGATCGACGAGCTGGCCGTCGCGGCCGTGGCGGTCAACGCCGAGGCCAACGGGGTACGCGTCGACGCGGAGCTCGGCGACATCCTCGACGGCGACGCCGGCGGAGCCGAGGTGGTGTTCGCCGGGGACGTGTTCTACAGCGAGGCGATGGCCAACCGGGTGCTGCGTTTCCTGCTCCGGGCCGCCCGCGCCGGGGCGGACGTGCTGGTCGGCGATCCGGGCCGGGCGTTCCTGCCCCGCGACCGCTTCGACGAGCTGGCCGCCTACGACGTGCCGGTGCCCGAGACGCTGGAGAGCGTACGGGTGAAGCGCACCACGGTGTGGCAGTTGCGGGCCGGGCTGCCGGGAGCCGCCCGATAGCGTGTCGACGTGCTGTTCCGGAGCTGGGCGCAGACCACCGACGCGCACTGGCCGGACGTGGCCCGGGTGGCCGACCACGTGGGTGTCGAACACCTGGTGGTGACCCGGCACGCGCTGGTCCGGGAGGTGCTGACCAACCCGGTCACGTACCGGCCGGACAACGCGCTGGACGCGGTGACCCCGATCCCGGTGGCCGCCCTGCGGGTGCTGGCCGGGCACCGGTTCCGGCTGCCGCCGACCCTGGCGAACAACGGCGGCGCCAGCCACCCGCAGATCCGGGCGATCGTCGCCGAGGCCCTGCACCCGACCCGGGTCGCCGCGCAGCGGCCCTGGCTGACCGGACTGGTCCGGGAGCGCCTCACCGCGATCGGCGCCGCCCTGGACGCGGGCGCGCCGGTCGACCTCTACGCCGAACTCGCCGCCGACCTGCCGCTGCTGGTGCTGGCCCGGCTGGTCGAGCTGCCCGACACGCCGGTCGGGGCCGTGAAGGAGTTCGCCCGCACGGCGCTGGAACTGTTCTGGGCGCCGCTGGACGCCGACCGCCAGGCGGCGCTCGCGGCCGAGGTGGGCCGGTTCCACCGGGTGCTGCGGGAGTTCGCCGAGACCGGGGGCGGGCTGGCGGGGTCGCTGCGGGCCGCCGGGCACCCGCCCGACGTGGTGGTCGGCGCGCTGTTCTTCCTGCTCGTCGCCGGCCAGGAGACCACGTCGCAGTTCCTCACCCTGCTGCTGCACCGGCTGGCCGGCGAGCCGGCCGTGCTGGCCGGCCTGCGGGCCGGCACCGTCGCGGTCGCCGACGTGGTCGAGGAAGGGCTCCGGCTGGAGCCGCCGATCGTCACCTGGCGACGGGTGGCCGCCGTGGACGCCACGCTGGGCGGGACGGCGGTGCCGGCGGGCACCAGCATCGTGCTCTGGCTGGCCCGCGCCGGCCGGGACCCGGCCACCGTGGAGGCGCCCGACGAGTTCCGGCCCGGGCAGCGCGGATCCCGCCGGCACCTGGCCTTCGGGGCAGGCGCGCACCGCTGCGTCGGCGACCAGCTCGCCCGGATGGAGGCGGCGGTGGTGGTCGGCGAGACGGCGCCGCTGCTGGACGGGGTCGCCGTCGTCCGCGAGCCGTGGTGCCCCGACAACCTCACGTTCCGGATGCCCGACGCCTTCGTCGTCCGACGCCACTGAGCCGCCGACGTGGCGGCGTGGCGGCGTGGCGGCGTGGCGGCGTGGCGGCGTGGCGGCGGATGGTCGGGTGCCAGGCGGCCAGAGGGAAGCCTCCCGGTCGGTCGTTTCGCCGAGGGCGGGCAGTCTGAGCGTCCCTGTCGAGCTGCCCCATCCGTGAGACCACCCCGAAAGGCGCCGCCGTCCCATCGTCAGACCACCCGGAAGGCGTCGCCCGTCCCCCGGACCACCCGAAGGCGCCCGCCGCCCCGTCCATGAGGGCAGCTCGACAGCGCCCGGTGGGATGCCGCGCCCGGTGGCGCTGCCCTGGGCGCGCGGGCCCGGGGCGGGTAAGCCCGGGGCGGGTCAGCCGCTGGGCTCGACCAGCCCCGCCTCGTACGCGAGGATCGCCGCCTGCACCCGGTTGCGCACCTCCAGCCGGGTGAAGATGCTGGTCAGGTAGCTCTTCACGGTGCCCTCGACCAGGTAGAGCCGGCGGGCGATCTCGGCGTTGGACAGTCCCGCCCCGACCAGTGCGAGCACCTCCCGCTCCCGCTCGGTCAGCCCGGCGAGCCGGTCCCGCGCCACCGGCCGGCGGGCCACCCGGTCCCCGCCCAGCTCGATCACCCGGCGGGCCACCCGCGGCGACAGGTACGCGCCGCCGTCGGCGACGGCGTGCACCCCGGCGATCAGCTCGCGCGGGTCGCCGGCCTTGAGCAGGAACCCGCTGGCCCCGTGCCCGAGCGCCCGGGCCACGTGGTCGTCCTCGCCGAAGGTGGTCAGCATGACCGTCGCCGTCTCCGGCACGAGGCGGCGGATCTCGGCGGCGGCGCTGAGCCCGTCCAGCCTCGGCATCCGGATGTCCAACAGCGCCACCCGGGGCCGGTGCGCCCGGACGAGGTCCACGGCGGCCCGGCCGTCGGCAGCCTCACCGATCACCTCGATCCCCGGATCGGTGGCCAGGATGGCCCGGACACCGGCCCGGATCATCGCCTCGTCGTCGGCGAGCACGACCCGCACCGGGCCGCCCGTGTCAGCGTTCATCCGTGATCCGCTCCTTGCTGACCAGCCGGCCGTCGGCGAAGCAGAGCCGCCAGGTCGGCTCGGCCAGGGGGAAGTTCCCGTCGGTGTAGTACTCGCAGCCGGGCCGCGCCGGCTCGGCGGGCGGGTCGAGCTGGCGCCGGGGCAGCCCGGTCAGCGCGGCGCGCTCCGCGCCGAGGGGCATCCGCGCGAAGGCGTCCGCGTGAAGCACCGTACCGGCGGTGGCGACCGGGTAGTAGACCAGCGACAGGACGAGGGCGAGGCCCACCGGGGCGCCGAGCGCCGTCAGCAGGCTACGCCGGACCCGTCGGCGGGCGGCGCGCAGCCGCTGCTCGGCCTCGGCCGGCCGAGGGCCGGCGGCAGGGTCTGGGCCGCCGGCAGGGTCTGGGCCGCCGGCGGGGCCTGGGGCGTCGCCGGGGCCTGGGGCGTCGCCGAGGCCTGGGACGTCGCCGAGGACTGGGGCGTCGCCGGGCGGGAGGACGGCGTCGGCGCCGGAAAGGCCGTCCAGCGGCAGCCGGGCGCGGACGGCGAAGCCGCCACCGCCCAGGGGACCGGCCGTCAGGGCACCGCCGGCGAGGCGGACCCGCTCGGCGAGGGCGAGCAGGCCGGAACCGCTGGACGGGGGGCCGGGCAGCGGCCCGGCCGGCGGCGGCGCGTTGACGACCGACACCTCGACCTGGTCGCCGTCGCCGGCCAGGGCGACGGTGACCGCCGCGCCGGGCGCGTACCGGGCGGCGTTGGTGAGCGCCTCCCGGACCACCCGGTGCAGGGTGCGCGCGGTGGCCGCCGGCAGGTGCGGCAACCCGCCCGGCGGATCCACGTCGACCGCCATGCCGGCCTCCCGGGCCCCGTCGACCAGGTCCGCGACGGTCTCGTCGGCCGGCCGGGTGGTGGCCGTTCCACCCTCGTCCCGGAGCACCCCGATGATCCCGTGCAACCGCTCGGTGGCGGCCGCGACGCTGGCCCGCAGTTCGCCGGCGGCGGCCCGGTGCGCCGGGGCGAGGTCGTCGGTGACCTCCAGGGTGGCCGCGCGCAGGGCGATCAGGCTCAGGTCGTGCCCGAGCGAGTCGTGCATCTCCTGCGCGATGCGGGCCCGTTCCCGCAGCCGGATCCGCTCCGCGGCGCCCCGCTGCTCGCGGTCCCGGGCCTCGGCGTGCCACCGGCCGGCGTCGGCCAGGGCGGCCTGCTGGCGCCGGTACCGCCCGACGAGCCACGGAAACACCCCGGCGAAGAGCAGCACCGAGGCGAGCAGGAACCAGGTGGCCGCGCCGGTGCCGAGCAGCCCCAGGTTGAGCGCGGTGCCGCCGGCCGCGATCGCGGCGAAGGCGAGAGCAGCCGGCACGGCGGTGGCGCTGCGGCGGCCCGTCAGGTAGCTGAACACCGGGATCGCGAAGAGGAAGTTGCCGTCCAGCAACGAGCCGAGCACCGCCGTCACCAGGGCGGCCACCGGCCACCGCCGGCTCACCGCGACCGCCACGGCGAGCAGCAGCAGCGCGCCGACCGTCAGGGCGACGGCCCGCCCGGAGTGCGGCGGCGTGACGCCCGCGTACCCGATCGGGGCGGCGGTCACCAGCCACAGGAGCAGGTCACCGGTCCACCGCCGGACGCCCGCCCGGGCCACCCGTCCACCGCCCGCGAGCGCGGCCCACCAGCTCTCCACGGCGGCCAGGCTACCCACGCCCGACCTGGGCGGGCACCGACGAAAGTCAGGTGCTCATATCTCGTCGGCCCAGGCCCGCCAGTCGTCGAGCACCCCGTAGAGCGCCGGGGTGAGCCAGCCGGGCGCGGACCGCCGGAACACCCCCGGGTCCATCGCGCCGGCACCGGCCGGCAGGGCGCCCAGCAGGTGCGGCACCAGCTCGGTGAGGTTGGCCCAGTGCACCAGCTCCGGGTCGGCCGGCCATGCGCCGATCACCACGCCGGCCGGCACCGCCCGGCGTTCCAGTGCCTCCAGGGTGAGCGCCGTGTGGTTCAGGGTGCCCAGCCCGGCCCGGGCCACCACCACGGCCGGGGACCCCAGCGAGACCGCCAGGTCGGCCACCGTCCAGGGCTCGCCCGACGGCCGCAGCCCCATCGGTACGAGCAGCCCGCCGGCGCCCTCCACCAGCACCAGATCGTGCTTCTCGGCCTCCTCGCGGACCGCGTCGACGGCGGTGTAGAGCTCCAGCGGCTCCAGCTCGGCGACCCGGGCCGCGGCCAGCGGGGCGAGCGGGTCCGGGAAGCTGGCCAGGGTGCGGCCGGTCAGCGGGGCGGCCAGCCGGGTGACGGAGTCGATGTCGCCGGGCTCGCCGGTGGCCGTACCCGTCTGGCCGGGCTTGACCACCGCGACGCGCAGGCCGGCGGCCTGCGCCGCGGCCGCGATCGCGGCGGTCACCACGGTCTTGCCGACCTCGGTGTCGGTGCCGGTCACCAGCACCGGCCCCCGCCACGGCTTGGTCACCGTGCCACCTCAGTTCGCGACTGCGGGGCTCGCAACACCGGCTCACTCCTCGCGCTCACGGGTGCCACCTCAGTTCGCGACTGCGGGGCTCGCAACACCGGCTCACTCCTCGCGCTCACGGTGCACACTCCACGATGACCTCCAAGGCCCGCTCGAAGTCCCGCCGGGGCACCCCCGCGCTGATGGTGAGCCGCAGCCGGGACCGGCTGTCCGGGGTGGACGGGGGGCGGAAGCAGCCGACGGCCACCCCCCGGTCGCGGCAGTCGGCCGCCCACGCGGTCGCCGCTTCGGGCCCCGGCGCGGTGACCGAGACGACCGCGCCGTCGGGGTCGGAGACGGCCAGGCCGGCGGCGGTCAGCCGGCGCACCGCGAGGGCGGCCCGCTCGGCCAACTCCGCGCGCAGGTCGTCGCCGGCGCGGGCGAGCCCGACGGCGGCGTGGACACCGGCGACGACCCCCGGGGGCAGCGCGGTGTCGAAGATGAACGTCCGCCCGGTCTCGACCAGGTGCCGGACGAGCGCGGCCGGCCCGGCGACCACGCCGCCCGCGCCGCCGAGCGCCTTGGACAGGGTCGCGGTGACCACCACGTCGGGCTGGCCGGCGAGACCGGCGGCGGCGACGCCCCCGGCACCCGCCGGGCCGGTCACCCCGAGGGCGTGCGCGTCGTCGACGAGCAGTATCGCGCCGTGCTCCCGGGCGACGGCGTGCAGCCGGGCCAGCGGGGCGAGGTCGCCGTCGACGGAGAAGACCGACTCGGTGACGACCACCGCCGGCCGGCCCGGCGCGGCGGCGAGCGCGGCGGCCACCGCCGCCACGTCGGCGTGCGGCGTCACCACGGTCTCCGCGCCGGAGATCCGGCAGCCGTCGATCAGCGACGCGTGGTTGTGGGCATCGGAGACCAGGAGCGTACGCGGCCGCACGAGCGCCCGGACCGCCCCGAGGTTGGCCAGGTAGCCGGACGAGAAGACCAGCGCCCGGTCGGTGCCGAGCCAGTCGGCGAGGGCGCCCTCGAGCGCGTGGTGGGCGTCGGTGGAGCCACGCACCAGCCGCGACCCGGTGGCCCCCAGCCCGTACGCGGACAGCGCCCGCGCCGCCGCGGCGGTGACGTCGGGGTGGGTGGCCAGGCCGAGGTAGTCGTTGCCGGCCAGGTCGACCACGGCGTCGCCGGCGTCCCGGGGCACCAGCGTGCGGGTCAGCCCCGCCTTCGCGCGCAGCTCGGCGCGGCGGTCGAGCGCCGCCAGCCAGTCCGCCACCGTCACCCCCACGCCGCCCGTGCCGCTCGTCGTCGGCTGCTTCCGCCGGGCGAAATTACCACCCGCCGGACCTGGCCCGGCGCGTCCACCCCGGCGCCGCCGGCCCGACACGCTGGCCGTTCTTCCCGGCCGGGCGGCCTTGTAGGGTACGAGCCATGCCAGAGATCCTCGACCAGGCCCGAACCCAGGTGCTGGAGAACGGCGTCGGTCTCGACGAGGCCGGCGTCCTCGCCGTGCTGAACCTGCCCGACGAACACCTGCCCGCCGCGCTCCAGCTCGCCCACGAGGTGCGGATGCGCTGGTGCGGCCCCGAGGTGGAGGTCGAGGGGATCGTCTCGCTGAAGACCGGCGGCTGCCCGGAGGACTGCCACTTCTGCTCGCAGTCCGGCCTGTTCACCTCGCCGGTACGCTCGGTCTGGCTGGACATCCCGTCGCTGGTCGAGGCGGCCAGGCAGACGGCCGCGACCGGGGCGACGGAGTTCTGCATCGTGGCCGCCGTGCGCGGCCCGGACGCCCGGCTGATGAAGCAGATGCGCGAGGGCGTCGCCGCGATCAAGGCCGAGGTCGACATCCAGGTGGCCGCGTCCCTGGGCATGCTCAGCCAGGAGCAGGTCGACGAGCTGGTCGACATGGGCGTGCACCGCTACAACCACAACCTGGAGACCTGCCGCTCCTACTTCCCGAACGTGGTCACCACGCACTCGTGGGAGGAGCGCTGGGAGACGCTGCGGATGGTCCGCGAGTCCGGCATGGAGGTCTGCTGCGGCGGCATCCTCGGCCTCGGCGAGACGGTGGAGCAGCGGGCCGAGTTCGCCGCGCAGCTCGCCGAGCTGGACCCGCACGAGGTCCCGCTGAACTTCCTCAACCCCCGGCCCGGCACCCCGCTCGGCGACCGGCCGGTGGTGGAGGGCAAGGACGCGCTGCGCGCCATCGCCGCCTTCCGGCTCGCGATGCCGCGCACCATCCTGCGGTACGCGGGCGGCCGCGAGATCACCCTCGGTGACCTGGGCACGCGCGACGGCCTGCTGGGCGGCATCAACGCGGTGATCGTCGGCAACTACCTGACCACCCTGGGCCGGCCGGCGACCGCGGATCTCGAGCTGCTCGACGACCTGAAGATGCCGGTCAAGGCGCTCTCCGCAACGCTGTGAGCGCCCGGTGACGACGAGCGACACTGTGAGCGCCCCGGTGACGACGGGCGACGCGGTGCCGGCGGCGGGCGGCGCGGTGCCGGCGGCGGGCGGCGCGGTGCCGGCGGCGGGCGGCGGGGTGGCCGCCGACCCGTGGTGCGACCGGTGCGGCGAGACGGCCGGCGCCGGTGCCCACGCGGCCTGCCGGGCGGCGCGCGAGCTGGAGCCCCCGCGGTACTGCGCGCGCTGTCGCCGCCGGATGAAGGTGCAGGTGCTGCCGGTCGGCTGGGCGGCGGTCTGCGTCGAGCACGGCGAGATCCGGGGCTGAGGGGGATGCTGCGGGGCAAGGCGGTCACGCTGCGTCCGGCCACCGCGGCCGACGTGCCGGCGCTCGCCGCGATCCGCGCCACCCCGCAGGTCCGACGCTGGTGGCGCGGCGGCGACGACCTCGCCGCGGCCGTGCGGGCCGACCTGGCCGACGACGACCTGTCGGTGTACGCGATCGAGCACGACGGCCGGGTGGTCGGCGCCATCCAGTGGTACGCCGAGGACGACCCGGACTACCGGCACGCCAGCCTGGACGTCTTCCTCGACCCGTCGGTGCACGGCCGGGGGCTCGGGCCGGACGCGATCCGCACCCTGGTCCGGCACCTGGTCGAGGCGCACGGGCACCACCGGTTCACCATCGACCCGGCGGCGGCGAACACCCCGGCCGTGCGCAGCTACGCCAAGGTCGGCTTCCGTCCCGTGGGCGTGCTGCGCCGCTACGAGCGCGGCGAGGACGGCCGCTGGCACGACGGGCTGCTGATGGACCTGCTCGCCGACGAGCTCACCGACTGACCGCCCGGCGTCGGCGCCGGCGCCACCACAACACCGCCCCGGCGACCCCGCCGACCACCAGCAGCACCGGCACGGCCGGCAGCAGGACGAGCGGCCGGGCCGGGAACGGACGCGGGTCGGGGGCCGTGGCGCCAAACCGGCCTGCCTCCATCAGGTGGCGCGCCACGTCCATCGCCCGCACACCGTCGGGCGGGTCGAGCAGCACCTGGACGCGCCCGTCGGGGCGCAGCGACACCAGCTGGACGTGGCCGGTCTCCCAGTAGCCGGTGTCGTCCCAGTCGGCGGTCTCCCCCATGGTCACGCCGGGCTCGGGGGCGTACCTGAGCGCGACCAGGGCGCGGCCGTTGCGCCAGCCCAGCGCGCGCAGGGCCTGCCCCTCGGCCGGGGGCAGGGCGGGGCCGGTGCCGTCCCGGCCGGTCGCCGCGTCGACGTAGCCGGTCCGCCACGTGCGGGCGGCCCGCTGGTCGGCGTCGCACCCACTCCGGCAGCCGTCCTGGCGGAAGACGGTGACCGCCGAGCCGTCGGGGGTGAACGCGCCGACCCCGGCGAGCCGCTCGTCCGGCCCCAGCTCGCGGGACCAGGCGACCGTGCCGGCGCGGTCCAGCATGGTCAGCTCGCCGCCGGCGGCGACGGCGATCCGGGTGCCGTCCGGGGAGAACGCGGCCAGCGACCCGGTACGCAGGTCCCACCGGTTGCCGAGTTCGCCCCCCAACCGGCGGGCGGCGCCGGTGGCCAGGTCCAGCAGGAGCAGCCGGCTGGGGTACACCCCGTCGCCGTCCGCGTCGGCGTCGGCGTGGTACAGCACGAGCAGGGCGTCGCCGCCCGGGGCCCACGCGACCGGCGTGGTGCAGCAGGTGCTCTCCGCCCCGCCGGCGAAGGACCGCCGGTCGCCGGTGGTGAGGTCGGTGACGTGGACCCACCCGTCGGCGGAACCATCCGCGACGTACCGGCTGTCCGGAGAGAGCAGCACGTCGACCCCGGCGCTGCGCTCTGCGTCGCCGTAGAGCATCATGCGGTACTTCCCACCCATGCCGAGCACCGCCACCTTGCCCTCGTGGTCGATCGGGTCGATGCCACGCAGGCCAAGGTGGTCGCCGCCGCTGAACAGCAGCGACGCCCGGCCGGGCGGATCCTGCTCGACGGTCGCCTGCCACATGTACGGCAGCCCGATCCGGTGCGGCACGGCGGCGGGCACGGCGCCCGTCATCGACCGCTGCTCGACGGTGCCGAGCGTCACCGGCACGCCGAGGGCGCAGGCCAGCACCACCACCAGCGACGCCACGGCGGCCCGCCGCCGCGCCCGCCGCCGCAGCCGCCGTCCCGCCGTCCACGGGTCGTCGCCCAGCCGGACCGGTGGCATCCGCTCGCCCAGATCCCGCAGCACGTTCCGCAGCTCCTCGCCCATCACGCCTCCCCCGCCGTCGCGCCGACCAGCTCGGCCAGTTCGGGAGCGTGCGTACGCAGCCGCGCCAGCGCGTCCCGGGTCTGGCTCTTGACGGTGGAGACCGAGCAGCCGAGCGTCTGGGCCGTCTCCACCTCGGTGAGGTCCTCGTAGAAGCGCAGCACCAGCACGGCCCGCTGCCGGGGCGCCAGCCGGGCCAGCGCGGCCCGCACCACCAGGGCGCGGGCGACGTCGGCGCTGCCGTCCGGCAGGGCCCGCTCCGGCGGCTCGGCCCGCAGGTCCACGCCCCGCCACCGGCGCCGCCACAGCGACACGTGCTGGCTGTACATGGTGCGCCGCACGTACGGGTCGGGATCGCCGGCCGCGCTGATCCGCTCCCAGTGCCGGGCGACCCGCACCAGGGTGAGCTGGACGAGGTCCTCGGCCTGGTGGCGGTCTCCGGTCAGCAGCCACGCCGCGCGGGACAGCGCCGCGATGCGCCCCGACACGTACGCGCGGAACGACTCCTCAGGGTCCACACCCCACCTCCCGACCGGGACCACGCGCGGCGACGCCCCGACGGGTGGGTCCGGTGGGAGATTTTCTCAGCCGTCCCAGACGAGGTCGCCGCCGTCGAGCCGGCGGGCGCCAGCAGCGGGCCGGTGCGGGGCACGCCGCCCGTCGGGCATCAGGTGGACCACCGGCACGCCGCGCCCCAGCCCGGCCACGTCGGCGACCAGCCGCCGGTGGCAGCGCCACCAGACGCTCTCGCTGCACATCACCGCCGTGGCCCGGGCCGCCGCGTCGGCGAGCACCGCGTCCAGCGCCGCCCGGAAGTCGGCGGTACGGGTGTACGCCGCGTACGCCCGGAAGGCGGCAACGGTCCACCAGGTGTCCGGCTCGGCGGTGCCGGCCGGGGTGTGCCGCCGCCCGCCGAGGCGCTGCTCCCAGCGGTAGTCGATCCCGGCCGCCGGCAGCCAGCGTGCCAGCTCCTCCCGGCGGACGTCGGGGTTGGTGCGGCTCGCGGGGAACCGCCGCACGTCCACGACGAGGGCGATCCCGGCGCCGGCGAGCAGTTTGCCCAGCCGCGTCCGGTCCGCCGCCCCGTGCCCCACCGTCAGCAGCTCCACGTGGAGGGGATGCCCCGAATCCTGGACAGTTACCGTCCTCGGGAAACGGAAGCTGTCCAAGATCCGCAGGCCGGGCGGTCGGGCATCCGGCGGCGCGGGGCCGGGCGGGCGGCGATGGTGGGACAGATGTGGCCCAGCCTTCCCGCCGACGAGGCCGACGCGCTCGACTGGCTGGCGTTCGACCAGGCCGGCGTCGTCACCACCGCCCAGGCGACCCGGCTGCTGACCGAGGGCACCGTACGCGGACACGTCCGCTCCGGGCGCTGGCGCTCCATCTGCCGGGGCGTCCTGCTCACCGGCAACGGCCGGCTGACCCGGGACCAGCAGTTGTGGGTGGCCGTGCTCGCCACGGGTCCCGGGGCCGTGCTGGCCGGGGCGACGGCTGCCGCCGAGGCGGGCGTACGCGGGCTGCGGCCCGAGCCGCTGCACGTGCTCGTGCCGGCGCACCGGCGGGCGGGCCGCACGGTGTTGGGCCGGCTGCCGATCGACATGCCGGCGGTCGTCGTGCACCGCACGTCGGTGCTGCCGGCGGCGCATCTCCAGCGCGCCCGTCCGCCGCGGACCTGCACCGCCCGGGCACTGGTGGACGCCGCCGGCTGGTCCCGTACGGTCGATCAGGCGCAGGCGACGCTGGCGGCGGGCTGTCAGCAGCGACGGGTCACACCGGACGAGTTGTCGGCCGTGGTGGAGGCGCTGCCCCGAGCCCGTCGGCGGGCGTTGATCCGGCAGACCGTGGCCGACATCTCCGGCGGTGCGGAGGCGCTCTCGGAGCTCGACTTCGTCCGGCTCTGCCGCCGCCACGGCCTGCCCGCGCCCGGTCTCCAGCAGCGGCGCGCCGACGCCTCCGGGCGCATCCGGTGGCTCGACGCGTACTGGCGGGAGTGGGGGCTGCACGTGGAGATCGACGGGGCGCATCACATGGACGTCCGGCACTGGGCGGCCGACATGAAGCGCCAGAACGACGTCTGGACCTCCGGGGACCGCATCCTCCGCTTCCCGGCGTGGCTGGTCCGCGCCCGCCCCGACGAGGTCGCCGACTCCGTCCGCCGTGCCCTCATCGCCGCCGGCTGGCGACGCGCGACGTAAATCTTGGACACTTCCCGCACTCGGCGAACGGCAACTGTCCAAGATCCGCGCGACCGGCGAGCGTCAGGGGACGGTGAAGGGGTGGCGTGTGAGAGAGGCCGGCGGGCTGGGGCCCGGGGCGGTGTGGGTGCCGTGACGACCGGCCAGGATGAACCGGTCCCGACGCGGGCGCCCGAACGGAGCGTCCGCGGGGCCGATCGCGTTACGTCGACACGCCTGCCGACGGTGAGGAATTCCGACACCGAGCCGCTCGATCTCGCCGCGTCGCCGCTGCTCAGGCCGATCGACCGATGTCCACGACCGTCACGCATTGTGCGATCATGTGCTGTCCCCTCGATCAACTCCGGAGGAGTCCTCATGGCACACCGTCGGCGCGTGGCGCGCGCTGCCGTTTCCACAGCCGCCGCCACGGCCCTTCTCGCGCTCGCCACCCCGGCCTGGGCGTCGAGCACCACCCAGATCAACCCCGACCACAAGGACAAGACCGCCGCCGGCTTCCCCACGCAGAAGTGCGACGACGAGCGCTTCGACGACCTCGCGGCCGGTCAGGACGGGTGGCACTTCGTGCTTCCCGGCGGCGAGAAGGCCGGGAGCTTCGAGAGCATCACCCTGACCTTCGACAACGGCACCGGCCCGGTGACCGTGAAGGTGCCGGACGCCTCCGACGCCTACCCCGACTACCTCTACTCCGCGGGCGGCCGGGTCATGCACGCCTACGTGTTCACGCCGGCCGGATGGAAGCTGGTCGACGGCACCGCCACGATCAGCGGCAAGGCCAGCAAGTTCAACCTGAGCCACACCTGCGCCGGCACCGCCCCGACGCAGTCGCCGACCCCCAGCCCGTCGGCGTCGACCTCCCCGTCGCCCTCGACCTCGACGTCGCCCTCGACGTCGGTGTCCCCGTCGGAGTCCACCTCCCCGAGCGGGTCCGTCTCGCCGTCGGAGTCGGTCTCGCCGTCGACGTCGGTCACGCCGTCGGAGAGCACGGGCGGCAGCGGCGGCGGTGACGACGAGGAAGGCGGTCTGCCGCTGACCGGCGTGGCGACGACCAGCATCGCGCTGGGCGGCCTCGCCCTGATCGGCGGCGGCGCGCTGCTGATGCTGCGCCGCCGGCGCGACAACGTCACCTTCACCAGCTGATCCGACCCAGCGCCCGACCGGCCGCCGGACACCTCGTCCGGCGGCCGGTCGCCGTTTCGGTCCGGCCAGCCGCCGTTGCGCCCGTCGGCCAGCGCCACTTCCGGCCCGACGGCCAGCGCCACTTCCCGCCCGACGACCAGCGCCACTTCCGGCCCGACGGCCAGCGCCACTTCCCGCCCGACGGCCAGCGCCACTTCCCGCCCGACGGCCAGCGCCACTTCCGGCCCGACGGCCAGCGCGTCGAGCCGCCGGAACCGCTCGCGCCCGGTCTGGCGCCGGTCGGCTCCGACGAGCACTGACGGCAGGCCCGGTGGGCGACGCCGGACGCTCATCACATCATCTAAGCCTATGGATACCTTGTCCGCGTACACCCTGCTCAGGGACGTGGTCGGCGGCCGGGAGGTCGCGCCACGGCCGGCCGGGCGCGGGCCGGGCGTTCCGGCATACGAACGTACGGTTGCCGCGCCGCTTTCCGGCGCGCGACAGTACCCGACACCAGCGGTGCCATCGACGCCGCCGCTCCCCCGGCCACACCCTGAGGAGATCGCGATGGCTCTACGACTTGCCGACGGCACCGCCTGGTCCGACACTCTCGCCCGCGCGGTGGCCGCCGCGCCGGAGGCGTTCGGCACCCCGGTCGACGGCGTCACCACGCTGCACAACCTCGTGCGCGGCGACTGGCACGCGGTGGGCACGCCCAGCCCGGTCCGCACCCCGGTCGACAACACGATCCTGATCAACCTGCCCCGCCTCGACGCGGAGACCGCCCGCGCCGCGGTCGCGCACGCCGCCGCCGCGCACCGCGCCTGGGCCGACACCCCGCTCGCCGAACGCAAGGCCCGGGTCACCGACGCGCTGGACGCCCTCACCGCCCACCGCGACCTGCTCGCCTTGCTGCTGGTCTGGGAGATCGGCAAGCCGTGGCGGCTGGCCTGCGCCGACGTGGACCGGGCGCGGGACGGCGTCCGCTGGTACGTCGGCGAGATCGACCGGATGCTCGCCGACGGCCGGGAGCCGCTGCCCGGGCCGGTCAGCAACATCGCGTCGTGGAACTACCCGATGAGCGTGCTCGTGCACGCCGAGCTGGTGCAGCTGCTCGCCGGCAACGCGGTGATCGCCAAGACCCCGTCGCAGGGCGGCGCGGTCTGCCTCACCGTCGCGCACGCCCTGATGCGCCGGGCCGGGCTGCCCGCCACGCTGGTCTCCGGCGGCGGCGAGGAACTCTCCGAGGTGCTCGTCCGGGCCCCGGAGGTCGGCGCGGTGGCGTTCGTCGGCGGTCGTTCCAACGGCGGCAAGGTGGCCGCCGCGCTGCTCGACTCCGACAAGCGGCACTTCATCGAGCAGGAGGGCCTCAACGCCTGGGGCATCTGGGACTTCTCGCAGTGGGACCTGCTCGCCGGGCACCTCAAGAAGGGCTTCGAGTACGGCAAGCAGCGCTGCACCGCGTACCCGCGCTTCGTGGTCCAGCGGGACCTCGTCGACGAGTTCCTCGACATGTACCTGCCGGTGGTGCGCTCGGTCCGGTTCGGACACCCGCTCGCCGTCGGCGACGACTGGACCGCCGGGGACCCGCTGCCCGAGCTGGACTTCGGCCCGCTGATCAGCGCCGCCAAGGCCGACGAGCTGCGCCGCAAGGTCGACGAGGCGGTACGCGGCGGCGCGGTGCCGCTGCACCGGGGCAAGCTGGCCGGCGCGCCGTTCCTGGACGGGCAGGACACGTCCGCGTACGTGGCGCCGTCGGTGCTGCTGGCCCCGCCCGGCCGGTCCCGGCTGATGCACGCCGAGCCGTTCGGCCCGGTCGACACCATCGTGGTGGTGGACACCACCGACGAGCTGCTGGCCGCGATGAACGCCTCCAACGGCGCGCTGGTCGCCTCGCTGGCCTGCGACGACGAGGAACTGGCCGGGAAGCTGGCGGTCGACCTCCAGGCGTTCAAGGTGGGCATCAACAAGCCGCGTTCCCGGGGCGACCGGGAGGAGCCGTTCGGGGGCCGGGGCGCCTCCTGGAAGGGCGCCTTCGTGGGCGGCGACCTGCTGGTGCAGGCGGTCACCCAGGGCGGCGACGGTCGCCTCTATGGCAACTTCCCCGACTACAGCAGCTACCCGACCACCTGAGGTGCAAGGAAGGGGCCCTTCCTATACCGGAGGCGTTAACAAGGGCCCCTTCCTTTCACCGCGGGTGCCGGCGGCGAGCGGGACGGTGAGGGTGAGCAGGGCACCGTCGCGCTCGGTCGGCGTGGGCCGGCCCAGCCGCCGCAGGACGCGCAGCATCGGGGCGTTCTCCGCCTGGACGTGCAGCACCAGGGCCGCGTACCCGGCGTGCTCGGCGTGCCGGACCAGCCGGCGCAGCAGGGCCGAGCCGAGTCCTCGCCGCTGCCAGTCGTCGCGGACCAGCAGCGCCACCTCCGCCTCGTCGCCCTCGGCGAGCAGGTTCGCCATCGCCACCACCGACTCCCCCGACCCGGCGTCGCCGCCGGCCGTGGCGAGCAGGGTGAGGCCCCGGGCCGGCTCCAGCATCCGGCGCAACCGGGTGGGCGAGGGCAGCGCCGCCCCGCCCAGGTAGCGGCGGTGCCGGCTGCGCGCCGAGCAGCGCTCGTGCAGCTCGACCACGCCCGGCAGGTCGTCCGCGCCCGCCGGCCGTACGGCCGCCTCGGCACCGTCGGGCAGGACCAGGGTGACCTGCTCGGCGGCCCGGCGGGCAACGGTGGCCGACAGCTCCAGCAGCGCCTGGGCCCGGGCGTACTCGGCCGGGGTGAAGTCGGGGGCGGCGCGGCGCAGGATGAACGCGCCGCCGCCCGGGTCGGCCAGCAGCATGGTGGTGCCGGTGATCCCGGCACCCGCGCCGGCCGGCGCGGGCCGCCAGGTGACGGTGTCCGCGCCGAGCAGGGTGCGCAGGGCCTCCCCGGCCGCGTCCGGGTCCCGCACGAGGCGGTTGGCCAGGCCGAGCACCCGGGTGGGCTGGTCGGCCAGCCCGCGCGCCTCGCTGCGCGCGACCCAGCAGTCCCGGCCCCGCCCCCGCTCCACGGCGGCGACGAGGTCGGCCTCGTCGAGCGCGTCCGGCGCGTCGACCAGGAAGTCGTCGACCGCGCCCCGCTCGGTGGTGTGCACCTGCACGGCGAGGATGTTCACCCCGCGTAACGCCAGGCTGGCCGTGAGCACCGACAGGTAGCCCGGCCGGTCGTCCACGGTCGCCCGGATCCGCCACAACGTCATGGTTGCCTCCCTTCCCCGTACGACCCTCGCCGCTGGCTGTTGCGGGCCGGTTGCCCGGCGGTGACGGCTCCGGTCCGGCCGCCGCGACGTGCGCCACACCGCCCGCCGCGCGGCGGGCTCAGGGCTTCGCGACCACCGGCGGCGCGCCGACCAGGTCGAGCCGGTCGCCGAGGATCACCGCGCCGGCCCGGACGAGCTGCGCCAGCCGGTCCACCTCGGTGGCGTGGAACGCCGCCGGGGCCGGCGTCCCGGTGCGCTCGCGGGCCACCACCAGCACCAGGCCGGCCCGGCCGAACGGCGCGACCGCGAAGTGTCCACCGTCGGGCGCGGTCATCGCCCGGGCGCGCAGCGGGGTCACCTCGGGCAGCCGCGTCGGTACGGGCGCGCGCCAGCTCGCGTAGCCGACGGTCGCCTCCCCCGTGGTGCCGGTCCGCGCGGCCCAGTCCACGGGCACCGCCGCGGCCACGGCCCAGTCGGCGGCGAGCAGCCCGGGCACGGCGTCGACCAGGGTGGCCACCCCCTCGGCGGGGTTCGCCGCGACCTGGGCCAGCAGTTCGGCGTCCTGCCCGGTGGTGGTGGGCGCGCCGATCGCCCGCCACACCCCGTCCACCCGGACCCCGGGGATGGCCGCCAGCCCGGCCAGCAACCGCTCCACCCGCGCCGCGCCCGGCCAGACCACGGTGAAGTCGTCCACCGCCCGCCCGCCGAGCCGCTCCAGGACGACCACCTGGACGATGTCCGCACCGGACACGCCCATGGTGCGCGCCACCTGACCGAGCGTGCCCGGACGGTCCGGCAGGGTGACCCGAACTCGCAGCAACATGTCTGAACCCTCCGCTCGGCGGGCCGGCACCGCTGGCCGGCAGGCTGGGCACCAGCCTGACCCGTGGTCGTTTCGCCCCTGTTGCCGCGGCATGTCCCGAGGGTCACATCCGACCTTGACAACCTGGCGGAGCTGCCATCAACTAGTCGGATGACCGAGCCGGCCGTCGAGGCGCACGGGCCGGGGAACGGCTCCGCCGCCTCGCCCCGCGGGTTGGACCTCGACCGACTCGCCGGCTACCTGGCGCGGCACCGGCCCGAGCTGGCCGACGGTCCGCTGCGGGCCCGGCTGATCGCCGGCGGCAAGTCCAACCTGACCTACCTGCTGCACGCCGGCGGGCAGGAGGTTGTGCTGCGCCGCCCGCCGCTCGGGCACGTGCTGGCCACCGCGCACGACATGGCCCGGGAGCACCGGGTGATCTCCGCGCTGGCGCCGACCGACGTGCCGGTGCCGCGGGCGCTGCTGCTGTGCGGGGACCCCGAGGTGATCGGCGCGCCCTTCTACCTGATGGAGCGGGTGCGCGGCGAGGTGTTCCGCACCCGCGCCCAGACGGACCCGCTCACCGCCGGCCAGCGGCGGGAGCTGGCGATGGCGATGATGGACACCCTCGCCGCCCTGCACGCCGTCGAGCCGGCGTCGGTGGGGCTGGGCGACTTCGGTCGGCCGGAGGGCTACCTCGCCCGGCAGGTCCGCCGCTGGTCCGGCCAGCTCGACCGCTCCCGCAGCCGGCCACTGCCCGGCATCGAGGAGCTGCGCGACCGGCTCGCCGCCACCGCGCCGGAGGGCGCCAACGCGGGCCGGATCGTGCACGGCGACTACCGGCTGGACAACCTCCTCGCCACCGTCGACCCGGTGGCCGTCCGGGCGGTGCTCGACTGGGAGATGGCCACCCTCGGCGACCCGCTGGCCGACCTCGGGCTGCTGCTGACCTACTGGGACGTGCTCGGCGGCAGCGACTCGGCCGCCGGCAACCCGGTCGCCGACGGGCTCGGCCCGCGCGCCGGCTTCCCCACCGGCTCGGAGCTGATCGAGCGGTACGCCGGGCGCGGCGACGTCGACGTCGGGCCGCTGCACTGGCACGTCGCGCTCGGCTGCTTCAAGCTCGCGGTGATCTGCGAGGGCATCCACTACCGGCACACGCTCGGGCAGACGCTCGGCGAGGGCTTCGACCGGATCGGCGACATGGTGGCACCGCTGGTCGAGCACGGGCTGACCGCCGCCGGGGAGCGGTGATGGACTTCGCGTACGACGCCCGCACGGAGACGCTGCGGGCCGAGCTGACCGACTTCTTGGAGCAGCACGTCCATCCCGCCGAGCCGGTGCACGCCGCGCAGGTCGCCGCCGCCGGTGACCCGTGGGCACGGCCGCCGGTGCTGGCGGAGCTGAAGGCCGAGGCGCGCAGGCGCGGCCTGTGGAACCTCTTCCTCCCCGACCCGCGCCACGGCGCCGGGCTGACCAACCTCCAGTACGCCCCGCTGGCCGAGCTGACCGGGCGCAGCCCGCACCTCGCGCCCGAGGCGGTCAACTGTGCCGCGCCGGACACGGGCAACATGGAGCTGCTCGCCGAGTTCGGCTCGCCGGAGCAGCAGGAGCGCTGGCTGCGGCCGCTGCTGGAGGGCGAGATCCGTTCGGCGTTCTGCATGACCGAGCCAGAGGTCGCCTCCTCGGACGCGACCAACATCGCCACCCGGATCACCCGGGACGGCGACCACTACGTCGTCAACGGGCGCAAGTGGTGGTCGTCGGGGGCGATGGATCCGCGCTGCGAGATCTTCGTCGTGATGGGCAAGACCGACCCGGAGGCCGACCGGCACCGGCAGCAGAGCATGGTCCTGGTGCCGCGGGACACGCCCGGTGTCACGGTGCGCCGGGGCATGACGGTGTTCGGCTACAGCGACGCCCCGCACGGCGGGCACGCCGAGATCGACTTCACCGACGTCCGGGTGCCGGCGGAGAACCTGGTCGGGGCGGAGGGCGGCGGCTTCGCGATCGCCCAGGCCCGGCTCGGCCCCGGCCGGATCCACCACTGCATGCGGCTGGTCGGCATGGCGGAGCGGGCCCTGGAGCTGCTCTGCCGGCGGGTCACCGAACGGGTGGCGTTCGGCCGTCCCCTCGCCGAGCAGGGCGTCGTCCGCGAGTGGATCGCCGAGTCGCGGGTGCGCATCGAGCAGGCCCGCCTGCTGGTGCTCAAGACCGCCTGGCTGATGGACACCGTGGGAAACAAGGGCGCGCACACCGAGATCCAGGCCATCAAGATCGCCACGCCGGCGATGGCCGAGTGGGTGATCGACAAGGCCATCCAGGCGTACGGCGGTGCCGGCGTCAGCCAGGACACCCCGCTGGCCGCCCTCTGGGCCCAGGCCCGCACCCTGCGCCTGGCCGACGGCCCGGACGAGGTGCACCGAGCCAGCCTCGCCAAGCGCGAACTCCGCCGCCACCCCCCTCCCCAGCCCTAACCCCACCCACCCCACCCACACCCCCACCCCTGGCCACCTCGTTGATCATGAAGTTGTTGCGCGACACGCCGATGTCGGCGCCAACAACTTCATGATCAACGGCATGGGCGGGGGGTGGGGGGGTGGGGGTGGGGGGGGTGGGGTTAGGAGGTGGCGCGGTTGATGAGGGTGGGGTTTAGGAGGAGGTGGGGGGACGGGAGGTTCTCGCCGCGGATGCGGGAGACCAGCAGGCGGGCCATCTGCCGGCCCATCTCCTCCACCGGCTGGAAGACCGTGGTCAGCGGCGGGTCGCACTGCCGGGCGATCGGGGCGTCGTCGAAGCCGACCACCGCCACGTCCTCCGGCACCCGCCGGCCCGCCTCGCGCAGCGCCCGCAGCGCGCCGAACGCCATCAGGTCGGAGGCGACGAAGACGGCGTCGAGGTCGGGGCAGACCTCCAGCAGCCGGCGCATCCCGGCCGCCCCGCTGCCCTCGCTGAAGTCCCCGTACGCGATCAGGTCGGGATCGACCCCGCCCCCGGCGGCCTGGACCGCCTCCCTGTAGCCGGTCAGGCGGCCCAGGCCGGCGCCCATGTCCTGCGGGCCGGCGATGGTGGCGATGCGCCGCCGCCCCCGGCCGGCCAGGTGTTCCACCGCCTGGCGGGCGCCGCCGACGTTGTCCACGTCGACGTAGTACGCGGGCTGCGTGCCGGGCTGGAGCATCCGGGCCGGCCGCCCGCCCAGCACGGTGGGCAGGCCGCGCTCCTCCAGCAGGGCGGGCAGCGGGTCGGAGTCGTGCAGCGACAGCAGCAGGACCCCGTCGACGTGCTGGTTGGTCAGGTGGTGCTCGACCCGCTCCCGCTCGATCGGCGACTGCACCATGGCGAGCCAGAGCTGCAACGGGGTCTCCAGCAGCCCCGAGCTGACGCCCCGGACGATGCCGGCGAAGAACGGCTCGGTGAAGACCCGGTCGCCCGACTCGGAGACGACCAGGGCGATGGAGTCGGTGCGCTGGGTGACCAGGGCGCGGGCGGCGCGGTTCGGCACGTACCCCAGCTCGGCGATGGCCTGCTGCACCGCGGCGCGCGCCTCGGGGCTCACCTGCGGTGAGCCGTTGACCACCCGGGAGACCGTCCCGCGGCCGACGCCGGCTCGGGCGGCGACGGCGTCGAGGGTCGGGCGCCCGAGCGACCGGGTGCGCTGCGTTGTCATCGTCTGCTCCTCCGACGGCGGGCCGGCCCGGCCCCGGCCCCGGGCGGGTGGTTGCCGGGGCCGCCCGTTGCTGGCTGGCCCTCGCCTATTGTGCGGCCAGACCGTTGCGTCGGATCACCTCGGCGTACCACCTGGCGCTGGACTTGGGGATCCGAGCCTGGCTGTCGTAGTCGACGTAGACCATCCCGAACCGCTTGGTGTAGCCCCAGGCCCACTCGAAATTATCCATCAGCGACCAGGCGAAGTAGCCGCGCAGGGGAACGCCGGCCCCGATCGCCTCGTGCGCGGCGCGCAGGTGGGCGTCGAAGTACGCCACCCGGTCGACGTCGTCGACCCGCCCGTCGACCACCGCGTCGACGAAGGCGGAGCCGTTCTCGGTGACGTAGAGCGGGAGGTCCGGGTACTCCTCGTGGACCCGGCGCAGCGTCTCCACCAGGCCCGGGGCGTCGATCTCCCAGTCCATGTCGGTGACCGGGACGCCCCGCGTGACGAACCGGACGTCCTCGCTGCCCGGCCAGCAGGACGGCGCCCGCCAGTACGGCTCCGGCTCGGCGCCCGCCACCGGGGCGGCGACGACGTGCCGGCTGTAGTAGTTGACGCCGACCAGGTCCAGCGGGGTGGCGATGGTCGCCAGGTCGCCCTCGCGTACGTGCCCGAAGTCGGTGACCCGGGCGAGGTCGGCCATCAGGTCCACCGGGTACGACCCGCGCAGCAGCGGGTCGAGGAAGAACCGGTTGGCCAGACCGTCGATGCGCCGCGCGGCGTCGACGTCGGCGGGCGCGTCGCTGGCCGGGGTGACCGGGTAGAGGTTGACCGTCACCCCGACCTCGGCAGCCGGCCGGGCCGCGCGCAGCGCCCGCACGGCGAGGCCGTGGCCGAGCATCAGGTGGTGCCCGGCCCGGACGGCGTCCGCCCCGTCGGTGCGGCCCGGCGCGTGCGCCCCGGAGCCGTAGCCGAGGAACGCCGAGCACCACGGCTCGTTCAGCGTCGTCCAGTAGCGCACCCGGTCGCCGAGCGCGTCGGCGACCAGCGTGGCGTAGTCGGCGAACCGCGCGGCCGTGTCCCGGGCCGGCCAGCCGCCCGCGTCCTCCAGCGGCTGCGGCAGGTCCCAGTGGTAGAGGGTGAGCCAGGGCTCGATCCCGTGCGCCAGCAGCTCGTCGACGAGCCGCCGGTAGAAGTCCAGCCCCTCCGCGTTGGCCGGGCCGGAGCCGCCCGGCTGGACGCGGGGCCAGGAGACCGAGAACCGGTACGACCTCAGCCCCAGCTCGGCCATCAGCGCGACGTCCGGCTCCAGTCGGTGGTAGTGGTCGCAGGCCACGTCGCCGGTGTGCCCGGCGACCACCCGGCCGGGGGTGTGGCTGAAGGTGTCCCAGATCGACGGGGTCCGGCCGCCCTCGGCCGCCGCGCCCTCGATCTGGTACGCGGCGGTCGCCGCGCCCCAGAGGAAGCCGGGCGGGAAGGTCAGCGGCGGGCGGTCGGCGAGGACGCCGACGGCGGGTGGGGTGGCGGGGTTGCTCACGACGTGACGGCACCTTCCATGATCCCGCGCGGTCCGCGGGAGGACGACGGGAAGCCAGGGGGCCTGCAGCGCTGCCACGAGCATGTCGGGGGCCGTCAAAGGTGTCAACGAACACATGGGAGCGTTCCCAGATCGTTACCGCGGCCGTCGCCACACGATTCGGAGCCGGCCGGCGGTGGGCGTTCAGCAGAAGCGGCGCAGCAGGGTGGCGACCCGGCCGGCGTCGAAGGCGGCCGGGTCGAAGCGCTCGCCCACCCAGTCCCGCATCGACCGGTGCTCCGGGTGGCCCGGGTCGGCCACCGCCGCCAGCAGGGCCTGGTAACCGACCGGCCCGCCCACGTCCTCCGGCGGGCACGCCCGCTCCCCGTCCAGACAGGACGGGTAGCGCTCGTCGGGATCGGCGGTGAAGGCGTCCTCCACCACCAGGTCGTGCTCCCACCAGTCGCCGAAGTCGTAGGTGTAGTGGAACCGGCTGCCCTTGCCGACCACCGCGTCGAGCCGGACGTCCAGCTCGTCGCGCAGGGCCAGCTCGCCGTCGGCGTCGGGCTCGCCGTACTGCCGGCCCTCGATCTCGAACGAGTGCAGGTGGCAGTCCCGCCAGCCCATGCCGTGCTGCACCACCCGGTGCACCCGGTCCAGCGTGTAGCCGCCCGGGACGAGCACCCGGCGCCAGACGGACGGCCGGACCCCGGCCAGGGAAATCTTCAGCTGGAAGATCTGACGCGGCATGCTGTCCCATCCTTCCTCGGCATAGGCTGCGAGCATGATCTGCCGAGCGTGCCGGGCGAGGCGGCACGACGACTGTCCGGGGCGGAACTGGTGCGACTGCCAGCACCGTACCCCCCGACCCACCCCTCCGGTCACCGGTCCGGCCGGCGAATGAGCGTCGGAATCCCGATTTCGGCGCTCTGGCCGCAGCCGTCGGCGCAGCCGCTGGACGACGCGGCGCTGGCCGGGCTCTACGGCCGCGCCGACCGCCCCCACCTGCGGGTGAACTTCGTGGCGAGCGTCGACGGCGCGGTCGCCGTCGACGGGTACTCCGCCGGGCTCTCCGGCGAGCCGGACAAGCGCGTCTTCGGCCTGCTGCGAATGCTCTGCGACGCCCTCGTCGTGGCCGCCGGCACGCTGCGGCACGAGGGCTACCGGGCGGTCCGGCTCGACGAGCGGCGCCGGGCGTGGCGCCGGGAGCACGGCCTGCCCGAGTACCCGACCCTGGTCGTCGTCTCCGGCTCGCTCGACCTCGACCCGGCGCAGGCCGCGTTCGCCGACGCGCCGACGCGGCCCGTCGTGCTCACCCGGTCCGACGCGGCGGCACCGCCCGGCCTCACCGACGTCGCCGACGTGGTGCGCTGCGGCGACGGCCGGGTGGACCTCGCCGCGGGCCTGGCCGAGCTGCGCCGCCGCGGCTTCGACCAGTTGCTCTGCGAGGGCGGGCCGCGGCTGTTCGGCGCGCTCACCGCCGCCGACCTGGTGGACGAGGTCTGCCTCACCGTCGCCCCGCTGCTCGCCGGGGCGGGCCCGGGGCGGATCACCGCCGGGGACGCCAGCGAGGTGCGCCACCTGCCGCTGCGGCACGTGCTGGCCGCCGCCGACGGCGTCCTCATGCTCCGCTACGCCCGCGACTGAGCGTGGCCGGGCGGGCACCCTGCGGCGGGGCGGTCGGCCGGGTGCGTGGCGTCCGCCGCGTCGCGTGGCAACCTGTCGTACTCCTGCGGCAGGATGCACCACGTGTGCCCCGACCGCGACGACCAGCCGACCGGAGTTGCCCGATGACTGACGACGGGTTCGACGGCCCGGGCGAGGAGGTCGGCCGGGTGCTGGGCACGGCCGACGCCACCCCCCTCCAGTTCTGGACGGCGGTCTCCCCCGCCAGCTACCTCCAGCTCGACGACGTCGTGGTGACCCGCCGGGAGCTGCCCGACCGCGAGCCGGTGACGATCGCCGGGGTGGTCACCCAGGTGCGCGCCCGGCACGAGGGCGCCCAGTTCGACTCCGACGTCTTCGCCATCGCCGACGGCACGCTGCCGGCGCAGGTGCAGGAGGCCGCCGAGATCACCACCACCCGCGTCGACCCGGAGCTCTACGTGCCGCCGTCGCCCGGCGCCGTGGTGCACCGCGCCGAGGGCGACGCGCGGGCCCGGGCCCTGCACTTCGACCGGATGGAGCGGCGGATCCCGATGGGGATGGGCCGCGACGGGGTGCCGGTCTACCTCAACGCCGACTTCCTCGACGGCAGCCGGGGCGCGCACGTGTCGATCTCCGGCATCTCCGGCGTCGCCACGAAGACGAGCTTCGCCACCTTCCTGCTCTACTCGGTCTTCCGCTCCGGGGTGCTCGGCGGCGACGCCGTCAACGCCAAGGCGCTCATCTTCAACGTCAAGGGCGAGGACCTGCTCTTCCTCGACCATCCCAACACCCGGCTCGACGACGCCACCCGCGCCGCGTACGCGAAGCTCGGCCTGACCGCCGGTGCGTTCCCCGACGTGCGGGTCTACGCCCCGCCCCGGGTCGGCGACTCCTCCGGCACGCCCGACGTGAGCAGCCGGCTCACCGGGGTGGACAGCTTCTACTGGACGCTCGCCGAGTTCTGCGCCGACCGCCTGCTGCCCTACGTCTTCGCCGACGCCGACGACGAGCGCCAGCAGTACACGATGGTCGTCCACTCGGTCGCCGCCCACCTGGCCCGGCACGCCCAGCCCGCCGACGGCGGGGTGAGCATCGACGGGGTGCGGCTCGGCTCGTACGCCGACCTGGTCGACCACGTCGTCGAGCAGCTCAACGACGACGAGACCCGCTCCGACTGGGCCGGCAGCGCGGTCGGGCTGGGCACGGTCAACGCGTTCGCCCGCCGGCTGATCGGCAGCAAGAAGGACCTGTCCCGGCTGATCCGGGGCGACCTGGCCACCCGCCGCCCGCACTCGATCAACACCGCTGAGAGCGCCCAGGTCACCGTGGTCGACCTGCACAACCTGCCGGACCGCGCGCAGCGGTTCGTGGTCGGCGTGACGCTCAAGAGCGAGTTCGAGCGCAAGGAGAAGGCCGGCACCGCCAAGCCGCTGCTCTTCGTGGTGCTCGACGAGCTCAACAAGTACGCCCCCCGCGAGGGCTCCTCCCCCATCAAGGAGGTGCTGCTCGACATCGCCGAGCGGGGCCGCTCGCTCGGGGTGATCCTGGTCGGCGCCCAGCAGACGGCGAGCGAGGTGGAGCGGCGGATCGTCACCAACTCGGCGATCCGGGTGGTCGGCCGGCTCGACCCGGCCGAGGCGTCCCGCCCGGAATACGGCTTCCTGCCCCCCGCCCAGCGGCAGCGCGCGCTGCTGGCCAAGCCCGGCACGATGTTCGTCAACCAGCCCGACATCCCGGTGCCGCTCTGCCTGGAGTTCCCGTTCCCGGCCTGGGCCACCCGGGTCTCCGAGGCCGGCCGGGCGCCGTCGGAGACGCTCCGGTCGATCACCCAGTCCGCCGACCCGTTCGCGGTGGTGGGCTCCGGCGGCGGCGCCAGCGACGACGACATCCCGTTCTAGGGGGAGAGACCCGTGAAGATCCTGCACACCTCCGACTGGCACGTCGGCAAGGTCCTCAAGGGCCAGTCGCGGGCCGAGGAGCACAAGCAGGTCCTCGCCGGGGTGATCGACGTCGCCCGGGCCGAGCGGCCCGACCTGGTCATCGTCGCCGGTGACCTCTACGACACCGCCGCGCCGACGCCCGAGGCCACCCGCCTGGTCACCCGGGCCCTGACCGCGCTGCGCCGCACCGGCGCCGACGTGGTGGCGATCGGCGGCAACCACGACAACGGCCAGGCCCTCGACGCGCTGCGCCCCTGGGCCGAGGCGGCCGGGATCACGCTGCGCGGCGGCGTCCGGGAGAACCCGGACGAGCACGTCGTCGACGGCACCACGGCCGGCGGCGAGCGCTGGCGGCTGGCCGCGCTGCCGTTCCTCTCCCAGCGCTACGCCATCCGGGCCGTGGAGATGTACGAGCTGACCGCCGCCGAGGCCACCCAGACGTACGCCGACCACCTGGGCCGGGTGCTGGGCCGGCTGACCGAGAGCTTCACCGAGCCGGACCGGGTGCACCTGGTCACCGCCCACCTGACCGTGGTCGGCGCGGCGACCGGCGGCGGCGAGCGGGACGCCCACACCGTGCTCGGCTACGCGGTGCCGGCGACCGTCTTCCCGGGCACCGCGCACTACGTGGCGCTCGGCCACCTGCACCGCTCGCAGCGGGTCCAGGGCCCCTGCCCGATCCGCTACAGCGGCAGCCCGCTCGCCGTCGACTTCGGCGAGCAGGAGAACGTGCCGTCGGTGACGCTCGTCGAGGTCACCGCGACCACGGCGGCGCAGGTCCGCGAGGTGCCGGTCGTCGCGGCGGCCACGCTGCGCACGGTCCGGGGCACCCTGGCCCAGCTCGCCGAGATGGACGTGCCGGACGCCTGGCTGCGGGTGTACGTGCGGGAGCAGCCCCGTGCCGGGCTGCGCGAGGAGGTGCAGGAGCTGCTGCCCCGCGCCCTGGAGATCCGCATCGACCCCGAGCTGGTGCCCGCCCCGGGCGGCGGCGCCCGGGTGGCGCAGCGGGCCGGCCGCTCGCCCCGGCAGCTCTTCGCCGACTACCTGGACAGCCGGGGGCACACCGACGACGGGGTGCGGGAGCTCTTCGACGAGCTCTTCGAGGAGGTCGACCACTGATGCGGCCGATGCGGCTGGACATGGCGGGCTTCACCGTCTTCCGGGACGAGACGACGATCGACTTCACCGACGCCGACTTCTTCGCCCTGGTGGGGCCGACCGGCTCGGGCAAGTCGACGGTGCTGGACGCGATCTGCTTCGCCCTCTACGGCACGGTGCCCCGCTGGGGCGGCACCCGGGGGCTGGCCAACGCCCTCGCGCCGTCGGCCACCGAGGCGCGGGTGCGGCTGGTCTTCGAGTCCGGCGGGTCCCGCTACGTGGCGACCCGGGTGGTGCGCCGGGACGGGCGGGGCAACGTCAAGACGGCCAACGCCGGGTTGCAGCTCATGCCGGCCGGCTTCGACGTGACCAAGCTCGACACCGGGCTGAGCCCCGACGACCTCGGCGAGGTGGTCGCCGGCACCCCCGGCGAGATGGAGCAGGCGGTGCTGGAGGCGGTCGGGCTGCCGTACGAGCAGTTCACCAGCTGCGTGGTGCTGCCGCAGGGGCAGTTCGCGGACTTCCTGCACGCCAAGCCGGCCACCCGGCAGCAGATCCTGGTGAACCTGCTCGGTCTCGGGGTCTACGAGGAGGTGCAGAAGAAGGCGACCGCGCGGGCCGCGCAGGCCGAGGCGAAGCTGGAGGCGGTCGACCAGGCGCTGGCCGGGCTCGCCGACGTCGACGACGCCGCGCTGGCGGCGGCGACCGGGCAGGTCGACCGGATGCGGGAGCTGGTCGGGGCGGTGGCGGCGGCCGTGCCGGAGCTGGCGGCGGCCCGGGAGGCGGCGCGCGAGGCGGACGCGGCGCTGGCCGCGCTCGACGCCGACCTGGCGGTGCTGTCCGCCGTGCGCGCGCCGGACGGGGTGGCCGAGGTGGCCCGGGCGGTGGCGTCGGCGCGGGCGGGCGCGGACGAGGCGGCGACAGCGGTGTCCCTGGCCGAGGAGCGGGAGGAGAAGCTCCGCGGCGAGCTGGCCGCGGCCGGCGACGAGAGCGCGCTGCGGCTGCTGCTGCGGGCGTACACCGACCGGGAGAAGCTGGCCGGCGAGGCGGAGACGGTCCGGGCGGCGGTGGGCACGGCGCGGGGCGAGCACGCGGCGGCGGCGACCGCGCTGACGCAGGCGCGGGCGGCGGCCGAGCGGGCCGAGGCCGAGTTGGAGGCCGCCTTCCGGGCCCACGAGGAGGCCAAGGCGACCGACCAGGCGGTGGCGCTGCGGGCGCACCTGCGCGACGGGGCGACCTGCCCGGTCTGCGAGCAGACGGTGGCGCGGGTGCCGGCGGTGCCGGCGGACTCGGCGGTCGCCGCCGCAACGGCGGCGGGCCGGGCGGCGCGGGCCGCCACGAAGGCCGCACAGGCGGTGGTGGCGGAGCGCGACGCCGCCGCCCGCGAGCTGGAGCGGGTGCTGGTGCGGGCGCGGGCCCGGCAGGACCAGCTGGACGCCCGGCTGGCCGAGCTGGACGGGCAGTTGGCCGGGGCGGCGGAGCCGGCGGTGCTGCGCCGCGAGCTGGACGAGCACGCGCGGCTGCGCCGGGCGCTGGAGGAGTCGGCGGCGGCGGTGCGGGCCGGCCGGGAGGCGGCCCGGCGGGCCCGGGCGGCCGTGGACGCCGCCGAGGAGCGGCTGCGCGCGACCTGGCGGGCGTTCGACGCCGCCCGCGACGGGCTGGCCCGGTTCGGGCCGCCGGCGGCCGACCGCGACGACCTCGGCGCGGCGTGGGCGGCTCTCACCGGGTGGGCGGGCGCGGAGGCGGAGCGCCGCCGCGCCGAGCGGGCGGGGCGGGCCGCCGCGGTGGCGGAGGCCGAGGCCGTGGCGGCCGGCGTCGGCGAGCGCATCGCGGGCATCTTCGCCGCCGCCGGGCTGCCGGCCACCGACGATCCGGTACGCGCCGCCGACCGCGCCCTGGAGCGGGCCGAGGGCGACCTGCGCGAGCTGGAGCGCCGCCGCGAGCAGGCCGGCGGGCTGCGCGAGCAGCGGGCCGGGTACGAGCACGAGGCGCAGGTGGCCCGGGCCCTCGCGGGGCACCTGCGGGCCAACAACTTCGAGCGGTGGCTGCTGGCCGAGGCGTTAGACCTGCTGGTCGACGGCGCGTCGGGCATCCTGCGGGAGCTGTCCGGCGGGCAGTACGACCTGGTGCACGACAAGGGCGAGTTCTTCGTCGTCGACCACCACGACGCCGGGCTGCGCCGGGGCGTGCGCACCCTGTCCGGCGGCGAGACCTTCCAGGCGTCGCTGGCGCTGGCGCTCGCGTTGTCCGAGCAGCTCGCCGGCATGTCCACCACCGCGGCGAGCCTGGAGTCGATCGTGCTCGACGAGGGCTTCGGCACGCTCGACGCGGCCACCCTGGACACGGTGGCCGCCACCCTGGAGAGCCTGGCCGCCCGGGGCGACCGGATGGTCGGGGTGGTCACCCACGTGCCGGCGCTGGCCGAGCGCATCCCGGTCCGCTACGAGGTCAGCAAGGACGCCCGGTCGGCCCGCGTCGAGCGGACCGGCCGGTGAGCGGGGGCCGCCGCCGCGTCCCCCGGGCCACGACGGGAGGCTCGCCCCGGTGACCGATCCCCGGTTCTTCGTCGACGCCTGGGACCCGGCGTACGGGGCCTCGTTCGAGGCGTCCGGCGGCGGTCCCGCCGCGCCGAGCAGCGCCCAGGTCGACGCGGACGCCGAACTGCCCGCGGTGGACTGGCGGGCCATCGGGCCCCGCCCCGGGGTGCGCGCCCCCGACGTGGTGCTGCTGGTCGACGGGGTGCGCCGGATCGACGCGAGCGTGTGGACGGCGGAGGACGACGGCGCCTCCTTTCCCGGCCTGGCCGCCTCGTACGCCGCCGGGGTGGTCCGGTGCGACCTGGAGCGCGGCGCGGCGCGGCTCGCCGGCGCGAGGGTCGGCCGGGGCCTGTTCACCGCCAGCCCGTCGGCGGTGGACGTGGTCGCCGGCAGCGTCCGCTACCCGGTGCACCGGGTCAGCGGCACGGGCGAGCTGAACAAGCTCCCCGCCGCCGTGCAGGGGCCGCTGACCGCGCTGGAGGTGGAGGTCTCCGGGGCGGCCCGCACCGACGGCGACCTGCTGGTGGTGGACGGCCCGCTGCGCAACCGGCGGCAGCTGCCGCGCACGCTGGGCTACATCAAGACACAGCACAGCCAATACCTGGACGCCCGGCTGACGGCGGTGGTCACCGGGCTGGCGGCCGGCGAGCGGTCCCCGGTGTTCCGGCTCGGCACGGCGTGGGGCGGCTGGTCGTGGTATCTGCGGCTGCCGGTGGCCCTCGGGGCGCCGTGGGCGGGCATCGTCCGGATGGAGTGCTCCGCCGAGTTGGACATCGACGAGGCGGTGGAGCTGGCCGACCTGTCGCTGGTGACGCTGCCCCGGTTCGCCTCCACCCCGTACAAGGACCCCCGGGCACCGCAGAACCTCATCCCGATCGCGGGCCTGGAGCGCCGGCTGCGGGCGCTGCTCGGCGACGCGCGGCTGCTGCACCGGGTGCTCACCGCCGCCGCCCGGGCCCGCCGCTGATGGGGCGCAGGCGGGGCGCCGAGACGGTGGCCGCAGGGGTGGACACTGGGCTGGCCGAGCTGGTGCCGGATCCGGACCGGCCGGGGTCGTGGACCCTGCTGCTGGACGGCGCGCCGCAGTCGCACGTGGACCTGGCCGACCCCACGCACCTGGAGTTCGAGTACGTCCGGCGGCTGGCCGCCGCGATCGACCTGGTGGCCCCGGCCGGTGCGCCGCTGCGGGTGCTGCACCTCGGCGGCGGGGCGCTGACGCTGCCCCGCTACGTGGCCGCCACCCGGCCCGGCTCCGGCCAGCGGGTGGTCGAGGTGGACGGTGCGCTGGTGGAGCTGGTCCGCCGCGCCCTGCCGTGGCCGGCGGAGTTCCGGCTCAAGGTGCGGGTGGCCGACGCCCGCGCGGTGCTCGCCGCCAGCCGGGACGCCGGCTACGACGTGGTGGTCGCCGACGTCTTCGCCGGCGCGCGCACCCCGGCCCACCTCACCTCCGTGGAGTACGCCGCCGAGGTGGCCCGGGTGCTGCGCCCCGACGGCTGCTACCTGGCCAACGTCGCCGACGGCCCGCCGCTGCGCCACGCGCGGGCGCAGGTCGCCACGGTCCGGTCGGTGCTGCCCCGGGCCTGCCTGGTCGGGGACGCGGCGGTGCTGCGCGGGCGCCGCTACGGCAACCTGGTGCTCGTGGCGAGCCGGGTCGAGCCGCCGGTGCCGGAGCTGACCCGACGCGCCGCCGGGGACTGGTTCCCCGGCCGGGTGCTGGCCGGCGCGGAGCTGGACCGGTTCGCCGGCGGGGCCCCGGTGGTCCGCGACGCCGACGCCACCGACTCGACCCCGCCGCCGCCCGGAATCTTCTCCGTGCGTCGTTGATCCCGTTCGCGGGGGCCATGCGTACCCACCGGCGGCCGTGCCGAGCGGGGACGACCGGCGCGCCGGCGGTGCCGCCGGTCGAGGGACCGGGACGTGACAGCATGGGCGGGTGACCGGGACCGAACCCTCCGCCCGCCGGGAGCTGCGCCCGCCGGCCGGCTACCGGCTGGCCGCGTCGGTCCGGGCGCTGACCTTCAGCGCGTACGACCCCTGCGCGCGTGTCGCGGCGGGCACCTTCTGGTGGGCCACCCGCACCCCCGACGGGCCGGCCACCCTCGCCCTGCGGCCGGCCGGCGGCGACCTGCTCGCCGAGGGCTACGGCCCGGGCGCCGACTGGGTGGTGGAGCGGGCGGACGCGGTCGCGGGGCTGCGCGACGACCTCAGCGGGTTCGCGGAACTCGCCGCCGGCCACCCCGTGGTGGCGCGGCTGGCGGCCCAGCACCGGGGGCTGCGGATGCCGGCCACCGGTCAGGTCTTCCCCCGGCTGCTCCGGGCGGTCTTCGAGCAGAAGGTGACCGGCAAGGAGGCGTACCGCGCGTACGCCGCGACGGTGCGGCACTTCGCGGAGGCGGCGCCCGGGCCGATGCAGCCGCTGCTGCTGCCGCCGGAGCCGGCGGCGGTGGCCGCCACCCCGTACTGGGTGTTCCACCCGTTCGGGGTGGAGCAGCGCCGGGCCGACACGCTGCGCCGCGCCGCCGCCGTCGCCGACCGGTTGGAGCGCTGCGCGGACTCCGCCGAAGCCACCCGCCGGCTCACCGCCATCGCCGGCATCGGGCCGTGGACCGCCGCCGAGGTGGTGCGGATCGCGTACGGGGACCCAGACGCGGTCAGCGTCGGCGACTTCCACGTGCCGAACACGGTGGCCTGGGCGCTCGCGGGCGAGCCGCGCGGCGACGACGCCCGGATGCTGGCGCTGCTGGAGCCGTTCCGGGGGCACCGGGGCCGGGTCTGCGTGCTGCTGGAGGCCGGGGGCGTCCAGGCCCCGAAGTACGGCCCCCGGATGCCGATCCGCTCCTTCGCCCGGTACTGACGGGCCGCCCCGCCCGCCGGCCGTGGCACGGTGCCGTGGACGGACGCGCGGTCAGGACCGGGCGCAGAGGCGGCGCAGGGTGCGGCCGAGCCACCAGGCGTACGCGTGCTGGAAGGCCCGGCCAGCCGGCCCGGCGGCGCGCATGACCCAGCGGTCGGGGCGGCTGAACGCGACCACCTCGAACCAGACGCGGCCGGCGGCGTCGCGGCTGACCACGAACGCCTCCTCGCCACTGGCCGGGTGCCCGGGCAGCGTGCCGTACCCGAAGCCGGCCCGCCGGTCGTCGTCGACGGCCCAGACCACCTCGCAGGGCGCGGCCAGTCGCAGCGGGCCGACGCCCAGCCGGGAGACCACCCGCACCCCGGGCGCGGCGCGGTCGGCCGCCGCGTCCATCCGGATGCCGGCCGCCCGGTGCAGGCGCCAGCCGAGCACCGCCGCGCCGGCGGCGGCGAAGCAGGAGTCGGGCAGCCGCACCCGGTGCCGCACGTGCCGCCAGCCGGGCGGCAGGTCCCCGACGCGGGTGGCGCCGACGTGCGGATAGGTCAGTGCCGGCACGGCGCGCACCCCCAGGGCTCGACGGATCACCGCCAGCGTACGGGCGGCGCGGCGGGGCCGTGTGGTTGGCTGTCGGCGTGATCGAGCCGCGCATCGCCCCCGCCGACGTGCCGGACGCCGGCGAGATCCTCACGGTGCAGCGCGCCGCGTACCTCGTGGAGGCCCAGCGCTACGCCGACCCGTTCCTGCCGCCGCTGACCGAGACCCTGGAGGAGGTGCGGGCCGCGCTGGCGGGACCGGCGACGGTGCTCACCGCCCGGCTCGGCCACCGGCTGGTCGGCTCGGTGCGGGCGCACGTCGACGGCGACACCGCGCACGTCGGCCGCCTCGCCGTCGCCCCCGACCAGCAGGGCCGGGGCGTCGGCGGGCGGCTGCTACGGGCGGTCGAGGCGGCCTGTGCCGCCCGCGTGCGCCGCCTCGCGCTCTTCACCGGGGCCGACAGCGAGCAGAACCTGCGGCTGTACCACCGGCACGGCTACCGCGTGGTCGGGCACCGGCCGGACCCGAACGGCCACCGGCTGGCCCTGCTGGAGAAGGCCGTGGTCAGTCCCGCTCGCAACGACGCCTGAGCCCGTCGGCCTCCATCCGCAGGTAGCGGCGCGTCAGGTCGCCGTAGAGCCAGCCGACCGGACCGGCCAGCGGCCCGGACTGCGCGAGCACCAGCTCGACCCGGCTGCGCCCGTCGGCCAGCGGCAGCACCCGGTGTTCGGCCAGGGTGCGCACGCCGGGGCTGCGCGACACCCAGGCGAAGGAGTGCCCCTCGGTCAGCTCGGTGACCCGCCAGACGGCCGGCCGCAGCTTCGGCTGCTCCAGCCTGGCGGTGGCGCCCACCGCGAGCGGCCCCGGCTCCCCCCGCCGGGCCCGGCGCACCGAGGGCGTCCACTCCGGCCACCGCTCGACGTCGACCAGCACCGCCCAGACCCGTCCGGGCTCGGCGGCCACCTCCGTACCGGTCTCGAACCGCATCGCGCCCCTTCCCGGGCGGCGCCCCGCGCGCCGCGCCCACCGGTGACGACGCTGCCCGACGGATCGTGACCGCGGCATCCGCCGGTCGGTCGCCGCCGGTCCGCCCGCCTCCGCCGGGCCTCGGGCGCCGTCGGGTCAGGCGGCCTCGTGCAGGTCGGCCAGCCCCAGGGGGGTACGGCGGCGCAGCAGCTCCTCCAGCTCCGCCACCGAGCCGACCTCGCCGAGCACGTCCTTGCCCCCGCCGAACCGGGCCGGGTAGCGGCGCACGAGCCGGTACCGGTGGCGGCCCCGGATCAGCTCGACGCTCACCCGCCACCGACCGCAGCACCCGCAGACCCACTCCGACACCCCGCGAAAGTAGCTCTGACCTGCGGTTTTCCGATTCGCCCTGGCGGGGACGAGGGGCGCGCGGGAGGACACGCCGCCCGCCGCCCGGCCGTGATCTGCCTCACGGCTGTCGGTGCGGTCTGGTTGACTGTCGCCGTGAAGCTGCCGATCAGTCCACCGGTCGAGCCGATGCTGGCCAAGAGCGTCCCGCGGATCCCCACCGCGTCCGGGATGACGTACGAGCCGAAGTGGGACGGCTTCCGGTGCATCGTGTTCCGCGACGGCGACGAGGTGGAGCTGTCCAGCCGGGGCGGCAAGTCGATGACCCGCTACTTCCCCGAGGTGGTCGAACAGGCCCGCCGCCAGCTGCCCGAGCGGTGCGCGGTCGACGGCGAGCTGATCGTGATCCGGCGGGACGGCCCGGGCGGGCAGCCCCGGCTCGACTTCGAGCTGCTGGCCCAGCGCGTCCATCCGGCCGCCTCCCGGGTGAGGCTGCTGGCCGAGACGACGCCGGCCGACTTCGTCGCCTTCGACCTGCTCCTCCTCGACGACGAGACCCTGCTCGACCAGCCCTATCCGCAGCGGCGGGCCCGGCTGGAGGCGGCCCTGGCCGGGGTCCGCCCGCCGGTGCACGTCACCCAGGTCACCACCGACGTCGACACCGCCCACCGCTGGTTCGACGTCTTCGAGGGTGCCGGCCTGGACGGCCTGATCGCCAAGCCGGCCGACCTGCCCTACGAGCCGGGCAAGCGGCTCATGTTCAAGGTCAAGCACGCCCGCACCGCCGACGTGGTGGTGGCCGGGTTCCGGTGGCACAAGTCGGGCCCGGTGGTCGGCTCGCTCCTGCTCGGGCTCTACGACGACGCGGGCGTGCTGCACCACGTCGGGGTGAGCGCCTCGTTCACCATGGCGCGCCGCGCCGAGCTGCTGGAGGAGCTGGAGCCCTACCGGGACGCCGGCGCCGACCACCCGTGGGTGCACGGCGACCACGAGCGCGGCCAGCGCCTGCCCGGCGGGGTCAGCCGCTGGACCGGCACCCGCAACCTCGAGTGGGAGCCGCTGCGTCCCGAGCTGGTGGTCGAGGTCGGCTACGACGCGATGGAGGGCGATCGGTTCCGGCACACCGCCCGGTTCGTCCGGTGGCGGCCCGACCGCGAGCCCGGCTCCTGCCGCTACGACCAGCTCGACCGGCCGGTCCGGTTCGATGTGGACCAGGTGCTCCGCGGCGACCCGACGGTGACCGTGGGCTCCGCCGCCGCGGGCCCGGCGTAGCCTGGCCGTCGAAATCGATCACGGAGGCCCGCTCGTGACCCGCAATTCCGCCCGGATCCGCCGGTTCCGGCTCACCCTGGCCGGCCTGGCCGCCGCCGCGCTGCTCGCCGCCGGCTGCACCCTGCCGGCGTTCGCCCCCCGGACGGACGTCGAGGGCGAGGCCGCCGCGCCGGGTGCCGCGCCGACCTGGCGGTCCTGCCCGGAGGTGGCCGAGGAGCTGGTCGGGCGGAGCGCGCCGAACATGCGCTACGAGTGCGCGCGGATCAAGGTGCCGCGTGACTGGGGCATGGGCGGCGCGGCCGGCACCGGCCCGGGCGCCGGGCAGACCTTCGAGATCGCGCTGCTGCGCGCCCGGTCGACGAAGCAGCGCGAGCGGATCGGCTCGCTGGTCGTCAACCCGGGCGGGCCGGGCGGCTCCGGGGTGGACACGGCGGTCTACCTCTCCTACGGGCCGGCGTTCGGCGGCCTGCCCGCCTCGATCACCGACCGGTTCGACATCGTCGGCTTCGACCCTCGCGGGGTGTCCCGCTCCAGCCCGGTGAAGTGCATTCCGGACGCCGACCTGGACGCGAGCTTCGGCTACGACCCCGACCCGCGCAGCCAGGAGTCCTTCGACGGGTTCGTGGCGCTCAACCAGCGGATCGGGCGCGGCTGCGGCGACCGCTACGGCGACCAGTTGGCGCTCTACGGCACCGAGCAGGCCGCCCGCGACATGGACATGGTCCGCGCGGCCGTCGGCGACGACAAGCTGACCTACCTCGGCTACTCCTACGGCACCCTGCTCGGCGCCACCTACGCGCAGCTCTACCCACAGCACGTCCGGGCGATGGTGCTCGACGGCGCGATCGACCCGAAGCAGGGTCTGGTCGCCGGCTCGGAGAGTCAGGCCAGGGGCTTCGAGCGGGCCTTCGACAACTTCACCCGGTGGTGCGCCGCCAACGCCGGCCGCTGCCCGATCGCCCCGGACGCCCGCGCCGCGGTCACCTCGGCGATCGACAAGGCCCGGGTGTCCCCGGTGCGCGGCGACGACGGCCGGGAGGCCACCCCGGGCTGGGTCTTCTACGCGATCATCTCCTCGCTCTACACGGAGCAGGGGTGGCAGGAGCTGGCCCGCGCCATCGACGAGCTGGAGGGCGGCGACCCGACGGACGTGTTCCGCCTCGCCGACGCGTACGCCGACCGGGACCCCGACGGGCACTACTCGAACCTGTTCGACGCCAACCTGGCCGTCAACTGCGCCGACGAGGAGGAGAAGCCGACCCGGGAGCGGATCCGCCAGTTCCAGTCGCAGTGGCGGGCGAAGTACCCGCTGTTCGGCCCGTCGTTGGCCGTCGGCATGCTCTCCTGCACGGAGTGGCCGGGCGGCCGTGACCCGTACCCGACCGGCCGGGCCGACGGGGCGCCGCCGATCCTGGTGGTGGGCACCACCGGCGACCCGGCGACGCCCTACGAGCAGACCGGCAAGCTGGCCGAGATGCTCGGCGTCGGCCGGGTGCTCACCTGGGAGGGTGAGGGGCACACCGCCTACCCGCAGACCTCCTGCATCACGGAGGCGGTCGACGCCTACTTGATCGACCTGACCGTGCCCAGAGAGGGGCTGCGCTGCCCGGCCCGCTGACCGGCCGTTCCGGCGGCAGGTCGGGCAGCTCGATGCCCTGCCGGGCGGCGATCTCCTCCAGCAGGGCCCGCATGCGCCGGACGTCGGCCTTGAGTTCCTCCTGCTCGTCGTGCTCGAAGGCGTCGTCGTCGACGATCAGCTGGCTGGCGAAGTGCGCGGTGATCAACGGGATGACCAGCAGCACCATGGTCGAGATGAGCAGCGCGGCGAGGGCCCGGCCCTGCCAGCTGGCCGGTGAGATGTCGCCGTACCCGACGGTGGACGCGGTCACCACCGCCCACCAGACCGCGTCCGCCGCCGTGCGGTTCTCCACCTGGCCGTAGATGACGCCGGCCACCACGATCATCAGCAGGTAGGAGATGATCAACGTCCGGGGCGAGTTGGCGAACCAGACCAACGCCCGGTAGATCCACCGGAACGGCAGCAGCAGGACGTCCATGAGCCATCATGCTGCCTGGTGCCGGCAAGCGCCGCCTCCGCATCGCCCCACATCGTTGTGTCACGCTGACGGCATGAGCGACGTGATCTTCCGGGAGGCGGTCCGGGCCGACCTGCCCGCCGTGCTGGCCCTGCTCGCCGACGACGTGCTCGGGAAGTCCCGGGACTTCACGGAGGTCGACGACGCGTACGAGAGGGCGTTCGCGGACATCGCCGCCGATCCGCGCAACCAGCTCATCGTGGCCGACGCGGACGGTGAGGTGGTCGGCTGCATGCAGCTCACCTACATTCCCGGGCTCGGCCGGCACGGCGCGGAGCGGCAGCTCGTCGAGGCCGTCCGCGTCCACTCGGACCGGCGCGGGCGGGGCCTCGGCCGGCAGATGATGACCTGGGCCGTCGACCAGGCGAAGCAGCGCGGCTGCGCCCTGGTGCAGCTCACCACCGACAAGACCCGCCACGACGCCCACCGCTTCTACCTCAGCCTCGGCTTCGTGGCCAGCCACGAGGGCATGAAGCTTCCGCTCTGACCTCGGGGCCGGCCCGCCGGCCCGCCTTCCGCACGGTGGCCCGGGACCGGGGGACGCTCCCCCGCGTCGGGGAGCCGGTTCACCCACTGGCGGGGTGGCGGGCCGTCCTCGGCCGGCGAGGCTGGAGCAGCAGCCGCCGAGGAACGGAGTCCGTCATGAGCACCGCAACCGCGATCGCCCCGTCGGGTCACGCCCGGGACGGACGATCGGCGCCGCGGTGGGCGGTGCGGACCGCCCACCTGATTCCCCTGGTCACCCTCCCGTCGGGGCTGTGGCGCATCGCACTGGTGGCCGGCGTCCCGATCGGCGCGTTCGCGAACGGCGAGCCGGTCCGGGTCGGCGGTTGGGAGGCCGTCTACATCCTGTCGCTGAGCGTGGTCCAGGAGGCGCTGGCGCTGCTCTCGATCGGACTGGTCCGGCAGTGGGGCGAGGTCTTCCCACGCTGGCTGCCGCTGGTCGGCGGCCGGCGGGTGCCGCCGCCGTTCGCCGAGACCGCGGCCACCGCGGGCGGCGTCGCGCTCATCCTGATCTGGGGGTACGCCGCGTTTGGCGGGCTCCCGCGCGGCGACGGGTTCGGCTTCTCCCCTGGCGGGACGGCGCTGCTGTTGGCCTGCTACACCCCGCTGCTGCTCTGGGGTCCGCTGCTGCTCGCGCTCACCGTGGCCTACCACCGGCGTCGCTGCCGGGACTGAGTGCGAGCCGCGCTCGACGAGCCGGCCACCGGCGGCGCTGCCGGGACTGAGTGCGCAACGCGCACGACGAGCCGACCACCCGCCTCGACCCGCGCAGCCCGGGCGCCTCGTTCGCCCTGGTCGCCGGTGCCCGGGGGTCCGCACCGCACGTCGGTGCGGACCCGCCCCGGTCAGCCGTCGACCAGGCGGCCGTCGCGGAGGGTGAGGACGCGGTCGGCGAGGTCGATCAGGGCCGGGTCGTGGGTGGCGACCAGCGCGGTCATGCCCCGCGCGTGCACGACCGCCCGGATCAGGTCCATGATCGAGCGGCCGGTCTCCGAGTCGAGCTGGCCGGTGGGCTCGTCGGCGATCAGCAGGTCGGGCTCGTTGGCCAGGGCCCGGGCCACCGCCACCCGCTGCTGCTGCCCGCCCGACAGCTCGTACGGCCGCTGCGCGGCGTGCCCGCCCAGGCCGACCAGCTCCAGCAGCACCGCCACCCGCTCCTCCCGCTCGGCCGCCGGCACCCGCGCCAGCCGCAGCGGCACGCCGACGTTCTCGGCGGCGGAGAGGATCGGCACCAGCCCGAAGGTCTGGAACACGAAGCCGACGATGCCCCGGCGCAGCTCCAGCAGCTCCCGCTCGCCGACCCCGGTCACGTCGTGCCCCGCCACCACCACCCGGCCCGAGTCGGGCCGGTCCAGCCCGCCGACCAGGTTCAGCAGGGTGGTCTTGCCCGCCCCGGAACGGCCCCGTACGGCGACCAGCTCGCCCCGCCCGGCGGAGAACGACACCTCCCGCACGGCGTGCACCGCGTGCTCACCGCGGCCGAACGTGCGGCTGACCTCAGCCACCCGGACCACCTCGTCGGTGACCGCGACGCCCGCCACGCTTGCGCCGGGCCGCCCGTCCGGCACCGTCCCGCCCGGGCGCCCGTCGACCGTCGCCCCGTCGTACCGGCCGTCCGCCACCACGTCCCGCTCGCTCATGATCCCGCCCCGCTGCGCTCGGCGTGGCCGACCGGCTCGGCCACGCGGTACCGACTGATTCCTGGCCCGCTCACTGCGTCGCCTCCCGCTCGTCCCGCGCCCGGTCGCCCGGCCGCACCTCCACGTGGTCCGGCTCCAGGTTGAGCCGCACCCGGTCCCGCAGCGACAGGGCGTCGACGAAGGACGCCGGCAGCTGCATCCGGCCGGTGCGGTCGAGCACGGCGTACTCCTCGCTGACCAGCTCGGTGCTGCCGTCCGCGCCGATCCGCGCGGTCCGGCGTACCTCGGAGGCGGTCCGGCCGTCGCGGATCGCGACGGTCCGGCGGACCTGGGTGGCCACGGCGTGGTCGTGGGTGACCACCACGATGGTGACGCCGAGTTCGGCGTTGATGGTGCGCAGCGCCCCGAACACCTCGGCGCCGGTCGCCTCGTCCAGCTCACCGGTCGGCTCGTCGGCGAAGAGCACCTCGGGGTCGTTGGCCACCGCCACCGCCACCGCGCAGCGCTGCTGCTCGCCGCCGCTGAGCTGCCCCGGCCGCCGGTCGGCGCAGTGGCCCACGCCGACCAGGTCGAGCAGTTCCCGGGCCCGCTCGCGGTGGGCCCGCCGGCCGCCCCGCCGACCGGCCAGCCGCATCGGCAGCTCGACGTTCTCCAGCGCGGTCAGGTACGGCAGCAGGTTGCGGCCGGTCTGCTGCCAGACGAACCCCACCATGTCACGCCGGTAGCTCAGTCTCCGCCGTGCGGAGAGGTTGAGCAGGTCGTAGTCGCCCACACGGGCGATGCCGGCGGTGGGGGTGTCCAGCCCGGAAAGGATGTTCAGCAGGGTCGACTTGCCGGAACCGGAGGCACCCACGATCGCCACCAGCTCGCCCCGGTCGATGACCAGGTCGAGCCCCTGTAGCGCGACCACCTCCACCCCCTCGGTCTTGAAGATCCGGACCAGCCCGTCGCAGACGATGTGCCCGCGCAACAGGTCCCGGCCACCGGCCCGCTCCGCCGCACGCTCGGCGGCCCGCTGTTGCAGGGCGGCCAGATCCGGCACGGCGGTGGTCTCCGCGGTAGCGGTCATGTCAGCTCTCCTCTCCGAGCCGGAGCACCTCGCCGAGGCGCATCCGGCGGTTGTTCAGGGCCTCGACGGCGACCGCGAAGCCGAGGGCGACCGCCCCCAACGCGACGACCCCCGCCGCCAGGCCGGGCTCGAACGCCACCCGGACCTCCACGCCGTCGGTGAAGGCGGACAGGCCGAGCACCGGGGTGAGCAGCAGCGGCAACACCGTGCCGACCAGCGCGCCGGTCACCACCGAGACGCCCACCAGCGGGGCCAGTTCCACCACCAGCAGCCCGCGCCACTGGCGCCGGGACAGGCCGAGGGTGCGCAGCCGGGACAGCACCTGGCCGCGCTCCCGGGCGCCGGCGAGCACCGTGAAGGCGATCGCGAGCAGGCCGAGCGCCGTCCCGCCGGCCGCGCCGGCGACGAAGCCGAAGGCGAGCACCCCGTTCGCGCCGCCCTCGCCCACCTGCCGGCGGGTGTCCGCGAAGGTCAGCACCTCCACGCTGCGCGAGCGCTCCCGGCCGGTGACGGTCCCGCCCTTCTGGAAACGGGACTGCCCGGCGTCGCCGACCCGGCGCAGCGCCTCGACGTCCAGCCCGTCGCCGACGACCAGGAAGCCGGTCGGCACGGCGGCGTAGTCCCGGCGGGGCAACGACTGCCAGGGCAGGATGACGAACCGGCTGCTGCCCGCACGCAGCAGCGGGAAGCTCTCCGTCCGCTCGGCGACCCGGAACTCGTACCGCTGGCCCTGGGCGCTGACGAAGGCGGAGCCGTCCAGTCCGGCGGCGGCCAGCTCGGCGGCGACCGCCGGGGAGACCACCGCGGGCAGCGGGCCGGTTCCCCCGGCGGGGGTGCGCAGCGCCGCGGGCACCGTCACGTCGACGTCGGCCTGGCTGACCATCCGGGCCAGGGCGGGGCCGTCGACCATGAGCACGGTGACGCTGCCGAGCCTGGTGTCGGTGCCGACCGCGTCCTTCGTCAGGCGCTGGCCCGCCTCCTGCAGCACGGGGCTAGCGGCGCGCACCCCCGGCAGCCGCTCCAACTCGGCGCCCGTGTCCGGGGCGATCCGCTCCCCGAGGATCAGGGCGTCGGCGGGGACCGCCCGGCTGGCGGCCCGGTCCCGGCTCGCCTCGATCCCGGCGGCCGTCACCGCGCAGAACGCCGCCGTCGCGATGGCCAGCACGACGACCACCAGCGGTACGGCGACGACCGACCGGCCGGCCCGGGCGGTACCGAGGAAGGCGACGCTGCCCCGGGCGCGGGCGGCGAGCCGGCTGACCAGTCGCAGGGGCCACGGGTACAACCGCATCGCGACCACCGCCGCGGCGACGGCCAGCAGCACCGGGACCGAGACCAGCAGCGGATCGACCTCGCCGGGAGTGAGGCCACGGCGGCGCAGCAGCACGACCGCGAGACCCGCGAGGACCAGCAACGCCGCCTCCGCCGTGAGCCGACGCGCGGAGGGGCGCGCGCGGACCAGGTCACGCCGCCCGGTGCCGCCGGTGGAGACGGCGAGGGTGGCCACCGGCAGCGCCGACGCCACCAGGACGGTCGCGGCGACGGCGAGCCACCGGGTCTCCCCGGGCGCCCCGGGAGCGAGGCCGCCGAGCAGCCAGCCGAGCGCGGCGGCGGGCGGCACCACCAGCAGCGCCTCGGCCAGGCTGCGGCCCGCGTTCGTGGTGGCCGCCCCGCCCCGGGCACGCAGCAGGATGAACTCTGCCCGGCGCCGGCGCACCAGCAGCCCGGCGGCCAGCGCGACGAGGCCGGCCAGCGTGGCCAACACGCCCGCGGCGATCACCCCGAGCACCGTCCGGGCGCTGTCCACCTCGGCGGCGAAATCCCGCAGCGGGATGTCCAGCCCCTGGATGATGTCCCGGCCGGCCGCCTCCCGGGTCGTCTGCTGGAGGCCGTCGATCACCTGGTCCAGCTCGCGGACGTCAATGCCGTCGGCGCCCAACCGGTAGCGCCAGCTGAACGACATCGGCCAGCCGGCGACGGCCTGGCGGTCCAGCGCCGCGCCGTCGACGACGCCGACGATGATGAAGGGTTCGCCGTCCCCCTCCGGCTCGACGATCCGCAACAGCGGCGGCAGGCCGTCCCAGAGCCCGTCGGTGCCGGCACGCGGCTGGAATAGACCGACCACGGCGACCTGGACGGGAGGCATGGACTCGAAGGGTGAGCCGGCAGTCGGCGCGGCGAGGGTGAGCCGGCTGCCGAGCCGCAGGTTCAGCTTGCGGGCGACGTCCTCGGCCAGCGCCACCTGCACCGGCTGGCCCTTCGGCGCGTCGGCCGGCCAGCGCCCCTCGACCAGGGTGCCGGCCTCCTCGACCCCGGGCACGGCCCGCAGGCCGAGGTCGACCAGGAGGTTCTTCGCCGCCAGGTCCGGGCCTCGCACCCGGCTGGCCGCCGTCTCCGCGGTGAACCACCGCTGTTCGACCATCCGGCGTACGACCGGCGGCAGTCCGGCCTCCAGCTTCGCCAGGTCGCCCTGGTGCGCGGCCACCAGGGAGGTGTCGGTGTCCGTGTCGACGAGCGGCCCGGTCGAGTACGTCACGTCGCGCTGCTGCGGCGGCACGGCGCCCAGGTGGGACCGCAGGCCCTGCTGGGCGTGGTCGTTGACGATCCTCGGCACGCCGCTGATCACCAGCACGGCGACCAGCGTCAGCGCCGCGAGCAGCAGGAACTGCCCGCCGTACGCCCGTACCCGGCGGGCGACCGCCCCGATGCTCACCACGCCCCGTCTCCGCTCCTGGTCGTCCCTACGCTCCACCCGGTCACCGGTCTCCCCCGATCCGCAGCTGCGCCACGGCCACCCGCTGCCGGATGCCGAGGGCGATGAACGCGCTGAAGGCGAGTGCCGCCAGCAGCAGGCCGAGCGCGGTCAGGCCGATGGGCAGCCAGGGCACCACGAAGGCGGCCTCCGGCACCGGCCGACCTGCGGACGGCGTGAGGATGACCAGCGGGGCCATGGTCGCGCCGACCGCGGCGCCCAGCAGCAGGCCGACACCGACGCCGATGCCGGCCAGGAAGGTCTGCTCGGCCAGCAGCGCCCGGGCCAGCAGCCGGGGGCTGGCGCCGAGCGTGTGCAGCACGGCGAACTCCCCCAGCCGGTGCCGGGCGGTCGCCCAGACGTCGACGACCAGGCCGACCAGCGCCAGCAGCACCGAGCCGAGCGCGGCGGCGAGCAGCCCGGTGCGGGCCCCCTGCCAGTACGGGTCGCCGGCGGCCCGCTCGGCCACCTCCCGCCGGTCGAGCAGCGTGGTGCCGGCCAGTTCGGCCGCCCCGCGGGCCGCCTCGGCGTGGCCGTCGCCGTCGGTGCCCAGCCACCACTCCGCGACCGGCCGGATGGCGCCCCGGTCCCGGATCAGCCAGTCCGTCGCCGCCGGCAGGTCCAGCAGCACACCCGCGCCGGCCGTGGACGGCACCTCGTCCAGCTCGCCCACCAGCGTGACCGGCAGCGTCGCGCCGGACAGCACGAGGTCGACCGTGTCGCCGGTGCGCAGACTCAGCGCGTCGCGCACCGCCGGGGTCATCAGCGCGGGTACCGGCCGGTTCTCGGCGGCCGGCACCAGGGCGAAGCGGCTCGGCGGCTGGAACGCGAACCGGCCCCCCGCCAGGTACTCGATCTCCCGCTCGGCGCTCAGGCCGGTGGCCGTGACGTTCGCGCGGACCGGCTTCCCCTGGCCGTCGGCGGCCACCCACCCGCCGGCCAGCGACGTCGGCCGGGCCGCGCCGTCCGCGCCGACCAGCCGCAGGTCCGACACCTCCAGGCGGTACGCCCGCCCGCGCGCGTCCCCGCCGTCGACCTCGAAGCCGGACAGCCGCACGGTGCCCGCCCCGTCGGGGACGGCGACGGTGAACGGCACCGGCCGGCCGTCGCTGCCGCTGCTGCCCGCCGGAATCCGGAAGGCCAGCCCGTCCGCCCGGGTCAGCAGCACCCAGAGACCGATCTGGTGCGGCGTGACGGCGTCCCGCACGGGCGTACGAACCGTGCCGGTGAGGGAGCGGGTGCCCGGGGGCAGGTCCATGCCGGCCGGCGCGCCGCGCGCCCGGGTCAGCCGGTCCAGCAGCGCCGGCACCGGCTCGTCGGCCAGTCGCTCGTTGAGCCGCAGCACGCCGGTCGCGCCCGCGGCGTCCAGGCTCACCACCGTCGTCGGCAGGTCGTCGCGGCCGAGGCGGATCTCGTCCCGCCAGGCCGGCAGCACCCCGTCGACGCCGGGCAGCACGCCGACCTGACCGGCCCGGTCGTCGGGCGCCGCGCCGGTGCGCTCGACGACCCGCAGGTCGGCGCCGACGGTGTGCTCGGCCTGGTCGGCCTGCGACCGCTCCCCCGTCGTCACCAGCGACCAGGCCAGGGTGCTGCCGCCGACGGCGAGGGCGAGCAGCAGCACCGGGCCGGCGTGCGGGCGCCGGCCGGCCTGCCACATGCCGAACATCGTCGCCGTCCACGGCCGGCGGTCGACGAACCGCTCGGCGAACCGGGTCGCGGGCGGTAGCAGCCGCAGCGCCACGACCGCGCCGGCGAGCACGCCCAGCGTCGGCGCGGCGACCAGCAGCGGGTCGACCCCGAGCCGCCCGCCGGCCCCGGTGACCGGCGAGGAGTACTGGCGCAGCTGCGTCCAGGCCAGCACCGCGAAGCCGACCAGCACCAGGTCGAGGCTGGCCCGTTGGACGGTCGCGGCGCGGGTGGGACGGGACCGAGCCGCCATGTCGGCGACGTACGTGCCGGCTCCCCGCAGCGTCGGGACGACCATCGCGACCAGGCAGCCGGCGGCGGTGGCGGCCGCGGCGGCCCAGACCAGCGTGGTGTTCCCGGGGGAGAGCGCCAGCGGGGCGGCGCCGTCGGTGCCCACGTGCCGCAGCGCCTCGCCGGCGATCAGGGGCCCCAGCACGCCGGCGGGCAGGACGACCAGCGCCGCCTCCCGGGCCGCCAGGCCGGCCAGTTGCCGCCGGGCGGCGCCGCGGGCCCGGAGCAGGGCGGTCTGGCCCCGCCGGTCCTCGTGCAGCAGGGCGGCGACCAGCACCAGCGCGTACCCGCCGAGGACCACGATCAGCAGCAGCGGGGTGGCCAGCGAGGAGCGCCCGACCAGGTCGGCCCGGGCGACGCGGTCGAGCAGCCGGTCGATCGCCGTGACGGTCTGGGCCGAGGAGCCCAGCCCGGCCGCCTCGGGCACCTCGGCGACGGCGGCGCTCAGCGCCGCCCGCACGTCGAGCAGCCGGCCGGCGCGGGCCACGGCCGCGAGGTCCGGCTCGACCACCCAGGACGCCGACACCGCGCCCGGGTAGGTCGCGACGAAGTCGGCCCGGTCCAGGACGAAGGGCCCGTACGAGGTGCCGGAGTCCGCCGCACTGCCGGCGCCCACCCCGGGGGCCAACAGCCAGTACGGGTCGGCCGCGTCGCGCGGGCGCCACGTCCCGACGAGCACCACCTCGCTGGTCCGCTCGGACCTGCGGTCCAGCATCGGCACCCGGTCGCCGATGGCCATCCCGAGCGCGCCGGCGACCTTCTCCGGCAACGTCACCTGCACGGGGGACGCCCCGGGGGTGGGCCACGCGCCGCTGCTCAGCTCCGCGTGGCGGGGCAGGTCGTCGAGGGTCGCGAGGCTGGCGAAGACCGGGTCGTCGTCCTCCCGGACCACCGGGCCGAGGTCGCCGGTCAGCTCACGGCCACCGCCGTAGCGGGCGGCGTCGACGGTGATCGGCGCACCGCCGAGACCGGCGGCGAAGCCGTCGCGGACCGCCCGGTCGCGGGTGGCGAACTCGGTCGCGTCCCGGCCGGCCGCACCGCTGACCAGGATGCTGCGCTCCTCGAAGGACGCCCCGGTGAGCAGGGCGCGCTGGCCGGCCTCGACGGCTCGGCGGTTGTAGTCGGAGAGGCCGGTGACCAACGCGACCGCCACCAGGGCCGCGACCACCGCCGCGAGCAGCAGCCCGCGCGCCTCGTGGGCCCGCCTCCACACCAGCTTCATCCGATGCCCTCCCCTGGCCCGGTGTCGGGCCGACGATCAGGGAGAGGGGTGACGGTCCGGGAAAGGTTCGCGCCCGTTACTTGATCGTTACCCGATCGGCGGCGGTCCATCGCCGGGGCGCGGGGCGGACGGGATGACGGCGCTGTGCTTCCATCGCCGGATGGAGATCGTTCTCAGGCGATCGCCGCGTACCGAAAGGCGACCGGCGCGGACCTGCGCTCGGCCGTGGAGGCCGTGGAGGCGTACGCCGGCCGGCGGTGACGGCCACGCCGCCGGGCGGCAGCACGAGAGCCGGCGCGCGCCGGTCAGCGGGGGCGGTCGCGGTCCTTGGAGGGCTGCACCCGCTTCGGCTCGCCGGGCATCTTGGGGTGGTCCGGCGGGTACGGCATGTCGCCCTGGCCGGCGGCGTCGTCCCGGTCGGCCCACTCCAGCAGCGGGGTGATGTCCCACGCCGCGTCGTCGATGCCGGCGTGCGGGTCGCCGCGTTCGGCCAGCCGGGCCGGGACGCTGCGCAGGTCGAAGTCGTCCGGGTCGACGTCGGGCAGCTCGTCCCAGGTGACCGGGGTGGAGACGGTGGCCCGGGCGTTGGCCCGCAGCGAGTACGCGCAGGCGATCGTGCGGTCCCGGGCCATCTGGTTGTAGTCGACGAAGACGCGGGTGCCCCGCTGCTCCTTCCACCAGGCGGTGGTGACCAGCTCCGGCCGGCGCCGCTCCAGCTCGCGGGCGAGCGCGATGGTGGCCCGGCGCACCTCGGTGAACGTCCAGCGTGGCGCGATCCGCAGGTAGACGTGCACGCCGCGACCGCCCGAGGTCTTCGGCCAGCCGGGGACGCCCAGCTCGTCGAGGAGCCCCCGCAACTCGACGGCGGCGGCGACCGCGTCGGCGAAGTCGGTGCCCGGCTGCGGGTCGAGGTCGACGCGCAGCTCGTCGGGGCGGTCGACGTCGGCGGCGCGCACCGGCCACGGGTGGAACACGATGGTGCCCATCTGGGCGGCCCAGGCCACGTGGGCCAGGTCGGCCGGGCAGAGCTCGGCGGCGCTGCGACCGCTCGGGAAGCTGATGGTGGCCGTCTCCACCCACGGCGGCACGCCCCGCGCGGGCACCCGCTTCTGGAAGAACGCCTCCCCCTCGACGCCCTCAGGGAAACGCTGCAACGTGGTGGGACGCCCGCGCAGCGCGCGCATGATGCCGTCGCCCACGGCGACGTAGTAGTGGAAGACGTCGGCCTTGGTGAAGCCGCGCTGCGGGAAGATGACCCGCTCCGGACTGGTCAGCCGTACGGTGTGCCCGGCCACCTCGATCTCTTCGGCCGCGGCCTTCGTGCCACCCATTGCGCGACCATATGCCACACCCCCGACGTCCGGCGTACCGTTGGCGGGTGAGTCTTGACGAGAGCGAACTGCCCCGCACCGAGGAAGAGTGGCGGGTCCGGCTCAGCCCCGAGGAGTTCCGGGTGCTGCGGGAGGCCGGCACCGAGCGCCCGTGGACCGGCGAGTACGTCGACACGAAGACGCCGGGGATCTACCGCTGCCGGGCCTGCGGCGCGGAGCTCTTCCCGAGCGACACGAAGTTCGACTCGCACTGCGGGTGGCCCAGCTTCGACGCCGCCGTCCCCGGCGCGGTCAAGGAGATCGAGGACCGCAGCCTGGGGATGAGCCGCACCGAGATCCGCTGTGCCCGGTGCGACAGTCACCTCGGTCACGTGTTCCGGGGCGAGGGCTTCACCCCCAGGGACACCCGGCACTGCGTCAACTCGGTCTCCATCCGACTGGAGCCGCGCGCCGACGCCTGAGGGCGGGGGCCGCCGGGTCGGGCGACCCGACCACGGGTCGCCGGGTCGCCGGGTCAGCGCCGGGCCGCCGCCAGCCCGGCCAGGAGCGAGACCTCGGCCGTACGCGAGCGCTCGACGCGTCCGGCGAGGTCGCGCACCCTCGGGTCGCTGCCGACCGCCAGGTGCGCCCGGGCCAGGTCGGCCGCCGCGCCCTGGTGGGCGCCGAGCACGTCGAGCAGGACGCGGTCGACCTCGCCGTCCGGGGCGGCCCGTAGGCGTGCCAGGTCCCCGGCGGCGGTCCCGTGGTCGTGGTCGTGCCGGTGGGCTGTCCCGGCGGGCCCGGCGTCCCGCAGCCAGCCGCGCATCGTGGCGAGCTCGTCGGACTCGGTGACCTCGATGGCGGCGACCAGGGTGCGCAGCTTCCGGTCGGTCACCCGGTCCCGGCCGAGCCGCACCATCTCCAGCGTCAGCTCGGTGTGCGCCGCCATGGTGGTCAGGAAGAGCACGTCCAGCCCGCTCAGCGCGCTCCCGGTGGCCGCGGTCGTTGCGGGCACGGCGGGCGCGGGCGGCGTCGGGGGTGTCCCCGCGCCGCAGCCGGATGCCAGCAGCAGGGCGGCGAGCAGGGCGACCGTGCGCAGCCGTCGCATGGCGCACTCCGATCCGGGGTGGTGACGGGTGCGGCGGGCGCCGGGGGGCGGGCCGCACCCGTGCGGTCAGACCTGGGTCCAGAGCGCCGGCACGTGGGGCGGTTCCCAGCCGGGGATCGCGGTGTGCGCCTGCCGGCAGCGGTACGTCAGCCCGCCGTAGGTGGCCTGGTCGCCGGCCTGGTACGCCTGGCCCGCCGTCCAGCTGCCGCCCGGGGCGGGAGGGGTGGTCGGGGAGGCGGTGGGGGTCGGGGTGGGCGACGGGGCCGGCGGCGTCGGGCTCGGCGTGGGCGACGGGCCGCCGCCCCCGCCGACCTGGAGGTCGACGCAGGAGTAGAACGCGTTGGCGGTGTCCGCGATGTTCCACACGGCGAGCACCTTCTGCCGTCCGGACCAGCCGCTCAGGTCGACGGTGTGCGAGACGGTGGCCTCGGGCTGCCGCCCACCGCCGTCGAAGACCGCCACCCGGTTGCCACCGACGAAGTACTCCCAGTTGCTGGTGGCGTGCCGGGCGGTGTTGGTCCAGGTGAAGGTCACCGAGGAGCCGACCGCGGTGGCGGGCCAGCCCCGGCTGTCGTCGTTCAGGACGGCGAAGTGGGCGATCCCGGCGTGGCAGCTGCGCAGCCCCTTCGGGCCCTCCACGCTCTGCGGCTCGTACTTGATCTGTCCGCAGTCCGGGACCCGGCCCTGGGCGCAGAGCGCCTGGCGGCTCGGCGGTCCCGACACGTAGCCGTGGGCCTGGGCGGGCGCCGCGACGGCCAGGGTGGAGACGACGGCGCCCGTCGCCACGAGCGGGATGGTGATTCTTCGGCGCATGGTGGCAGCTCCTTCGGACTTCGGGCTGGTGAGGTGCCACCCAACATAAATTAAACCTTCTTAACAGTAAAGACTCCTGTCGATAACAACATCGATGACCCTCATTGCGCTCCCCCTCAGAGCAGCAGCAGGCCGCCCCGCTCGTCGATCCGGTCGGCGGAGTCGTCGTCCAGCCACATGCCGCCGCTGGCGAGATAGCGGAAGTGGTACTCGCCCGGGCCGAGCCGCACGGTGACCGTACGGGTGCCGTCGCGGCGCGGGACCAGCTCGTGCCGCCCCGGCTCCCAGCCGTTGAAGCAGCCGACCACGCTGACGGCGCCGGGCGGGGTGTCGCGGGGCAGGCTGAACGTGACCCGGGTCTGGTTGCCGAAGAGCTTGTTCCGCTTGATCATGTCGTCGTTCCTCCGGTCGTGCGCGGTCACCCCGTACAACGGCCGACACGCCGGGGGCGACACGCCGCCGAACCCGACCAGCTCGACTGTTTCGACCGCCGGAGCCGCGCCCGTACCGCAGGCTTGGGAAAACGTGTCCTGTTTCGGGGGGTTATGTCGTGGCAACCTGCGAGGTCTGCGGTAACGACTACTGGATGGCGTTCGAGGTGCGAACCGTCAGCGGCGACGTGCACACCTTCGACTGCTTCGAGTGCGCCGTGCACAAGATGGCGCCGATCTGCGAGCACTGCCAGATCAAGATCGTCGGGCACGGGGTGGAGGTGTCCGGCCGGTTCTTCTGCTGCGCGCACTGCGCCCGCGCCGAGGTGGGCGCCCAGGGCGCCGAGATCCGCGACGCGGTGGGCGCCCGCCCCGCCTGACGCGAGTCTCACCGGGGGGCCGTCGCCGACGGGGCGATGCGGCGCGGGGATCGGGCCGGGCGGGACGACGCCCGGGACTGCACGACGATGGCGGCGAGGACGACCAGCCCGCCCGACAGCTGCGCCGGGGTGAGGTCCTGGGCGAGCACGAGCCAGCCCAACGCCGTCGCCACCAGCGGGCTGAGCAGGCCGAGGAAGGTGACGGTGGTGGGCGTGAGGGCGCGGATGCCGCGGAACCAGAGGGCGTAGGCGAGAGCGGAGCCGACGAGCGTGAGGTAGCCGTACCCGATCAGGTTCCCGGCCGTCAGCACCGCCGGCGGGGGACCCTCGACCAGCACGGCGACCGGAAGGAGCAGCAGGCCACCGGCGGCGAGCTGCCAACCCGTGGTGGCCAGCAGCGGCGCGGGCGACGACCACCGCTTGCTGAGCACCACGCCGCCGGCCATCACGACCGCGCCGCCGAGCGCGGCGGCGACGCCGACGCCGTCGAGGCGCGCGTCCGCCCGCAGCACCAGCAGCCCGACCCCGGCCACCCCCGCGGCGCCGGCGAGGACGGTACGCGGGGTCAGCCGGTCGCCGAGCACGCCGGCGGAGAGCGCGGCGACCAGGAGCGGCTGCACCGCGCCGACGGTCGCGGCGACCCCGCCCGGAAGCCGGTACGCGGCGACGAACAACAGCGCGAAGAAGAAGCCGATGTTCAGGGCGCCGAGCACCGCCGCCCGCCACCACCACGCGCCCCTGGGCAGTTGCCGGGTGACCGCGACCAGGAGGAGACCGGCGGGCAGGGCACGCACCACCGCGGCCAGCAGCGGGCGCTGCGGGGGCAGCAGCTCGGTGGTGACGAGATAGGTGGTCCCCCAGATCGCCGGGGCCAGCGCGGTCACGCCGAGGACGAGCGTTCGATTCTTTAGCACTGAGATAATTTATCTGAGCGCTAAGGTAAGTGGCGCGGCGTCCGCCGTGAACTACCTCACCACTAAGGCACCGCTGCTAGGGTGATCGGATGGCCGATCACGTCGACCGGGTGCTGGCGCAGTGGGCCGCCCAACGACCGGATCTGGACGCCTCCCCGATGGGGGTGTTCGGTCGCCTATCCCGGCTCTCCCGGCTCGCCGGGGCGGAACTGCACCGCACGTTCAGCGCACACGGCCTCGACTCCGCGTCCTTCGACGTGCTCGCCACCCTGCGCCGCAGCGACCCGCCCCACCGGCTGACCCCGACCCAGCTGATGCACTCGTCGATGGTCACCTCCGGCGCCGTCACCCAGCGGCTCGACCGGCTCGAGGCGCGCAACCTGGTGACCCGCACCCGCAGCGACACCGACGGCCGCGCGGTGCAGGTCGGCCTCACCGACGAGGGACTGGCGCTCATCGACCGGGTCCTGCCCGACCACGTCGCCACCGAGCACCGGCTGCTCGCCGCGCTCACCCCGGCGCAGCGCGACACCCTCGCGGACACCCTGCGGACCCTGCTGGAGTCACTCGGCGACACGCGCAGCCCGTGAGTCGACCTACCATCGCGGCATGCCGCAGCAGAACCTTCCGATCCGGGTCGCCTCGTTCGCCGACCTGGACGCCCGCACCTTCCACGACCTGCTCCGGCTCCGGATCGACGTGTTCGTGGTCGAGCAGGCGTGCCCGTACCCGGAACTCGACGGGCGGGACGTCGAGCCCGGCACCCGGCACCTGTGGCTCGACGACGACGGCGCGCCGGCAGCGTACCTGCGGATCCTCGCCGACCCGGGCGGCGTCGCGCGGATCGGGCGGGTGGTGGTCACGCCGCGGGCGCGCGGCGGCGGGCACGCCGGCCGGCTGATGGCGGCGGCACTGGAGGTGGTCGGCGACCGCCCGTGCGTGCTGGAGGCCCAGTCCCACCTGGTCGACTTCTACGCCCGGCACGGCTTCGCCGTCAGCGGCCCCGGCTACGTCGAGGACGGCATCCCGCACACCCCGATGCGCCGGGAAGGCACTGACCAACGCAAGTAGATGCGGCATCCTCCGGCAGAGCGAGGCGCCGGGCCGTCCGGTGGACCAGCCCCCTCGGGTCACTGTCGAGCTGCCCCACCGGTGAGACCAGCGCCGGAAAGGCCGCCGCCCCACCCGGCGGGGCAGCTCGACAGCGCCGTGCGGGTCGGTCTCGGGCCCTACGTCAGACGAGGCCGTTGACGATGTCGGCGACCGAGCGGCGGCGGCCGGTGTAGAACGGGATCTCCTCCCGCACGTGCCGGCGGGCGCCGGCGGCTCGCAGGTCGCGCATCAGGTCGACGATCCGGTGCAGCTCGTCGGCCTCGAACGCCAGCATCCACTCGTAGTCGCCGAGCGCGAACGAGGCGACCGTGTTGGCCCGCACGTCGGGGTAGCCACGGGCCAACTTGCCGTGCTCCGCGAGCAGCTCGCGCCGCTCGGCATCCGGCAGCAGGTACCACTCGTAGGAGCGGACGAACGGGTAGACGCACACGTACGAGCGGGCCTCCTCGCCGGCGAGGAACGCCGGGATGTGGCTCTTGTTGAACTCCGCGGGCCGGTGCAGGGCCATCTGGGACCAGACCGGGGTGAGCGCCCGCCCCAGGGTGGTGCGACGGAACCGCAGGTACGCGTCCTGGAGGGCGTCGCTGGAGGCGGCGTGCCACCAGATCAGCAGGTCCGCGTCGGCGCGCAGGCCCGAGACGTCGTACGTGCCGCGGACGACCACGTCCTTGCCGGCCAGCTCCTCGAAGAGGGTCTCGACCTCGCCGGTGACGTTCTCGCGCAGCGACGGAAGTGGGCTGCTGGCCCGGTACACCGACCACATGGTGTAGCGGATGCTGGCGTTGAGCTCCCGCAGCCGGGCCGCGTTGGTCTGCTCGGTCATGTCCCCGATCCTCCCAGTGCTGTGATGATCTCTTCGGCCGCCGTCTCACCGGAGCGGACGCAGACCGGGATGCCGACGCCGTCGTACCCGGCGCCGGCCAGGACGAGCGTCGGGTGGTGCGCCCGCAGGACCGCCCGCGCGGCGGCCACCCGGTCGGCGTGACCCGGGGTGTACTGCGGCAGCGACCCGCCCCAGCGCTGCACGTGCCCGGCGACCGGGGTGGGCAGCGGCACGCCGAGCACCGCCGACAGCTCCCGGTGCACGGTGGCGACCAGGTCCTCGTCGGTGCGCTGCACCTGCCGCTCCTCGCCGTACCGGCCGACGGAGGCGCGGACCAGCGCCAGCCCGTCCGCCCGGCGCAGGTGCCCCCACTTCGTGGTGAAGAAGGTCGACGCCTTGATCAGCAGCCCCTCGGTGTTGGGCACCAGGAAGCCGGACAGCTCGGGCAGCTCCGGCTCGGGCAGCGCGAGGGTGACCAGCGCGACGCTGGCGTAGTCCAGTTCGCCGACGCGCTCGGCCGCCGCGGGCGCCGGAGCGCCGAGCAGCCGCGCCGCCGGCCGGGCCGGCACGGCCAGCACCACGGCGTCGACGTCGACCAGCTCCGGGTCGCGGGTCGGGCCGACGGTCAGCCGCCACCCCGCCCCGGTCGGGGTCAGCTCGCGCACGGCCGCGTCCCGCCGGATCGTCGCCCCGCTCGCCGCCGCCGCGGCCTGGACCAGCGTGCTGAGCCCACCGGCCAGGGTGCCGAAGACCGGCGTACCCGGCGCCCGGGGAGCGGCGGCCTGCGCGGCGCGCACCGCCCCCACCAGGGTGTGCTCCACCCGGGCGGCCCGGGCCAGCGCCGGCATGGTCGCCACCAGGGACAGGTCGTCGGCCCGGCCGGCGTAGACGCCACCGAGCATCGGGTCGACCAGCCGGTCGGCCACCTCGTCGCCGAACCGGGCCCGGACCAGCGCGCCGACCGAGACGTCGTCGTCCGCGCCGAGCAGCGGCCGGCCGGCGTCGACGTCGGCGTCCGCCGCCGGGCGCGCGACCGTGGTCACCCGCTCCAGATCCCCCGGTACGCCCACCAGCGTGCCGCCCGGGATCGGGCGCAGCGCGCCGTCGACCACCAGCGCGGCCTGCCCGACGGTGGGGTGCACGATCCGTTCGCCCAGGCCGAGCCGGCGGACCAGGGCCACGGCGGCGGACTCGCCCCCGGCCGGGTCGCGCATCAGGAACGACTCCGCCCCGAACTCCACCGCCGAGCCGGCCAGCTCGCCGGTGCGCAGCTTGCCGCCGAGCGCGCCGGACTGCTCGTACACGGTGATCTCGGTGTCGGCGGGGGCGCGGTCGCGCAACCGGACCGCGGCGGCCAGCCCGGCGATCCCGCCGCCGACCACCGCCACCCGCCATGGTGCCCGCATGCCGCTCAGCCCCGGTCCGCCGGCTGGGCGGACAGCTCGTGCACCAGGGCCACCACCCGGGTCAGCACGTCGGGGTCGGTCTCCGGCAGCACGCCGTGCCCCAGGTTGAACACGTGCCCGGGCGCGGCCCTGCCCTGCTCCAGGATCCGCCGCACCTCGCCCTCGACGACCGGCCACGGCGCGAGCAGCACGCACGGGTCGAGGTTGCCCTGCACGGCCTTGTCCGGGCCGATCCGGCGGATCGCCACGTCCAGCGGCGTACGCCAGTCGACGCCGACCACGTCGGTGCCGGCCTCGCCCATCGCGCCGAGCAGCTCGCCGGTGCCCACCCCGAAGTGGATCCGGGGCACGCCCGCGTCGGCCAGCCCCGCGAGCACCGCGGCCGAGTGCGGCAGCACGAAGCGACGGTAGTCGGCCTCGGACAGCGCGCCGGCCCACGAGTCGAAGAGCTGTACCGCGGAGACCCCGGCGGCCACCTGGACCCGCAGGAACTCCAGCGTCACCTCGGCCAGCCGGCGGCAGAGCGCGTGCCACAGCTCCGGCTGGCCGTACATGAGGGCCTTGGTCTTCGCGTGGGTGCGCGACGGGCCGCCCTCGACCAGGTAGCTGGCCAGGGTGAACGGCGCGCCGGCGAAGCCGATCAGCGGGGTGTCGCCCAGCTCGGCGACGAGCAGCCGGACCGCCTCGTCCACGTAGGAGACGTCGTCGCGGGTGATCGGCCGGATCCGTTCCACGTCGGGCAGGGTGCGCACCGGCTCGGCCACCACGGGGCCGGTGCCGGGCACGATGTCCAGGTCCACCCCGGCGGCGGCGACCGGCACGACGATGTCGCTGAACAGGATCGCGGCGTCCACCCCGTGCCGGCGTACCGGCTGGAGGGTGATCTCGGTGACCAACTCGGGGCGGCGGCAGGACTCCAGCATCGCCACGTTGGCCCGGATCTCGCGGTACTCCGGCAGCGACCGGCCGGCCTGCCGCATGAACCAGACCGGGGTGTGCGGGACGGGCCGACGCCGGCAGGCCCGGACGAAGGGCGAGTCGGCCGGTCCGCCGGAGCGGGTGTCTTCGTCTCGGGCGTCGTCGCCCGTCGTGGTGGTGGTCATCGCGGCCATCGTGCCACGCGGCACGCTCGCGGCAGCGGGCAGCGCCGCCTTTTGTGACCCCCGTCAGCCCGCCCGGACGGAGGCGCCTCCGGCGGGGCTTCCCCGGCCCGCCGGGCCGTCGCACGCGGGCCGCGGGAGGGCCGGCTCCCGGCGTGCCGTTTCCGGCGGCGGCGGGTTGCCGGGCATAGGCTGCCGGCATGGCCCCCCCGATCGCGCTCCCGGAGACCTTCGCCCGCGCGGTCGCCGGGCTGCGGTCCGCGGCACCCCGGTCGGAGATCGTGCTGGAGGAGGTCGGCGCGCCGCAGCGCCTCGCCCCGTACGCCTTCGCGCTCTCCGCCACCGTCGTGCGCGACGGCGACGAGGTGGCCTCCGGGCGGCTCATCCTGCTGCACGACCCGGCCGGGCACGAGGCCTGGCGGGGCACCCTGCGGCTGGTCACCTACGTGACGGCGGAGCTGGAGGTCGACCTGGCCGCCGACCCGCTGCTGCCCGGGGTGGGCTGGACGTGGCTGACCGACGCCCTGGACGCGCAGGACGCCGGCCACACCGCGATCGGCGGCACGATCACCCAGACCATGTCGACCCGGTTCGGCGACCTGGCCGGGCCACCCGCGGCCGGCGACATCGAGATCCGCGCCTCCTGGACGCCGGTCGACGACGACCTCGCCCCGCATCTGCTCGCCTGGTGCGCGCTGCTGGCCTCGACCGCCGGGCTGCCCCCGCCCGGGGTGACCGCGCTGCCGGAGCGTCGCCCCGCCGGCGCGGCCTGACCCCGCGACGGGTCACCTCACAGATACTTCTCGGCCTCGTTGCAGATCTTGTCCATGCCCTGGACGGCCTTGTCGTAGGCCGCCTTGTTGCCGGCCGCCGCCGCGCCGAGAGCGGTGGTGAGCTTGTCGAGGCAGTTGGCGATGACCTTCTTCTGTCGGGCCTGCTCGTCCCGGTCGTTGCGGGTGCCGGTGAGGTCCTGCTCGGTGTCGTCCAGCTTGTCCTTCACCGACTGGAGGTCGGCCTTGAGCTTCTCGATCTCCTTGCCGTTGGCCGCGATGGTGCCGTCGCGCTGGCTGACCTCGCTGGCCATCTTCTTCTCGGTGCGGTCCAGCTCGCTGCTCGTGCTGACGAACAGGCCGGTCATCACCCCGCCCAGGACGAAGAGCAGCCCGGCCACCACGGCCAGGACCAGCACCTTGCGGCTCTTGCCGGCACCCGGCGCGGGGGCACCGAAGGGCGGGGCGGAGCCGGGCGGGACCGACATCGGCTGCCCGTACGCCGGCCCGGACGCCGGGGGCACGGACATCGGCTGCCCGAAGGCGGGCGGGACGGAGACCTGGCCGGCCTGGGGCGCGGCAGCCGGCGTGCCGGCCGGGGCGTAGCCGGACCCGGCCGGCGGCGCGGACTGCGGGTAACCGGAGGACCCGGCGGGCGGCGCGGACTGCGGGTAACCGGAGGACCCGGCGGGCGGCGCGGACTGCGGGTAGCCGGAGGACCCGGCGGGCTGGGTGCCGTACTGCTGCGGCACGGCCTGCTCGGGGGTGTGCTGGCGGGGGGTGCCGTAGGTGGTGCCGTGCGGGACGCCGCCCGACGGCGGCTGACCGGGCGCGGCCGGCGGCTGCGGCGGGTACGGCGGGTAGCCGCCCGGCCCGGTCGGTGGCTGGGACATGTCGTTCTTCCTCCACGTGAGCTGGTCCGGGGAGCATGGTCCGCCGGGCCGGGTTGGTACGGGTCGGGTGCTGACCGGGTCAGCAGATCTTGAAACCGTCGCAGGCGACCTTGATCGGCACGGCGAGGCCGATCCCCTCGGCGTCGCGGGCCTTGGCGGTGGCGATGCCGACCACCTGCTTGCTGCCGTTGATCACCGGGCCGCCGGAGTTACCGGGGTTGATCGGGGCGTCGAACTGGACGACGGGACCCTGGCCGCCGCCCGCCTCGCGGAAGGCGCTCACCACGCCGGTGGTGACGCTGTCCTCCAGGCCGAGCGGCGCGCCGACGACGACGATCTGCTGCCCGGACTTCACGGCGGCCGGGGCGGCGACCAGGCCGGTGAACTTGCCGGTGGTCCGCAGGTGGGCGACGTCGTTCGCCTCGTCGACCCGGACGATGGTCGCCGGGAAGCGCTGGTCGGTGCGTTCCAGGAAGACCTCCCGCTCGCCGGCCTCCCAGACCGACTCCACCACGTGGTAGTTCGTGAACAGGTTGGTGCCCCCGCCGGCGGCCGGCTTGCCGATGGCGAACGCCGTGCCGGTGGAGTTGCCGGCCCGGACCCGGAACACGCTGGGCAGCACCGCGCTGGCGACGGCCTCCGGGTTGAACGCGGCGCCCGCCTGCTTCTCCAGCGCCTCGGCCCGGCTCTCCAGCCCGTCGAGCCGGGTCCCGTCGGCCGCCTGCGCCGCGTCCAGCCGGCGGTCGGTGTCGCCGAGCCGGTCCGAGAGCCCGTGGATCTGGTACGCCTGCACGCCCGTCACCACGGCCAGCAGGCCGGCGAGCACGAGCGCGGTGACGGTCAGCCAGCGGCCCCGGGAGGCCGGCGCGGCGCCCGCCTGGACGGGACCGGCGGGGTACGGCTGGGCCGGCCCGGCGGCCGGCGGCTGGCCGGGCACGGGTGGCTGCCCGGGGGCACCCGGGGACGCCTGGCCGGCGGCGGGAGGCCAGCCGGTGCCCGGGGCGGCTCCGGCGGACGTCGGGCCGCCGGGGGCTGTCGGGGTGGCGGACGGCGCGCCCCCCTGCCCCCAGCCGGCGGGGGCGACCGGGGCGGCGCCCCACTGGCCCTGTTGCTGGGGCGGTGACCAGGTCGTCCGCGGCGGCGCGGCGGGGGCCTGTCCCGGGACGTTCTGCGGGTACGCCGGCGCGGGCGGCTCGATCCGGGGCGGCAGCGGCCCCGGCCGGTAGCTCCCGTCGCCCGGCCCCGCCGGACCCGTGTCCGCCGACCCGTAGCCAGCAGTCATGATCGCCTTGCCCTCCCCGTAGCCGCCCCGCGGTGTCCCGGGGCCTGATGATGCCGTACCGGCGCAAACGGCTCGATGGACCGTACCTGCGCGAAAGGGGTTTGTCTTCCCCGATGTCCGGCCGGGGGAGGCTCCGTCCGACCGTCCGATCGACACGCACCGGACCGGCTGCACCCGTCGGATCGCGTCGCGCACTAGGGTTGTCAGGTGACCGACGAACCACCCCTGCGCCGTCGGGCCGCCGAAAGCCGTACGGGAAACGAAGCGCACCACCCGCCGTCGGCCCGGCCGGAGCCGGAGGACGCGGGTACCGAACCGAACGCCGACGGGCCCGTTCCGCTGACCGCCCCGCGCGAGGGCACACCCCAGCCGGCGGCCACGCCGGACGAGCTCGCCGAGGTCGTGGCCCGCTTCGCCGCCGGCACCGGCCCGGTCGCCCTGGACGCCGAGCGGGCCTCGGGCTACCGCTACAGCCAGCGGGCATACCTGGTGCAGCTGCGCCGGGCCGGCTCCGGCACGGCGTTGATCGACCCGCTGCCGCTGCCCGACCTCACCGCCCTCGACGAGGTGATCGGCGAGGCCGAGTGGGTCCTCCACGCGGCCAGCCAGGACCTGCCCTGCCTGGCCGAGGTGGGGCTGCGCCCGCGCCGGCTCTTCGACACCGAACTGGCCGCCCGGCTGGCCGGGTTCGAGCGGGTCGGCCTGGCCGCGCTGACCGAGCAGCTACTCGGCTACAGCCTGGAGAAGCACCACTCGGCAGCCGACTGGTCGAGCCGCCCCCTCCCGGAGTCCTGGCTCACCTACGCGGCGCTGGACGTGGAGATGCTGGTCGACCTGCGCGACGCGCTCGACGAGGAGCTGACCCGGCAGGGCAAGTCCGCCTGGGCGGCGGAGGAGTTCGCCGCGCTGGTGCGCACCGGCGCCCGGCCGCCCCGGGTCCGCGCCGAGCCGTGGCGCCGCACCTCCGGCATCCACCGGGTGCGCGGGGCGCGCGCGCAGGCGCGCGTGCGCTCCCTCTGGTACGCCCGGGACCAGATCGCGGCCCGACGGGACGCCGCGCCGGGGCGGGTGCTGCCGGACTCGGCCATCGTCGCGGCGGCCGAGCTGGACCCGAAGGACGAGAAGACCCTGCTCACCCTGCCCGGATTCGGCGGCCGCTCGGTGCGGCGGCTGGCCCGCACCTGGCTGGCGGCGCTGGACGACGCCCGGCAACTGCCGGAGGACGCGCTGCCGGTCGCCCCGACGGTCGAGGGTCCCCCGCCGCCGCACCGCTGGGCCGAGCGGGACCCGGTGGCGGCGGCCCGACTGGCCCGGTGCCGGGAGGTGGTGGTCCGGATCGCCGGGGCGCACCGCCTGCCCCCGGAGAACCTGATCGCCCCCGACTCGATCCGCCGCCTGGCCTGGGTCCCTCCCGAGGAGGTCACCGAGGAGACCGTGGCGGAGACGCTGCGCGGCTTCAACGCCCGCGAGTGGCAGATCAACCTCCTCCTCCCCGACCTCACCGAGGCCCTAACCGACCCACCCCCACCCACCTGACCCCCACCCCCACCCCGCCCCCTCCCCCGCCCGCCCCCGCGCCGTTGATCATGAAGTTGTTGTCGCCACCCCCGGCGTGTCGAGACAACAACCTCATGATCAACGCGTGGACCCGTAGCGGGCGGGGGCGGGTGGGGCGGGGGGTGGGTGTGGGGTTGGCCACATGGGGGTGGGTGCCGGCGGTGGTTACTGGCGAGTAGCATCCGGGGGAACACGCCCGTGCCGGCGACCTTCATTCGGTCCGCCGTGCCGCCTGTCGGCGCGGAGGCCGAATCATGGTCGAAAAGGAGGCTCCAGTGCCCCGTGAAGTCCGGGATGTCGTCTTCGTCGACGGCGTCCGCACCCCCTTCGGCAAGGCGGGTGGCATGTACGCCAACACCCGCGCCGACGACCTGGTGATCCGCTGCATCCGCGAACTGCTGCGCCGCAACCCGCAGCTGCCGCCGGAGCGGGTCGAGGAGGTCGCCATCGCCGCCACCACCCAGATCGGCGACCAGGGCCTGACCATCGGCCGCACGGCCGCCCTGCTGGCCGGCCTGCCCAAGACCGTCCCCGGTTTCGCGATCGACCGGATGTGTGCCGGCGCGATGACCGCGGTGACCACCGTCGCCAGCGGCATCGCCATGGGCGCGTACGACGTCGCCATCGCCGGGGGCGTCGAGCACATGGGCCGCCACCCGATGGGCGAGGGTGTCGACCCCAACCCGCGGATCGTCGCGGAGAAGCTGGTCGACCCGTCCGCCCTGGTCATGGGCGCGACCGCGGAGAACCTGCACGACCGCGTCCCGCACGTCACCAAGGAGCGCGCCGACGCCTTCGCGCTCGCCTCGCAGCAGAAGACCGCGAAGGCGTACGCCAACGGCAAGCTCCAGGACGACCTGGTGCCGATGGCGATCCGCGACGCCGACGGCGGCTGGGGCCTGGCCACGGTGGACGAGGCGCCCCGGGACACCTCGCTGGAGAAGCTCGCCACCCTGAAGACCCCGTTCCGCCCGCACGGCAAGGTCACCGCGGGCAACGCGGCCGGCCTGAACGACGGCGCCACCGCCAGCCTGCTCGCCTCCGAGGACGTCGCCCGCGAGCTGGGCCTGCCGGTCGCCATGCGGCTGGTCTCGTTCGGCTTCGTCGGCGTCGAGCCCGAGGTGATGGGCGTCGGCCCGATCCCGTCGACCGAGAAGGCGCTGCGCCTCGCCGGCCTGACCATCGACGACATCGGCCTGTTCGAGCTGAACGAGGCGTTCGCCGTGCAGGTGCTCGCCTTCCTCGACCACTTCGGCATCGCCGACGACGACCCCCGGGTCAACCCGTGGGGCGGCGCGATCGCCATCGGTCACCCGCTCGCCTCCTCGGGCGTACGGCTGATGACGCAGCTCGCCCGGCAGTTCGCCGAGCACCCGGAGGTCCGCTACGGCCTCACCGCCATGTGCATCGGCATCGGCATGGGCGGCACCGTGATCTGGGAGAACCCGCACTGGGAGGGTGGAGACAAGTGAGCGCGAGGAACGAGCCGGGCCTGCGAGTCCCGCAGTCGCGAACGAAGGAGACGCAGTGAGCCTCGCCGCACCGAACGAGGTCGTCACCAAGGCGCTGCTGCGCCAGGTGAACGTACCGGGGCTGGACCGGCCGGCCGCCCTGATCACCCTGGACAACGGCTTCGACCACACCAAGCCGAACAGCTTCGGCCCGGGTGGCCTGACCAGCCTGGACGAGGCGATCACCGCCGCCGTGGCGGCGAACCCGGCGTTCATCGCGGTCACCGGCAAGCCGTACGTCTTCTGCGTGGGCGCGGACCTCACCAGCCTCCCGCAGCTCGCCGACCGCGAGCAGGCCCTGGAGATCGGCCGGCTCGGCCACCGGGTCTTCGCCCGGCTCCGGGACAGCGAGATCCCGACCTTCGCCTTCGTCAACGGCGCGGCGATGGGCGGCGGCCTGGAGCTGGCCCTGCACTGCCACTACCGGACGCTCTCCGGCGGCGCCGCGGCGCTGGCCCTGCCCGAGGTCTCCCTCGGCCTGGTCCCCGGCTGGGGCGGCACCCAGCTGCTGCCGAACCTGATCGGCATCCCGGCGGCGACCCAGGTGGTCATCCAGAACCCGCTGATGCAGAACAAGATGCTCAAGCCGAAGCAGGCCGCCGAGATGGGCATCGCGGACGTGCTGCTGGAGCCGGCGGACTTCCTGGAGCGGTCCCTGGAGTGGGCCGCCGGCGTGGTCCGCGGCGAGGTCACCGTGACCCGTCCCGAGGTCGACAAGGACATGTGGGCGGGCGTGCTCTACTTCGCCCGGTCGACCCTGGACCAGCGGCTGCACGGCGCGGTCCCGGCCGCGTACAAGGCGCTGGACCTGCTGGAGACGGCGAAGGACGCCGACTTCGCGACGGGCACCGCCGCCGAGGACGAGGCCCTGGCGGACCTGGTCTTCTCGGAGGAACTGCGCAGCGGCCTGTACGCCTTCGACCTGGTGCAGCGGCGGGCCAAGCGGCCGGCCGGCGCGCCCGACAAGGGCCTGGCCCGCCCGGTCACCAAGGTGGGCATCGTCGGCGCCGGCCTGATGGCCAGCCAGCTCGCCCTGCTCTTCGCCCGCCGCCTCCAGGTGCCGGTCGTGCTGACCGACCTGGACCAGGCCCGGGTCGACAAGGGCGTCGGCTACGTGCACACCCAGATCGAGAAGGCCGTCAGCAAGGGCCGGATGGACAAGGGCACCGCCGCCAAGCTGTACGGCCTGGTCAGCGGCTCGGTCGACAAGGGCGTCTTCGCGGACGCCGACTTCGTCATCGAGGCGGTCTTCGAGGACCTGAACGTCAAGAAGCAGGTCTGGGCCGAGCTGGAGAAGATCGTCAAGCCGGAGGCCGTGCTGGCGACGAACACCTCGTCGCTGTCGGTCACCGCGATGGCGGCCGAGCTGGAGCACCCGGAGCGGGTGGTCGGCTTCCACTTCTTCAACCCGGTCGCCATGATGCCGCTGCTGGAGATCGTCCGGGGCGAGCGGACGGACGACGCCACCCTCGCCACCGCCTTCGCGGTCGGCAAGCAGCTCAAGAAGTCCTCGGTGCTGGTGAAGGACGCGCCGGCGTTCGTGGTCAACCGGCTGCTCACCCGCTTCCTGGGCACCGTCTTCGCGGCCGTCGACGCCGGCACCCCGCTGGACGTGGCGAACAGCGCGCTGGACCCGCTGGGCCTGCCGATGCGCCCGCTCGCCCTGCTCCAGCTCGTCGGGCCGGCCGTCGCGTACCACGTGGGCGGTACCCTGCACGCCGCGTTCCCGGACCGGTTCGGGGTCAGCGAGAACCTCAAGCGGATCGCCGACTCCGGTCAGCCGATCGTCGTCGACGACCAGGTCAACGACGAGGTGGCGAAGCTGCTGGTGGTCGGCGACCAGCCGCTCACCGCCGAGCAGGTGCGCCAGAACGCGCTCGACGCGCTGGCCCAGGAGATCCGGCTCATGCTCGACGAGGGCGTCGTCGCCGAGGCGCAGGACATCGACCTGTGCATGGTCCTCGGTGCCGGCTGGCCGTTCCACCTGGGCGGCGTCACGCCGTACCTGGACCGGACCGGCACCTCGGAGCAGGTGACGGGCCAGCGGTTCCTGCCGCGCGGGGTCGCCAGCCTGCCCGCCTGAGTCCACCCCGCTCCCCCGCGTTCGCGGTGGTCGCCCCGTCCGGCTTGGATGGTGGCGGCCACCGCGATCGTCGTTGCGGCCCGCCCGGTCGGGAAGGGGATAGCGGGACGCAGTTGTGGCTGGCTACCATCACGCGTTCGCAACGTCGCCTGGAGCTGATCCATGTCCTCACCGCCGGTCGATCCCTGGTCCGGGCAGCACGAGCACGACACCCACTACGACTTCCACCCGCCGCAGCCGGACAGCTACCCCGTGCCGCCGGCGGAGGGCTGGCCGCCGTCGGGCGGGCAGCCGCCGCACCACGGCGGCTGGTCCGCCGCGCCGGCCTCCGGCTCCCCCGCGGCCCCGTACCCCACCCAGCCGTACGGCGGATATCCCGTCACGCCGCAGGAGGGCTTCCCACCCGCCCCGTACGCCGGCTACCCGCCGCAGTACGCCGGCGCGCCCCAGCCGGTTGGCGGGCCCGCGCGGTCGCACCTCAACCTGGTCCTGACCCTGGGCATCGTCGGGCTGCTGGTGCTCTGCCTCGGCGGGGGCGCCGTGGGCTACGTCGCCCTCTCCGACAACGACACCCCGGTCGTGAGCCCGACGCCGACGGCGACGGCGACCCCGGCGTCGAGCGCCACGCCGAGCGCCGCGCCGTCGTCGGAGGCCACCCCGTCCCCGGAGACCAGTTCCACCCCCCGGATCCGGGTCGTCACGCCGGAGACCCTCGCGGGCCGCCCGCAGAGCACCGAGCCGACGCTGAAGAAGTTGGCCGACGACATGGTGCGGGAACTGAAGTCCTCGGTGCCCCAGGCGACGGGCGTGGCCGGCGCCTTCTACGGCAGCGCCGACGAGCGCGACATGGTCATGGTGGTCGCGGCCTCCACCTTCGTGCTCAACCCCGAGCGTGAACTCGACGACGCGGTCAAGGGGATCTCCAAGGAGCTGGCGGTCAAGAGGCTGACCAGCATCGCCCCGGGCCCGAACGGCGGCGAGGCCAGGTGCGGCGACGGCGAGTCCGCCGACGTGCCGCTGGGCGTCTGCGCGTGGGCCGACCACGGCAGCGTCGGGATCATCGTGATGTTCTTCTCGTCCTCGGCCGCCGCGGCGGCGGAGTTCGTCGAGATCCGCGGCCAGATCGAGCAGAAGTACTGACCCGAGCAGGCAGGGGCCCGTCACCACCGGTGACGGGCCCTGTCGCGTCAGCCCGCCGTGGCCGCCCGCTCGGCGGCGCTGCGCAGCACGCAGAACTCGTTGCCCTCCGGGTCGGCGAGCACCACCCAGCCCGAACCGTCCGGGCGGATGTTGTCGGAGACGTGGGTGGCGCCGATGGCCAACAGCCGCGCGACCTCCTCGTCCCGGGTCCGGTCCGCGGGCTCCAGGTCGAGGTGCAGGCGGTTCTTCACCGTCTTGCCCTCGGGCACGGCCAGGAAGAGCACCTCCGGGCCCCCCGGGGGCAGCAGCATGGCCTCCGGGTCACCGGGGAAGTCGTCCGGCTGCCGGGGGCAGTCGAAGACCTGCGCCCAGAAGCCGGCCAGGGCATACGTGTCGCGGCAGTCGATGCCGATGTTGTGGATGGTCGCGCTCACTGGTTTTCCTCCTCGGTGGACGCACCCGCCCGCTCCGCCGCCCCGCGCAGGACGCAGAACTCGTTGCCCTCCGGGTCGGCGAGCACCACCCAGCCCGTACCGTCGGCGCGCCGCTGGTCGTCCACCAGGACCGCGCCGAGCCCGAGCACCCGCTCGACCTCCTGGTCGCGGGTCCGACCGGCCGGTTGCAGGCAGACGTGCACCCGGTTCTTGACCGTCTTGACCTCGGGCACCTGCTGGAAGAACACGCTCGGGGTGGTGTCGCCGCCCGGTGGCAGCAGGACCGCCTCCGGGTCGCCCGGTGCGTCGTCGGCGTGCCGGGCGTAGCCGAGCACCGCCGACCAGAAGCCGGACAGGGCGTAGGTGTCGTGACAATCGAAACTGATGTTGTGGATCCGTGGATACACGGGTTCCTCCGCTACGGATGGAGGCGCCCCGCGTGCGTGAGGGTCAGCCGGCGAGACGGGGCGCGGAGATCATGACGGTGAACATTCGACGCACCCCCCTCCGGATGTCGGGCTGACGCCATGATCCTTCCATCGGGCCGGCCCGACCCGCAACCCCCGGTGCCGCGTCACCGCCCGGCGGCCGGTTCCTCGGCGGTCACCGCCGGGGCGGCCTCCGCCGCCGGCAGGGTCACCGTGACCTCCAGCCCGCCGCCGGGCTGGGCGATCACCCTGACCGTGCCGCCGTGCGCGTCGCAGACCGCCCGGACGATGGAGAGCCCGAGGCCCGAGCCGCGCGCGCCGGTGCGCTCCCGGCCGCCGCGCCGAAACGGCTCGAACAGGCCCGGCACGTCGGCCTGGTCCACCTCGAAGCCAGTGTTGCCCACCACCAGCCAGGACCGGCACCCGTCCGAGCCCGTACGCACCCAGAGCCGGCCGTGCAGGTGGTTGTAACGCACCGCATTCTCGATCAGGTTGCCGGCCAACCGGTCCAGCAGCCCCGGATCGCCGACCACCGGCGCGGACTCCAGCGACGTCTGCACCCGCAACCCGATCCGCTCCACCTCCCGGCGTACGGCCGACAGGGCGTTGGCGGTGCCGGCGGCGAGGTCGCACTCGGTGCGGCGGCCGAGCCGGCGGCCCGCCTGGGCCTCGCTGCGGGCCAGCACCAGCAGGGCGTCGACCAGCCCGTTGGCCCGCTCGGAGGCGTCCCGCACGACCGTGGCCATCCGGCGGTACTCGGCGGCGTCCGCCTCGTCGTCGCTGAGCGTCACGTCGATCTCGGTACGCATCACGGCGAGGGGGGTGCGCAGCTCGTGCGAGGCGTTGGCGACGAAGCGCTTCTGCGCCTCGAACGCGGCGGCGATCCGGTCCAGCATCGCGTCGAACGTCTTCGCCAGCTCGGCCACCTCGTCGTCGGCGCCGGAGTAGCCGATCCGCTGGTCCAGGGTGGTTTCGCCGAGCCGCCGGGCGGTGGCGGTGACCTGGTGCAGCGGGCGCAGCGCCCGCCCGGCCACCGCGTACGCCCCGGCCACTCCGACGACGCTGATCGCCAGCAGCGCCACCAGGCCCTTGACCAGCAGCTCCGTGCTGGCGGCGTCGACCAGTTGCCGCTGCCACTGCGCGGCGTCCAGCGACCGCCCGTCGGCCAGCACCACGGTCGTGCCGGGGAGCAACTCGTCGGTCGGGCGCAGCGCGTCGCGGACCAGCAGCCAGGCCAGCAGCACCAGGATCGCCCCGGCGCCGACCAGCAGCACGCCGTTGAGCAGGGTCAGCCGCAGCCGCAGGGTGGGCCGCAGGCGCCTCCGCACGGCCGGGTCCTTCGGTTTGGACCGCGGGGCTCGCAGAACCGGCTCACTCCTCGCGCTCACCGTGCCACCTTCGTTCGCGACTGCGGGGCTCGCAAAACCGGCTCACTCCTCGCGCTCACCGTGCCACCTTCGTTCGCGACTGCGGGGCTCGCAAAACCGGCTCACTCCTCGCGCTCACCGTGCCACCTCCGCCGTGCGGTAGCCGGCGCCGACCACCGTCTCGATCAGCGGGGGGTCGCCCAGCTTCTTGCGCAGCGTCATCACGGTGACCCGGACGATGGTGGTGAACGGGTCGGTGTTGGCGTCCCAGACCCGCTCCAGCAGCTCCTCGCTGGAGACCACCGCGCCGCGCGCCTTGAGCAGCTCGCAGAGCACGCCGAACTCCTTGTTGGTCAGGTCGACCGGCTGCCCGCCCCGGGTGGCGACCCGGCGGGCCGGGTCGAGCACCAGATCGGCGAGTTCCAGCACCGGCGGCGCGGCCGGGGTGGCCCGCCGGCCGAGCGCCTGCACCCGGGCGACCAACTCGTCGAAGGCGAACGGCTTGGGCAGGTAGTCGTCGGCGCCGAGCTGCAACCCCTCGACGCGGTCGGCGACGGTGCCGCTGGCGGTCAGCATCAACACGCGGGTGAGCGCGCCGGAGGCCGCCAGGTCCGCGCAGATCTGGTCGCCGTGCACGCCGGGCAGGTCCCGGTCCAGCACCACCACGTCGTAGCGGGTGACGAACGCCATCTCGTGGCCGCTGTCACCGTCGTAGGCGACGTCCACCGCCATGCCCCGCTTGCGCAGCCCCCGCACGATCGCGTCGGCGAGGTTGCGCTCGTCCTCGACCACCAGTACCCGCATCCCGGCCTCCTCGCGCCCTGACCACCCGACAACCTAGTGCGGGCCGCCAACCCGGGCCGCACCCGCCGTCCGGGCCGGCCACCGTTGCAGAAAACCTTCGTCGTACGCGATGCTTTTCGGCACCAACCTTCGCGACGGACGGGGAGACGCATGACCGACGCGGCGCCGACGGCCGGGCGGGACGTCGCCTACCGGGGCTTCCGTCTGCCGGACGACGCGGACCGGGGCGTCCTGGCCGGGCTGCGCGCCGTCCCCGCGGGGCTCGAACTGGCCGACCCGGTCGACCGGATCGACCACACCGACGCCGACGGCCGCACCCGCCGGTACGCCGCGGGCAGCTGGACCTCGCCGCCCGTGCCGGCCGGCTTCGCCGTCCGCGACGTGGTGCCCTCGTGGACCGGGCAGACGCCGGGCGGCTGCTGGCTGCGGGTGGAGCTGCGCGGCTGGCACGACGACGCCCCGTCCACCGGCTGGTACGTCCTCGCCGACTGGGCCGCCGACGACGAGGCGTTCCGCCGCACCTCCGTGCCCGGGCAGCGCGACGCCGACGCCCGGGTGGACACGGACACCCTGCTCGTCACGGGCGCGACGGTCACCGGCTGGCAGGCCCGGGTGACCCTGCTCCGGCCGGCGGACGCCGACGCCGGCACCACGCCGGTGCTGCGTACGGTCGGGGCCGTCGCCTCCGCACCGCGCGCGGAGGCCGCGGCGACCCGGCCGGCGGCCGAGGGTCCACCATCCGTGGCGGCCCCGCCCGGCGCGGAAGCCCGGCCCGCCGGAGTCGCCGCGGCCCCGGCCGCCGCACCCGGTGCCGCCCGGACGACGCCGGCCGCCTGGGGCACCGTGCTGGACGTGCCGCGCTACTCGCAGCGGCTGCACGCCGGCGCGCACCCGCAGTGGGGCGGCGGCGGGGACTCCTGGTGCAGCCCCACCTGCACGTCGATGGTGCTCGCCTTCTGGGACGCCGCCCCCGCCCCGGACCGGTACGCCTGGGTGGCCCCGGCCGGCCCCCGCCCGGTGGTGGTGCACGCCGCCCGGCACTGCTACGACCACGCCTACGCCGGGGCCGGCAACTGGCCCTTCAACACCGCGTACGCCGGGCTGCACGGGGTAGACGCCTTCGTCACCCGGCTGCGCTCGCTGGCCGAGGCGGAGGCGTTCGTGGCGGCCGGCATCCCGCTGATCGTCTCCGCCGCGTTCACCGCCGGCCAGGTGCCCGGCCTGGACTACGACACCGCCGGGCACCTGTTGGTGCTGGTGGGCTTCACCGACACCGGCGCGCCGGTGCTCAACGACCCGTACGCCCCGGACGACGACGCGGTGCGCCGGACCGTCGACCGGGACCGGTTCGAGGCCGCCTGGCAGGCCGGCAGCGGCGGGGTGGCGTATGTGCTCCGGCCGCCCGGCGTGCCGCTGCCCCCGGCGCCGGAGCAGCCCAACTGGTGACCCGGCACCCGGAGCAGCCCGACGGGTAACCCGGCGGCGCGGGCCGGACGACCATCCGGCGTGCCCGGGCTCAGCCCTCGAACCGCCAGACGCCGTACTCGCCGGTGCGCAGCCGGCACAACACGGCCTCCGTGCCGCCCCGGCAGTCCCCGGAGGCGTCCCTGAGCAGGTCGACAACCCGGGACCGGCCGGCCACGACGTCCAACTCGCCGACCACCAGTCCGCCGCCGGATGCGGCCGGCCGCACGGCGAGGAGCCGGTCGCCGTCCTGCCACGGCATCAGCTGCCACGTGCCCAGGTCGGCGACCTGCCGACCGGTCGCCGCGTCGAGCACGCTGAACCGCTCCCCGGTCGACCCCGGCGCGAGCGCCAGGAGCCGCCCCTCGCGGCCGGACAGCACCCCCAGCCACCCCTCCGCGGTCCAGCGGAGTGCGCCGGTGGCCGGGTCGAGCGCACGGAAGCCCCCGGTCTGCCCGGCGGCGCAGAGCAACTCGCCGCAGTCGACGACGTGCTCGACCAGCGGCACGCGCGCCGCCCACCGCGGTCGCAGCCCGTCCAGCCCGTACGCGGTCACCACGCCGGCCCGAGCGACCAGCAACAGGTCGTCGATGACCGTCGGCTGACCGAACGAGGGCTGCCCGTCGAGGCGCAGGTCCGCCGCGTGCAGCAGGTCGCCCGAGCGGGGGTCGCGCACCTCCGCCCGCCCGTCGGCCGTGACCAGCACGAACCGCTCGACCAGCCCGTCGCGGACGCCGAAGCGCACCCCCTCGGGCGGCGTCGGCACCGACCAGAGCGCCCGCCCGGAGGCCGGGTCCACGGACCGCAGGGCGGCGGCGTCCTGCATCAGCAGCGTCCCGGCGACGTCCGCCCAGTGGTAGCCGGCCTGCCGCCAGCGCTCCCGGCCGGTGGCGGGGTCGAGGGCGATCGTCTGGCCGAGGCTCTGGTCCCCGGTGACCGAGAACAGCACCACCCCGGGCCCGGTCTGCACCTGCCAGAACCGGCCAGGCGCGAGGAGGCGGGCGCGCCAAAGGGGAGCCGGTGCCCGCCCGTCGGCGGGGGTCCGGGCGGGCAGGGCGTAGGCGCGCACCTCGACGGTCCCCCCGGGCTCCCCCTCGGCCGGTTCGACCACGTAGAACCGGTCGCCGTCGAGGAACGCCTCGGACCCGACGCGGGCCGGCACGACGACCGAGACCCGCTCCGGTGTCGGCGCGGCGCCGGCCAGGGTCGCCACGAGCAGCGCGAGCACCAGTGCCACCCGCAGCGGCCGGCCGACGGCGCGGGGCGGGCGGGGCAGCGGCGCCTCGCCGTCCGGCCCGTCGCGCAGCTCGCCGAGGTCGATCAGGGTCATGCCCGCCCCTCCCCGCCGGTCATCCGGGCAGCTCCCAGACCCCGTACGCGCCGCCCTCCCGGCGGCAGAGGACGAGCGACCCGTACGCGCCGCACGCCCCGACCACACCGTGCAGGGCCGCCAGCACCCGGATGCCGTCCCCCCGCTCGTCGAGCCGGGCGACCAGGACCCGCCCGTCCCGCTGCCGACGGTGCAGGACCGCGGGGTCCTCCCACGGCGCCAGGTCACCCAACTGCCAGCGGCCCAGCTCCCGCACCGGGCGACCGGTCGCCGCGTCGAGCAGCACGTGTTCCGCCGCACCGCCGCGCGGATAGCCAGCCGCCAGCAGCCGATCGCCCACGGGAGTCAGCAGCGGCCAGTCGTCGGCGCGCCAGCGGGCGCTGCCGGTGGCGGGGTCGAGCAGCCGCAAGCGCCCGCCGTCCCCGACGCAGATCACCACGCCGCAACCGAAGGCGTACGGCCGGGCGGACGGGCCGCGCGGCACGCTCCACCGTCGGCGCAGGGCGGCGGTGTCGTAGGCGGACAGCACAGCGGGCCCCTCGGACACCAGGACCACGTCGTCGGTGACCCCGAGCACCTCGGGCGGCCCGGCCGCGGCGGGCAGGGCCGCCGCGTGCAGGACGTCGCCCGAGTCCGGGTCGCGCAGCTCCAGCCGCCCGCCGTCGAGCACCGTCAGCAGCGTCACCCGGCCGTCCCGGGTCGACCAGTGCAGGGCCCCCGGGGGCAGCCGCCGCGTCCAGCGGACCGCACCGCTGGCGGCGTCGACCGACCGCAGCACCGGCGCCCCCGGCCGGGTGCCGGCGGTCCCCCACACGAGCAGGTTTCCGGCCGGCGTGGCGCCGTCCAACCGCCCGTCGACGCGCCAGCGCACCGCGCCGTCGGCGGCGGCGAGCCCGACGACCTGCGGCCCCGCCGGCTCCTCCGGCATGCCGAGCACCACCACGTCGCCGACGCGCACGACGGGGAAGGGACTCACCGGCCCGGTCAGCGGAAGGTGCCACAGTGGACGGCCCGAGGGCAGCTGATGAGCGGCCACCCGGGGCGCCGGGCCGGGGCCGGGCGCCACGCCGGGCCCGGTGCGGTCCACCACCAACAGCAGGTCGCCCGCGACGACGACGTCGGCGTCCGGGCGGGCCGGGACGACGGCACCGGGCGGGTGCGCGGCCTGGGGCGCGGCGGCGGTCAACACGGCCAGACAGAGCAGGGCGACGAGGGCGGGTGCCCAGCGGCGGACCGCCCGACCCGGCCCGGGGCCGGCCGGCGGCGGGACCTCCCGCCGCTCACCGAGGTCGATGACCGTCACGCGCCGTCCTCCCCGTCACACCCCCGCGCCGGCCGGCAAACCGGCCGGGGAGGCACCGGCCCGGCAAAAGCGACGCATCCGCGCCTGTACGATGGCGCGTCGTGGCTGTGCCGGTGGTAGACCCCTCGCTGAACTCCGTCTCCGCGCCCGTCGCGGCCGAGCCGTCGCGGCGGCCCCGGCGGAGGCCGGCCCGCGCCGACGTACTGGCCATCGGAGCCTATGTCCTGCTCGGCGTTCTCGTGTGCCTGAACTACTGGGTGGACGTGCAGAACCGGGTGTCGTCGCACCTGCCCACCGACCACAGTTGGTTCGAGTGGCTCTTCTCGCACGGCGCGTACTCGTTGCGGCACCTGGAGAACCCGCTGTTCACCGCCCGCCAGAACGCCCCGGACGGGGTGAACATGATGGCGAACACCTCGCTGCTCGGGGTGACGCTGCCGCTGGCGCCGCTGACCATGCTCCTCGGCCCGCAGGTCATGTACGCGCTCTACCTGGGCGCCGCGCTGGCCGCGACGGCCGGCACGTCGTACTGGGTGCTGTCGCGGCACCTGGTGCGCTCCCGGGCGGCGGCCTTCGTCGGCGGCGCGTTCCTCGGTTTCGCGCCCGGCATCGTGCACCACGCCAACGGTCAGCCCAACTTCGTCTCGAACTTCCTGCTGCCGCTCATCGTGCTGCGGGTGTTCCGGCTGGGCGAGCCCGGCCGGTGGCGGCGCAACGGCGTCGTGCTCGGGCTGCTGGTGGCGTACCAGATCTTCATCAACGAGGAGATGCTGCTGCTGACCGCGCTGGCCTGCCTGGTCGCCGTGGTCGCGTACGCCGTGCTGCGGCCGGCGCGGACGCGGGCGGTGGCCGGCACCTTCGCCGCCGCGCTCGGCGTGGGCGGCGGGTTGGCCCTGCTGCTGACGGCCTACCCGATCTGGTTCCAGTTCAACGGCCCGCAGTCCTACCGGGGCCTGCAGGGTGGGGTGTTCCACAACTGGGGCGAGGACCTGGCGGCCTTCGTCACCTTCGCCCGGGACACCGTCGCCGGGGACGAGGCGGTGGAGAAGACCATCGGGCTGACCGAGCAGAACACCTGGTTCGGCTGGCCGCTGGTGCTGCTGTCGCTGGTGGCGCTGGTGCTGCTGGTGCGCCGCTCGCTCGCGGCCCGGATCGTGGCGGTGCTGGTGGTGGTCTTCACCGTGGCCTCGATCGGCCCGAAGGTGCGCCTGAACGGGGTGGAGACCGAGACGGACGGCCCGTGGTCGTACATCCCCGACGACCTGCCGCTGGTCGAGATGATGATGCCGACCCGGCTGGCCCTGGTGGTGGGGGCGGCGGTCGGCGTGCTGCTCGCCCTGGCCTGGGACGCGGTGGCCGGGGCCGGCCGTTCGTCGGTCCCCGCGCCGCGCTCCGGCGACGACACCGCCGGTGGCGCCGGGCCGCGCCGCCGCTGGCTCCGGCCGGTCGGGTACGCGGCCGTCGCGCTCGCCGTGCTGCCGCTCGTCCCCCGCCCGCTGCCGGCACAGCCCGTCGAGCCCCCGCCGCACTTCATCACCGCCGGCGGCTGGCGCCCGTACGTGCCGGCGGGCCGGACCCTGGTGCCGGTGCCGATCCCGAGCAACGTGCACGGCCTGCCCACGCTGCGCTGGAGCGCCCTGACGCAGCACGCGTTCCCCATCCCCGGCGGCTACTTCATCGGGCCGAACGAGCTGGGCGAGGGCGTCTTCGGCGCGCCGAACCGGCCGACCAGCACCCTGGTCTACGCCACGATGGACTCCGGCGAGGTGCCCCCGCTCACCGACGAGAACCGCCGCCAGGTGGTCGAGGACCTGCGGTTCTGGAAGGCGTCCGTGGTCGTCCTCGGCGCGCATCCGCGCGAGGCGGTCCTCCGGGAGCTGATGACCGCGCTGATCGGCCCGCCGCAGCGCGTCGACGACGTCTGGCTGTGGGACGTCCGTCCCCTGGTCGGCTGACCAGTCACCCCACCAACGGGCGCACGTCCCAGACGTAGGCGCCCGCGACCTCGCGGCCGGGGCCGAGGAGCGCCTCGACCGTACGCCGGACCGGGTCGCCGTGGTGCAGTCCACCCTGGACCACCACGGCGGCACGCCAGTGGCGCAGGTCCTCCACCGCGCGCCGGCGGTCGGCGTCGGTGACCGCCGGCACCTCGCCGGTCTCCGCCGCCCGGCGCAGCAGCACGGCCGTGGGACGATCCGGCGCGCCCCAGCGGGCGGCCGGGTCGTCGGCGGCCCGGGGGCCGATGAAGTAGCCGCCCGGCGTCGGGAAGGCCAGCCCGGTGCGGGCCGACCAGAGCATCGCCGGGCTGACCCCGGCGCCGGTCACCGGCGGCACCGGCACCACGGTCCGGCCCGGCGGGACGTACGCGCGCCAGCCGCCCTCGGCCACGAAGGCCGGCACCGGCCAGGCCGGCACGGTCCGGATCGGGGTGGGGAACAGCGGCAGCAGCGCGGCGGCCACCGCCCCGCCCCAGAGCAGCCGCACCGGCACCCCGCCCGCCCGTGGTTCGGCCCCCGCCGCGGCGCGGAGGCGGTCCAGGGAGAGGGCGAGCAGGATGCCCAGCACCGGGATGCAGACCAGCGGGAAGCGCGCCGGCACCGCGAGGTCGAGCAGCGGCAGCTCCGCGACCAGCCGGTACGGGCCCGGGATGCCGGTGGCCGTGCCGCCCAGGCGCACCTGCGCGCCGAGGGAGAGCAGCGCGAACAGCACCCCGCAGACGGCCAGCGCGCGGACCGACGGCCGGCGCCACAGCCAGATCACGATCACCACGGCGAGCACCAGCAGCCCCGGCCCGAAGAAGGAGTTCTCCTCGGTCGGGTTCGGCGCGAGCAGGCCCGGCAGATGGTCGTCGCCGAACACGGTCTGCCGGGCGGAGGCGGTGAACGACGCGGCGTCGAGCTGGTAGCCGTACGCGTGGAAGGGCATTCCCCGGTAGTGGCCCGGGCCGAAGAACTGGAACCACAGCGGGTACGCCAGCAGCGGCAGCGAGACCGCCACGCCGATCCCCAGCCGCACGAGCAGCGCGGGCGCCAGCCGGCGGGCGGCCGACCGGTCGGCCGCCGCGTACGCGAGCGCGAACGTCCCGGCCGCCAGCACCAGGAAGACCAGCACCTCCTCGCCGAGGAAGACCTGGTACGCCACCAGCAGCCCCAGCAGCGCCCCGTGCCGCACCGACCGGCGCGGGTCGGGGTGGAACACCAGCGCCAGGATCGCCGGCACCAGGAACTGCGCGGCCATGTGCAGGTGCGCCCCGGCCTGCGCGACCATGCCCGGGGCGAAGCCGCAGAACAGGCCGCCGACGGCCGCGGCCACCCGGGAGTCGACCAGCCGGCGGCGCAGCAGGACGTACCAGGCGGTCGCGGTGCCGGCGAGGCAGCCGACCACCGCCACCAGGAACGCCGCCTGCGAGCCGAACAGCAGGGTGACCGGGGTCAGCGGCACGCCCAGGCCGAGCACCGAGGTGTTGGCCATCAGGTTCACGCCGTCCGGCGCGTTCAGCGCCGAGCTGTACAGCGGATTCTCCAGGCCGGTCACGGCCCGGGCCGCGCGGGCCAGCATCCACTCGAAGAGGATCTGGTCCCCCGCCTGGTGGAACAGCCGCCCCGGCCGCCCCCACTGGCCGACGGTCAGCAGCACCGCCAGGGCCAGGTAGCCGGCCACGACCAGCGCGTCGGCGGCGCGGGCCGGCAGCCGGCGCGGGCGCCGGGCTGGTGCCGCGTCGACGGTGCCGGTCGCCGTCGGGGCGGCCATCAGGCCGGCTGGTCGGTCAGCGCCCGGACGTCCCACACCCAGACGTCCAGCTCCCGGCGGCCGGGGCCGACCAGTTGCTCGACGGTGCGCCGCAGCGGCTCGGCGTGGTGCTGGTCGACCGGGAGCACCAGGATGGCCGCCCGCCAGTGCCGCAGCTCGTCGAGGGACCGGCGGCGCTGCCGGTCGTCCAGTTCGGGCGTACGGCCGGTCGACGCGACCTCCTCCAGCAACTGCCCCACACCGCTGGGCCGGCCACCGAAGCGGCCGGGGTCGCCGGTGTTGCCGTTGCGCGGGGCCAGGAAGTAGCCGCCGGGGATCTTGAAGTCGAGGTTGGTGGACGCGGCCCAGCGCATCCCGTGGGTGTAGCCCATGTTCGGTACCGGGATCGGCACCAGGGTCTGGTCCGGACCGACGTAGCCGCGCCACCGGTCGGCGGTGATGAAGTCCGGCACCGGCGGGCGCGAGGTGACCTTCAGCGGCATCGGCGCGATCGGCAGCAGCGCGAGGACGAGCCCGGCGACGGTGAGCGTACGCAGCGTCCGTGGCTCGACCGGCAGCGTCCGGGAGCGCTCGACGGCCAGCGCCAGCAGGATGCCGATCACCACGCCGGTGATGAGGCCGAACCGGGTCGGCACCACCGCGTCGAGCAGCGGCAGCCGGACCAGCCACTCCCACGGCCCGGTGACCAGCTCGCGGTCCCACCAGGACACCCGCTCGCCGAGGGAGAGCACGGCGAAGAAGACCCCGGTCACGGCGAGCGCCCGGACCAGCAGCTCCCGCCGCAGCCAGGCCACGATGCCGACGGCGATCAGGGAGAGGCTCCAGCCGAAGAAGGCGTTCTCCTCGGAGTAGTTCGGGGCGAGGTTGATGTTCGCGCGCTCGTTGCCGCCGAGCGTCGGCGAGCCGGGGGCGAAGAAGGCGGCGATGTCGTTGCCGTAGTCGCGGACCGCGTCGCTCAGCCCGTGGTACGCCATCGGCCCCGCGAACTGGATGTAGAGCGGGTACGCCAGCAGCGCCCCGGCGACGACGGCGCAGGTCGCCAGGGCCTTCGCCAGCGGCCGCCAGGCCGCCGACCAGAGCGCCGGACGCTGGGCGAGCACGGCGAGCAGGAACACCCCGCAGGCCAACGCCGTGAAGAGCAGGATCTCCTCGTTGATGAACGCCTGGACGGTGACCAGCAGGGCGAGCAGCAGACCGTCGCGCCACGGCCGCCGGGACCGGGTGATGACCAGCACCCGCCAGACGATGAACGGCAGCAGGAACTGGGAGATGATGTTGGGGTGCCAGTTGGCGTGCGACAGCATCGCCGGCGAGAACCCGCAGAACCAGCCGCCGACCGCCGCCGCCAGCGGGCTGCGCACGACGTGCCGGGAGAGCACGAAGTACCAGGCCGAGGCGGTACCGGCGAGGGCGAGGGTGACCAGCACCACGAACGTCACGGCCGGGCCGAAGAGCAGGGTCACCGGCACCATCGGGATGCCCAGCGCGAGGATGGCCGTGTTGGCCATCAGGTTGACCCCGTCGGGATAGTTGAACTGCTCGGTGAAGAACGGGAACTCGCCGTGCAGCACCACGCGTACCGAGTGGGCGAGGAAGAACTGCACCTGGGCCGGGTCGCTGCTGTAGAGCGAGGCCACCCGGCCGGCCGGGTCCACCCAGATCTGACTGGTCACCCAGACGGCGGCGAGCAGGAACAGGCCGAAGACCACGAGGTCCTGCCGGCGCCGGGCCCAGCGCCGCGGCCGGGCGGGGGCCGCCCCGCCGTCCGCCGCCGGCGTCCCGGTCCCGCCGTCCGCCGCGGGCGAGGTGCCGGCGACGGGCTTCGACGGCGTTCCGGCGGCGTCGACCTCGGCAGCGGCGCCCGACGGCCCGCTGGCCTCGGCCGGGGCCCGGGTGGCGGGGACGGATGCGCCGCCGTTCGACGTACGGTCACCGGCGTCTTCGGGGTCGGACGCGGAGGCCGCGGCGGCGTCGGATTCCGGCGAGGATTCGGCGCGGGTCTCGGCAGGCGTCACAGTCGGCGGAGTCTACCCGAGCGGGACATTCGCCCTGAAACCACGTCAGCGTCCTCTGTGGCGCGTGTCGGCCGGCCGTGCGATCCGCGCGCGACCTGCGGCCGGTCGGCGGACGAGGTGCCGCGTCCGGGTGATCGGACATCTCGTACTATGGCGCTTTCCGTAGACCACGGCTGAGGCGATCGAGGGGGCGTACAGGTGGCTCCAGTCCGCCGGCGCGGCATCACGGCCACCGCACTGCTGACCCTGCTGCTCACCGCGACGGCCTGCGGTCCGGTCGCCGACCGGCAGCCGGGCGACCTGCGGGTCGGGTACGACAGCCTCGACGGCGACCTGGCGGTGTGGCCGCCGCGCGGCGCGCTCGCGGGCGACGCCACCGTGACCGCGGCGGTGACCGGCGCGGTCCGCGACTGGCGGTCGCCGGCCGAGGACCGGGTGCACCTGCCCACGTCCGGGATCCTCTGGTCGGGTGAGGTGGACGGCGCGCCGCTGGTGCTGGTGGCCGCCGACGTGCCCGGCGAGAGCGCGTCCTGGCTGCTCCAGGTCACCGCCGACGGCGGCCGGTACGCGGTCACCCGCGCCGCCGAGTACACCGACCCCGGCTACCTCGTCTACTCCGACGTGCTTCCCGTGCACACCGTCGCCGGCCGGCGCTACCTGACGTCGAGCCGGGTCGAGCGGCTGCTCGGGCCGGACGGCCGCGCGCTGCGCAACGTCGACGGCCTCACCGAGCCGGTGGACGTGCCGGCCTGCCGGGCCGTCGGGGTGACCGCCACGCTGAAGGCGACCGAGTCGCTGCCCCGGGGCCGGTCCGCCGACCGGCTGCTCGACCTGGGCACCGGCACCACCGACCCGCGCTATCCGCTCGTGCGGGACGAGAGCGGCTCCGGCAAGCGGGCCCTCAAGGGCCTCGACACCTGCGTGCTCGCCGGCGAGGAGGGCCCGTTCGGCAGCGTCCCCCGCCGCATCGGCGACCGGGACGCGCCGCGCTCCACGCCGTCGTCCTGGCCGATGTCCAAGCTGGCGGTCCGCACCCTGGGCGAGGTCGCCCTCGGCGGCGGCGAGCCGGCGGAGCTGGAGCAGCTCAGCTGGGAGACCGCGGACGGGACGATGACCGCGGTGGTCTACCGCCCGTCCGACGGGGGCCCGCCGGTGCTCTCCCCCGCCGACCGGTCCAGCCCGCTGCAGGCGTACGCGCTGCCGGTGCCGGGGCAGCCGCTGGCGGTGCTGAGCTGGCGGTCCACCCGGGACAGTTCCCTGTCGACGCCGCCGGAGACCCCGCGCCTGGTGGACCGGCCGGGCCTGGTCGTCGTGCCGATGCCGACCCGCTCGGAGACGTTCAGCCTGGCCGAGACGGAGAAGACCCACTACCGCTCCCTCGGCGGCCGCTGACCCGCCCCGCCCCGCCCCGCCCCGCCCCGCCCCGCCCCGGCGATCTTGCACTTCCTGCCCAGGCAAAAAGGCATTCGCGGCACAAGGGTGGCCGAAAGTGCAAGATCGGCGCGGCGGCGGGACGAGCGCCCGGGGAGGTCCGGGCCCCCCGGGGGTGGCGGCACGCAGGCGGCGGGTGGCCCGGGAGGGCCGCCCGCCGCCTGCGTTCGGTGCGTCAGTTCTGCGCGGTCGCGTCGTCGGCGGTGATGACCGGCTCGACCGGCTCGACGTCCAGCCGGGAGATCCAGCCGGTGACGTCGCGGGCCACGTCCTGGGCGGTCAGGCCGAGGTCGGCGAGGATCTGCGCGCGGGTGCCGTGCGGGTGCCAGTCCGCCGGCACGCCGAGGTCGCGCAGCGGCACCCGGACGTCGGCGTCCCGCATCGCCTGGGCGAGGGCGTCGCCGACGCCGCCGACCCGCACGCCGTCCTCGACGGTGACCACGAGGCGGTGCCCGGCGGCCAGCTCGACCAGCTCGGCCGGGACCGGCCGGACCCAGCGCGGGTCGACCACGGTGACGCCGTAGCCCTGCCCGGCGACGCGGGCGGCCACCTCCATGCCGAGGTGCCCGAAGGAGCCGACCGCGACCAGCAGCACGTCCGTACGCGCCGACTCGGCCAGCACGTCGACGGTGCCGACCCGGCGCACGGCTGGCAGGTCGGCGGCGACGGTGCCGGTCGGGAACCGGACGATGGTCGGGCCGTCGTCGACGGCCACCGCCTCGCGCAGTTCCTCGCGCAGGGTGGCGGCGTCGCGGGGCGCGGCGATCCGCAGGCCCGGCACGACCCCGAAGACGGACATGTCCCACATGCCGTAGTGGCTCGGCCCGTCGGGGCCGGTGATCCCGGCCCGGTCCAGCACGAAGGTCACCGGCAGCTTGTGCATCGCCACGTCCAGCAGGACCTGGTCGAAGGCGCGGTTGAGGAAGGTCGCGTAGACCGCCACCACCGGGTGCAGCCCGCCGAGCGCTAGGCCGGCGGCCGAGGTGGCCGCGTGCTGCTCGGCGATGCCCACGTCGTACACCCGGTTCGGGTGCTTGCGGGCCAGCTTGGCGATGCCGGTCGGCTCGGCCATCGCGGCGGTGATGCCCACCACGTCGGGCCGCTCGTCGGCGATCGCGACCAGCTCGTCGGCGAAGACGTGGGTCCACTTCACGGAGGGACCCGCGAGCGACTTGCCGGTCTCGGCGTCAAAGGCGCCCGGGCCGTGCAGGCAGTCCGCCTCGTCCTCCTCGGCCGGGCGGTAGCCGTAGCCCTTGCGGGTGACGGCGTGCACGATCACCGGGCCGCCGAAGTGCTTCGCCGCGCGCAGCGCCGACTCGACCGCCACCACGTCGTGGCCGTCGACCGGGCCGACGTACTTGATGCCGAGGTCCTCGAACATCGCCTGCGGGGCGACCGCGTCCTTGATGCCCTTCTTGACCGCGTGCAGCACCTCGTACATCGGCCTGCCGACCAGCGGCGTCGAGCCGAGCGCGTCCTTGACGGTGTCGAGGACCTTCTCGTAGCCGGGGTTGAGCCGCAGCGAGGAGAGGTGGTCGGCGAGCCCGCCGATGGTCGGCGCGTACGACCGGCCGTTGTCGTTGACCACGATGACGAGCGGGTTGCCGGCGGTCGCGATGTTGTTCAGCGCCTCCCAGCACATGCCGCCGGTGAGCGCGCCGTCGCCGACCACCGCGACGACGCTGCGCTGCTCGCCCCGCAGGGCGTACGCCTTGGCCAGCCCGTCGGCGTAGGACAGGGCGGTGGAGGCGTGCGAGTTCTCGACCAGGTCGTGCTCGCTCTCGGCCTGGCTCGGGTAGCCGGAGAGGCCGCCGCGCTGGCGCAGCTTGTCGAAGCCGACCTGCCGCCCGGTGAGGATCTTGTGCACGTACGCCTGGTGGCCGGTGTCGAACAGGAGCCGGTCGCGCGGCGAGTCGAAGACGCGGTGCATGGCCAGCGTCAGCTCGACCACGCCCAGGTTGGGGCCGACGTGCCCGCCGGTGCGGGAGACCTTGGCGATCAGGAAGTCACGGATCTCGGCGGCGAGGATGTCCAGTTCCTCGGCGGACATCCGCTTGACGTCCTGCGGACCCCGGACGGTGGCCAGCAGCCCGGCGTGGTGGACCGTGCCCTCTTCAACACTCATGACGGAAGAGTCTATCGGCCGCCGCACAGTCCGCAGCCTGGCCGGGATCATCGCCGCCCGGTCGGGGTGCTGAGCGCCCGGTCAGCCGCGGATCCGCCCGGCCCGCTCCACCCGGCCGGGCGAAGCCCCCGGTCCGCCCGCCGTCGTCAGGGGCGGATCCGCAGCCGGCGGGGCGCGGCGGCGGCCGGCGCGTGCCGGCCCGCCGGCCCGGACGGGGTCCAGGAGCCGAGCACGGCTGCCCGGGTGGCGCCGGTCACCGAGGGCAGCGCGCCGGGCAGCCCGTGCCAGGAGAGCCAGCCCAGCAGCGCGAAGGCGTACGCCTCCTTGGCCTGCGCCGGGACGCCCAGCTCGTCGGTGGTGCGCAGCCGCCACCGGCCGGCCCCGAGCGCGGCCAGCCGGGCGGTCAGGGTGGGGTTGCGCACCCCGCCGCCGGCCGCCACCACCTCCGTGACGCCGTGCCGGTCGCACTCGGCGGCCACCACCCGGGCGGTCAGCTCGGTCAGGGTGGCCAGCACGTCGTCGGCGGGCACCGGCTCGCCGAGGGCGGCCAGCCGCGCGTCCAGGTAGCCGGCGTGGAACAGCTCCTTGCCGGTCGACTTGGGCGGCGGCGCCGCGTAGTACGGCTCGGCGAGCAGCGCGGCGAGCAGGCCGGGGTGCACCCGGCCGGCCGCCGCGCGGGCGCCGTCGAGGTCGCAGGGCCGGCCCAGGAGGCGCCGGGCCGCCGCGTCGAGCAGCGCGTTGGCGGGCCCGACGTCGTACCCGAGCACCGGCGCGCCCGGCGCGACCACGGTGAGGTTGGCGATGCCGCCCAGGTTGAGCGCGGCGCGCGGGGCCGCGCCGTCGGCCGGGTCGAGCAGCAGCGCGTCGAACGCCGGGACCAGCGGCGCGCCCTGCCCGCCGGCCGCGACGTCCGCCGAACGCAGGTCACTCAGCACGGGTACGCCGACCCGGGCGGCCACCCGCGCCACCGTGCCCAGTTGCAGGGTGCCCCGGGCCCGCCCGCCGTCGACCCAGTGGAAGACCGTCTGCCCGGGCGAGACCACGGCGTCGACCGCGCCGCCGGCCAGCTCGACGCCGACCGCCGCCGCCTCGGCGAAGACCTCGCCGAGGCGGTTGTCCAGCCGGCAGACCGCCTCGATCGTGGTGGCCTGCGGCGGCAGCAGCGCCCCGATCTCGGCACGCAGCGCGTCGTCGTAGTCGAGGCCGCGATGCCCGAGGGGGCGCAGCCAGAGCGTGTCGCCCTCGACGGTGAACTCGGCGGCGGCCACGTCCACCCCGTCGTACGAGGTCCCCGACATCAACCCGACGATCTTCATGTAAGGAAGGGCCCCTTCTTATCGGATCCGGTAGAGGAAGGGTCCCCTGCTAACACAAGGTCGGGCGGGAGGAGCAGACCCACCAGCTCGACGTGCTGGGTCATCGGGAACAGGTCGAAGCCGCGCAGCGCGGCGAGCCGCCACCCCGCCCCGGCGAAGGTGTGCACGTCCCGGGCGAAGGCGGCCGGGTCGCAGGCCACGTACGCGACCGCGCGCGGACCCGCGGCGACGACGTCCCGCACCACCCGGGCGCCCGCGCCGGAACGCGGCGGGTCCAGCACCACCACGTCAACGGGGCCGGTGACCCGGCGGCGGGCGAGCGCGGCCTCCACGCGGGCCGGCACGAGGTCGACCCGGGGCAGGTCGCGCAGGTTCTCCCGGGCCGCGGCGACGCCCTGCTCGGCGGACTCCACCAGGGTGACCCGGCCGGCGTCGCCGACCCGGCCGGCCAGCGCGGCGGCGAAGAGGCCCGCCCCGCCGTAGAGGTCCCAGGCGGTCTCCCCCGGCCGGGGGTCGAGCAGGTCGAGGACCGCGTCGACCAGGGTGTCGGCGGCTGCCGGATGGACCTGCCAGAACGACGACGCGGGCAGGACCCACTCCCGGCCGACGGCGACCTCGCGGACCCGCTCCGGCCCGCGCACCGGGCGCGGCACCCCCTCGGCGACGGCGGTCACCGCCACGTCCCCGCCGGTGGAGGCGACCGTCTCGACCGCGTCCGCCGCCGGCCAGCGCGCACCGCTCGGGGCCAGCACGGGCAGCTCCTGGATCGCCGGGTGGGCGATCAGGCAGCGGTCGATCGGCACCACCTCGTGCGAGCGGTGCTTGAGCAGCCCGGCCCGGCCCGCGGCGTCGACGGCGTAGCGGACCCGGGAGCGCCAGCCGAGCGGCCCGCCGGGCAGCGCCGCGACCCGGACGCCCAGCGCGTCCACCTCGGCGTCGGTCAGCCCGCCCAGGCGGGTGAGCTGCTCGCGCACCACCGCGGCCTTCCAGCCGAGCTGGGCGGCCGGGGCGACGTGCTGCAGGTCGCAGCCGCCGCACCGACCCGGCTTCGCGTACGGGCAGGGCGGCTCGACCCGGTCCGGGGCGGCCTCGAGCACGGTCACCGCGTCGGCCCGGACGAACCCCTTGTGCACCTCGGTGACCTCGGCGACCACCCGCTCGCCGGACAGCGCGTGCCGGACGAAGACCACCTGGCCGTCCACCCGCGCGACGCAGTGCCCGCCCGGGGCGACCGCCCCGACGGTCAACTCGACCCGCTCGGCCTCCTCCAACCCCCGGCCGTCCCGCGCCCCGGTCACCGCTCACCCCCACCGCTCGGGCCGCCCTCGCCGGGCGGCGCGGACACGACCGGCGGGACGCTCGGCGGCAGGGTGCCGCGCGGCGCCACCCGGGGCCCACGGGCCGGTCCCCGGCTCAGCGTGGCGTCCAGCCGGTCCAGGTCCTTGCTCGCCGTCGAGGCGAGCTGCCACGGCACGCTGGTCACCATCACGCCCGGCTCGAACAGCAGCCGGCCCTTGAGGCGCAGCGCGCTCTGGTTGTGCAGCAGGTGCTCCCACCAGCGCCCGACCACGTACTCGGGGATGAAGACCGTGACCACGTCGCGGGGCGACTCGCGGCGGACGCCGGCCACGAAGTCCAGGATCGGGCGGGTGATCTCCCGGTACGGCGAGTCGACCACGGTCAGCGGGACGGGCAGGTCCCGCAGCTCCCACTCCTGCTGCAACTCCCGCGTGTCCTTCTCGTCGACGTTGACGGTCACCGCGGTCAGCGTGTCCGGCCGGGTGGCCCGGGCGTACGCGATCGCCCGCAGCGTCGGCTTGTGCAGCTTGCTGACCAGCACGACGGCGTGGTTGCGGGCGGGCAGCACGGCGCGGCCCTCGTCCGGCGGGGTCAGCTCCGTGGCGACCCGGTCGTAGTGCCGGCGGATGGCCAGCATCAGCACGTAGATCATCGCCATGGCGGCGATGGCGATCCACGCGCCGAGCAGGAACTTCGTGACCAGCACGATGACCAGCACGGTGCCGGTCATCGCCATGCCGAAGGCGTTGATCGCCCGGGACCGGAGCATCCGCCGGCGCGCCTGCGGGTCCCGCACGGTCCGCAGGTGCCGGTTCCAGTGCCGGATCATGCCGGCCTGGGAGAGGGTGAAGGAGACGAACACGCCGACGATGTAGAGCTGGATGAGCCGGGTCACCTCGGCCTGGAAGCCGACGATCAGCACGATCGCGGCGACGGCCAGGAAGACGATGCCGTTGGAGAAGGCCAGCCGGTCGCCGCGGGTGTGCAACTGCCGGGGCAGGTAGCGGTCCTGGGCGAGGATCGAGCCGAGCACCGGGAAGCCGTTGAACGCGGTGTTCGCGGCCAGGAAGAGGATCAGCGCGGTGACCCCGGCGACCACGAAGAGCAGCACCGAGCCGGAGCCGAAGACCGTCTCCCCGAGCTGGGCGGTGACGGTCTTCTGCACGTACCCCTCGGGGCCGGAGATGATCTGCAGCTCCGGGTCCTCGACGAACTGCAGGCGGGTGAGCTTGGACAGCCAGATGATGCCGACGAGCATGGCCACCGAGATGGTGCCGAGCAGCAGCAGCGTGGTGGCCGCGTTGCGACTCTTGGGCGCCTTGAACGCGGGCACCCCGTTGGAGATCGCCTCCACGCCGGTCAGTGCCGCGCAGCCCGAGGAGAAGGTGCGCAGCAGCAGGAAGACCAGGGCGAAGCCGGTGACGCTGTGCTCGGCCTGGATCTCCAGGCCGGCGCTGGGCGCCCGCAGGTCGTCACCGAGCACGAAGACCCGGACCAGCCCGGTGAGCAGCATCCCGACCATCACGATGATGAAGCCGTAGGTGGGGATCGCGAAGGCCGTGCCGGACTCCCGCAGGCCGCGCAGGTTGACCGCGGTGAGCAGCACCACCGCGGTGACCGCGATCAGCACCTTGTGGGTGGCCACGAACGGCACCACCGAGCCCAGGTTGGCCACCCCGGAGGAGACCGAGACGGCGACCGTGAGCACGTAGTCGACCAGCAGCGCGCTGGCCACCGCGACGCCCGCCCGGGGGCCGAGGTTCACCGTGGCCACCTCGTAGTCGCCGCCGCCGGAGGGGTAGGCGTGCACGTTCTGCCGGTAGCTGGCCACGACGGTGAGCATCACCACCACGACGGCCAGGGCGATCCACGGCGAGAAGAAGTACGCCGAGGCGCCGGCGATGGAGAGGGTCAGCAGGATCTCGTCGGGCGCGTACGCGACGCTGGAGAGCGCGTCGGACGCGAAGACGGGCAGCGCGATGCGCTTGGGCAGCAGCGTGTGCTTGAGCCGGTCGGACCGGAACGGTCGACCGAGGAGCAACCGCTTCAGCAGCGAGGTGGGTCTGGCCACAACCGCCAAGAGTACGACGCCCCGGGCGGGCGGCGCGGGGTGGCCGAGCACGGGGCGGTGAACCGGCGGAGTACCGTCGGTCCCCGCCCCCGCCGGGAACGTGGCAGGCTCGCAGACGACACGCTCACCGGTCGGGCGGTTGCGCACCTTGAGGAGGGACGCGGTGCATGTCGTGATCATGGGTTGTGGCCGGGTCGGCTCGACCCTCGCCCACAGCCTGGAGTCCCGGGGCCACTCGGTCGCGGTCATCGACCAGGACTCCGACGCCTTCCGCCGGCTCGGCCCCGAGTTCGCCGGGATCACCGTCACCGGCGCCGGTTTCGACGGCGAGGTGCTCCGGCAGGCCGGCATCGAGCGCGCGGACGCCTTCGCGGCGGTCTCCAGCGGCGACAACTCCAACATCATCTCGGCCCGGCTGGCCCGCGAGACGTTCGGCGTCTCCCGGGTGGCGGCCCGGATCTACGACCAGCGCCGGGCGCAGGTCTACGAGCGGCTCGGCATCCCCACCGTGGCCACGGTCCGGTGGACCGCCGACCGGATGCTGCGGCACCTGGTGCCCGAGGGGAACGTGGAGATCTTCCGCGACCCGACGAGCACGGTGTCGATCGTCGAGGTGCCCGTGCACAAGGACTGGATCGGCCGGCCGGTGCTCGCCCTGGAGGATGCGACGGGGGCCCGGGTGGCGTACCTGATCCGCTTCGGCATCGGCACGCTGCCGACCGTGTCCACCGTCGTCCAGGAGGGTGACCAGCTCTTCATGCTGGTCACCGACGACATCGCCGGGACGGTCACGTCGGCGGCGGCGGCGCCGCCGGAAGGAGGGCTCTGAGCCATGCGCATCGCCATCGCCGGCGCCGGCAACGTGGGCCGCTCGATCGCCCAGGAGCTGATCGACAACGGCCACCAGGTGATGTTGATCGAGCGCCAGCCCAAGATGCTCCGGCCCGACCGGGTGCCCGCCGCCGAGTGGGTGCTGGCCGACGCGTGCGAGCTGACCAGCCTGGAGGAGGCCAACGTCGCCGGCTGCGACGTGGTGGTCGCGGCCACCGGGGACGACAAGGTCAACCTGGTGGTCTCGCTGCTGGCCAAGACCGAGTTCGCGGTGCCCCGGGTGGTGGCCCGGGTGAACCGGGCCGAGAACGAGTGGCTCTTCACCGAGCAGTGGGGCGTCGACGTCGCGGTGAGCAAGCCGCGGGTGATGGCCGCCCTGGTCGAGGAGGCGGTCACCGTCGGCGACCTGGTCCGGCTGATGACCTTCCGGCAGGGCGAGGCGAACCTCGTCGAGATCACCCTGCCGCCGACCGCGCCGTACGTCGGGCAGCCGCTGCACGCGGTGCCGCTGCCGCGCGACTCCGCGCTGGTGGCGATCCTGCGCGGCAAGCGGGTGCTGGTGCCCAGCCCGGACGACCCGCTGGAGGCCGGCGACGAGCTGATCTTCGTCTGCACCGCCGAGGTGGAGGACGCGGTCCGCGCGGTGGTGCTCGGGCCGGACAGCGTGGAGCGGACCCGCGAGCAGCGCTGACGGCGCGGCGGCGAGCACCGGCGCTCGCGGGGCTCCGCCACCCGGGCCGGCGTGCCGCACCGGGCCGCCGCACTCGGCCGCCGTGCCCGCGTGGCGGTACGGGCGCGCACCGAGTGGGCGCGCCCGTCAGCCGGGCAGCGGGGCGGGCCGGGGCTCCCGGGTCACCCGGCGGACCGTCCAGACCGTGATGAGCAGCAGCAACGCGTACGGCGGGTAGCCGAGCGCCAGCCGGGCGACGCCGAGCGCCGTTTCCATGTTGGCCGCGGCGGCCTCGTTGCCGGCGTCGTCGAAGTGGCGGGCGGCGAGGTAGAGCGCCGCCTGCACGCCGACCTTGGCCAGCCAGACGACGCCCCAGAGCACGGTCAGCCCGGTGAACGTCCGCACCAGGCGCGGGTCGTCGCGCCACTCGGAGCGCCCCTTGGCCACCAGCACCGACCAGATCCACCCCACCAGGGGCTGCCGGACGGCCGCCGAGACCAGCAGGGCCAGCCCGTAGCCGATGCCGTAGAGGATGCCGGGGAGGTAGAAGTCGCGTTCGTCGCCGGTGCGCCAGGCGATCGCGGCGCCGATGGCGACGCCGAACAAGCCGTTGACGGCGTGCCGGACGGGCCGCCGCTGGGCCAGCCGGAGCCCGGCGATCACCAGCGCCACCGCCACCGAGGCGATCACGGCGGGCCGCAGCTCACCGACGACGTTGGCCACCACGAAGACGACCACCGGGATGCTGGACTCGACCAGGCCTCGCCAGCCGCCGAGTTGGTCGGCCATCTGCTCGGCGAGGGTGGGCAGCCGCTCCTCGTCCTCCGGACCGCTCTCCGGCTGCGCCGCCCGGTGTTGTCCCGTCGTCATCGCACGCCTTCCGTCCGCCGCGCCCACCGGGTCACTTCGGCGGTTCCAGCTCGTAGTACGGGTTGTAGATCACCTTGCGGTCGTCACGCACCGCCACCCGCCCACGGGCGGTCAGGTGCCGGCCCGGCTCGATGCCGGCGATGTGCCGCCGGCCCAGCCACACCAGGGTCACCACGTCGCTGCCGTCGTAGAGGTCCGCCTCCAGCGTGGGCAGGTTGGTCCGCGGGGTGTAGACCACCGTGCGGAGCCGGCCGGCGACCGACACCACCTGCCCACGCAGGCACTCCCCGACCGGCTTGCCGCCGTGCTCGGCGCACTCCCGGCGCAGCTCCTGCGCCTCGATCTCCGCCTCGCTCGCGGTGAGTCGTCGCAGCATGCGGCGCAGCGAGCCCCGGTCCTCGTCGGTCGACATGACCTCCGCGTCACCCTCTCCACGCTGGCCGGCGCTGCCGGCACGGGCCCGGCACCCGGCGGCGCCGGGACCGTGCCGCCAGCGTACGCCGACGGGCCCGGTCCCGGCGTCGCCGGTGACGGGCGGTCAGGCCTCGCGCGGCCCGGGAGCGGGGTTGCCGCCGGCCGGCGCCCCGGCACCGGCCTGGTCGGCGACGTCGCGGGGCAGCCGCAGCGGCAGCGGCTCGCGCACCGGCTTCGCCTCCTGCCCCCGGTCGACCACCAGGCCGTCGAGGCACTCGGCGAGCGGGCCGGCGGCGGCCGGGTTGGTCGCCGCCTCGCCCTGGTAGACGCCGCGGACCATCCAGCGCGGCCCGTCGATGCCGACGAACCGCAGGTCGGTGATCCCGTCCTGGGTGCGCACCCGGGCGTGCAGCTCGGTGCCGTACTCGCCCTCGACCTCCTGGGCCGCCGCGCCGTCGTTGAACAGCGACTGGCGGATCTCCTCGCGCACCTCGTCCCAGATGCCCTCGGAGCGCGGCGCGGCGAACACGCCGAGCTGGAGCGCGTTCTGGCCGTGCACCAGCACGACCTGCTGGATCACGCCCTCCGGGTCCGCCTGCACCCGCACCTCGACGTCACGCACCGCGGGGATCTGCAGGCTGCCCAGGTCGAGCCGCTGCACCCCGGCGGGCGCCTCCGAGACGTCGTACGGGCCGCGCGCCAGGGCCGCCGGGGCCGACTCGGTGGAGTCGAGGACCTCGGTCGTCCGCTCGTCACGGGCGTTCCGTCGGGCATCGTCCCGCTTACGGGAGAAGATCACTGCGCCCACCCTCCGCTGTTCGCACTCACCCTGCCACCTCTTCCGTCCGTCCGCCTGCCCGGTCCCGCTCGTCCGGCCGCCCGTCCGGCACGTCCGGCGCCCGCCGCCCGTCCGGCGCCCGGAGGGCCGCCGGGGACGGCACCAGGCCGGCGTGTCCGCCGGTGGAGCCGTGCCCGCCGGTCCCACGCCGGGACGTGGGCAGCTCGGGCACCGGCTGGAAATCGGCCCGCGCCACCCGCTGGACAACGAGCTGGGCGATCCGATCGCCACGGGAGATCTTCGCCGACGCCTCCCGATCATGGTTGATCAGGTTGACCAGGATCTCACCCCGGTAGCCGGCGTCGACCGTACCGGGCGCGTTGAGCACCGTCACCCCGAGTCTGGCCGCGAGCCCCGATCGGGGGTGGACCAGGCCCACGTACCCCTCGGGCAACGCGATCGCCACCCCGGTCGGGACCAGGGCCCGACCGCCGGGTGGCAGCTCGACGTCCGCGGCCGCCACCAGGTCGGCCCCGGCGTCACCGGGATGGGCGTACGCCGGCAGCGGCAGCTCCGGGTCGAGCTGCCGTACGGGCACGGGTACGACGTCGGTCACGGTTCCCCTCTTCCGTCCGGTTCGTGGGGTGACCCTGACATCCTGCCGGTTCCGCCGGCCGCCGTGCGCCGTACCCTGGCAGGAGTGAGCCTGTCGCCATCCTCGCCATCCCCGGCGTCGCCCACCGCGGCGCCCCCGGAGCACACCGAGCGGCTCGGCCTGCCCTGGTGGCTGTGGCTGGGCGGGCTGGCCGCGGCCACGCTGCTGGCCGTGGAGCTGTGGATGGGCGCCCCCGGCGTGCGTGCCTGGCTGCCGTTCGTGGTGCTGCTGCCGACGGCCGTCGCCTGCCTGGCCTGGCTGGGCCGGATCCGGATCGCGGTACGCGACGGCGAGCTGCGGGTGGACGACGCCCGGCTGCCCGTCCGGTTCGTCGCCGACGTCGTCCCGCTGGACGCCGCCGGCCGGCGTGAGGTGCTCGGGGTCGGGGCCGACCCGCTGGCGTTCGTGGTGCAGCGGCCGTGGGTCCCGGGCGCCGTCCAGGTGGTCCTCGACGACCCGGCCGACCCCACCCCGTTCTGGGTGGTCAGCACCCGCCATCCGGTCGAGCTGGCCGAGGCGGTCCTCGCCGCCCGCGACGCCGCTCGTTCCTGAGCCGCCCCGCGCCCGTCCCGCCGCCCGGCTGTCCCGGGCCCGTCCCCTGGCCTGGCCTTCGGTCCCCGGGCCTGGTCCTCCCGCATTCTTCCCCGGCCCTGACGGGGCGTCAGGCGGGGCCGGGGAGGGCCGGCGGGCCGCCGGGGAGGGCGGGGCTCCTGCGGCGCAGGTCGCGGCGGAGTTCGTCGGCCATCGTCCGGGTGGCCCGGCGGTTGAGGTAGCTCGCCACCGCCGCCCCGGTGAGGAAGGGGCCGAGCGTGGTCAGGTTGCGGCCGAAGCGCTTGAGCAGCATGTCCCGCAACTCCTTGCGGGCGGCGGTGCCGAGCACCGCGCCCACCCCGACGCCGGGCATCATCGGGTTGATCCCGCGCTGGCCGGCCCAGGACTGCACCAGCGCGACCGCCCGCTGGGTGCCGCCGGGTGCCAGCGGCACCCCGTAGACCTCGTGCAGCTCGCCGATCAGCTTGAGCTCGACGGCCACCACGGCGACCGTCTCGGCGGCGAGCAGGACCGGCGCGGAGAGCAGGGTCGGGGTGACGGCCCACTCGACCGCGGCGACTCCCCCGCCGGCGGCGCCGATCCCCGCCGTCGTCCGCGCGGCGTTGCGCACCAGCCGTTCGGCCAGCGCCTCGCCGTCCAGGCCGTCGAAGTGGCGACGCAGGGTCGCCAGGTCCCGCACGGGCACGTGCGGGGCGATCTCGGCGACCGTGTCGACCATCCACCGGACGGCGGTCTTCGGCTTGAACAGGTCGCCCAGCCCGCGCGCCCGCGCCTGCCCGACGAGCCGGCCGAGCAGTTGCCGCCGGCGGGCCGGTGCGACGTCGTCGGCGGTCAGGGCCGCGACGGTCGCGCCCAGCTCGTCGTCCGCGCCGGGCACGGCGTCCGAGCCGGGCAGGGCGTCCGAGCCGGGCAGGGCGTCCGAGCCGGGCAGGGCGTCCGAGCCGGGCACGGCGTCCGAGCCGGGCACGGCGTCGCCCCGGCTCCCGTCCGGGTCGCCGTCGCGTGCGCGCTCGGCGCGGGTCCGGTCCGCGCCGCGCGTGCCGCGGGGCTCGCTCATGGGTCCGACCTCCCGAATGGACTGTCGCCGGCGTGGCGGCCACCCGTCACGAGTGAAGCAGGTCCCCCGCCGCGTCGCACGGCATCTCGGGCAGCGGCGGCCCCACGAGGGAGCCGCCGCTGGTGGAGGCGCGTCGTGTCAGACGCACTCGCGGCAGATCAGCTCGCCGTTGCGCTCGACCGCCAACTGGCTGCGGTGGTGCACGAGGAAGCAGCGGGCGCAGCGGAACTCGTCCTGCTGCATCGGAAGCACCTTGACCGTGAGTTCCTCGTCGGCCAGGTCGGCGCCGGGCAGCTCGAAGCTCTCGGCCACCTCGGCCTCGTCGACGTCCACGGCGCCCGACTGTGAGTCGACGCGTCGGGCCTTGAGCTCTTCCAGGCTGTCCTCGCCGAGGTCGACCTCGTCGCGACGCGGGGCGTCGTAGTCGGTGGCCATCGGTTTCACTCTCCCATATCGATGTTGTCGCTTCCGGTTGTAACGCCGGACGACGCTGTTTCGGTTCCGCTGGCCGGCCACCACTTGTGTCGGTCACCCGACCCGAAGACAGCACGGACGGAGACCTCCGGAGGAACCCCCAGCGAGCGCGGAACCTTACCCCCCCTTTGGGCGAGGCATGTATACCGCCCTCGTGGCTGAGATGTACGCCCCCGCACGCGAAGTTGTTCCCAATGTGACTCAGGCGACACGAAGATAGGGGTAGTAGTACCCGGTTCCCGGATGGCGCGCCGGCATGTCGGGCTGTTTCCACGCGACGGCCGGACAACCGTTAACCTCAGCGGCGTACTCGACGGCCGGCGGGGCGGCCCGACCGCCGGCGGCCGCCGCCACCCACCTCTGTCCGGGGAGCACCCTGATGAGCTTTGCGCGAGTGCGAGCACTCGTTGTCGTCGGCCTGCTGGCGGTGCTGGCCCTGGTCTTCGTGGTGGTCGCCATGGTCCGCGACACCCAGGGCGACGGCGGCCTCGCCGGTGGCTGCCCGGAGGGCTGGCCGATGGCCGACGTGACCCTGCGCGAGCCCAAGGACGTCAAGATCAACGTGCTGAACGGCACGGACCGGATCGGCCTGGCCGGCGCCATCGCCGACGACTTCCGCAACCGGAAGTTCCAGGTCAAGAAGACCGGCGACGAGAAGAAGCAGATCGACGACATCGCGGTGCTCCGCTACGGCCCGAAGGGGGTCGGCTCGGCGCACCTGCTGCGGGCGTACTTCCTCGACAACGCCGAGTACGAGTACGACGCCAAGCGCACCGACGACGTCGTCGACGTGGTGCTGGGCAGCGGCTTCCAGCAGCTCGCCACCACCACCGAGGTCAACCAGTCCCTGGGCGACCTCGGCGCGCCGGTCGCCCCGGCGGGCTCCTGCCCGACGCGCGAGGACGGCTGACGCGGAGTGCCGCGCCCCGGCCGGGCCGGGGCGCTCACCACGCCCGCGCGGCGCGGGAGCCGTACCGGCCACGTGAGGGCCATACCCGGCCGCGTGGGGCCACACTCGGCCGCGTCCGTCACGGGCCGCCGGAGGCGTCCAGGTCGGCGAGGCGGTCGTGCAGGGGCTTGAACAGGGCCGACGGGGCGGCGATCACCATGTCCGGGCCGGCCGGCAGCCCGCCCAGCCCGGCCACCAGCAGCCCTGCCTCGGTGGCCACGAGGGCCCCGGCGGCCTGGTCCCAGGCGGCCAGACCCTTCTCGTAGTAGGCGTCCACCCGCCCCTCCGCCGCCAGGCAGAGGTCCAGCGCGGCGGCGCCGAGCCGGCGGATGTCGCGGACGTGCGGGATCAGCTCGGCGACCACCCGGGCCTGGTGCGCCCGGCGCGCCGGGTCGTAGCCGAACCCCGTGGCGACCAGCGCCTGGCCGAGGTCGGTCTCGGTGGAGCAGCGCAGCCGCTCCCCGTCGCGCCAGGCGCCTCCGCCGACGGTGGCGGTCCACTCCTCGCCGGTGTTGACGTTGCGCACCACCCCGGCCACCACCTCGCCGTCGACCTCGGCGGCGAGCGAGACCGCGCAGTGCGGGATCCCGTACAGGTAGTTGACCGTGCCGTCGATCGGGTCGATGATCCAGCGCACCCCGCCGGGGCCGGTCGGGCCGCTCTCCCCCGCCCCGTACTCCTCGCCGAGTACGGCGTCACCCGGGCGCAGCCGGCGCAGCGCGTCGACCACCTGCCGCTCGACCGCCCGGTCGGCGGCGGTCACCACGTCGGTGACCGTGCTCTTGGTCGCGGCCACCGAGACGCCCTCGACCCGCATCCGGTACGCGGTCGCCGCCGCCTCGCGGGCCACCTCGATCGCGATCTCCAGCAGCTCCGCAGGCGCCGAGCGGTCCATCGTTCGTCCCCTTCCCGCACGGCCGGGGTGTTCCGGGTCACGCGCGGTACCATCCTTACAAAGTCCACATCTACGTCGAATCGGCGGTCCCCGCCGCCGGTCCACCGTGCGGCGACGGATGATCGCCGCAGACGGCGTTACAATTCACCCCTGCCCACGCTGCGACGGACCGCCAACGACCGGCCGGCCCGGGACACGGGGGTCCTTCAACCACATCGCCCGGCAAGGTGCACCGCTCTGCGTCGGACGACCCGGCCGTGCTCGCTCTTCGCCTCCGGAAGGTCATTCGTGACAGAACCCCGCCAGACCGGCGCCGACGTTCGCTCGCTCACCGACACCCTGATCGCCCACGCGCAGAGCGCCGGCGGCCAGCTCACGTCGGCCCAGCTCGCGCGCACCGTCGAGTCCGCCGAGGTGACTCCGGCCCAGGCCAAGAAGATCTTGCGGGCGCTCTCCGAGGCGGGAGTGACCGTGGTGGTGGACGGCTCGGCGAGCACCCGCCGCCGCGTCGCCGCCGCCCGCTCGGCCACCCCGGCGTCCCGGGCCACCACCGCCAAGACGACCAAGAAGGCCGCCGCGCCCGCCCCCAAGCAGGCGCCCGCCGCCGACGAGGCCGCCGCGCCCGCCCCGCGCAAGGTCGCCGCCGCCCGCAAGGCCGCCGGCACCACCGCCGAGGTGGCCGCCAAGGCCGCGGCGCCCGCGAAGGCGACCAGGTCCACCCGGGCCACCAAGGCCACCGTCGCCGCGGCGGCCGGTGCCAAGCCGGCCAAGGCCGGCGGCAAGGCCAAGGGCGAGGGCGCCGAGGGCGACATCGACCCGGAGGAACTGGCCGCCGAGATCGAGGACGTGGTGGTCGAGGAGCCGGCCGAGCTGACCCAGGCCGCCGAGACCGACGCCGCCAACTCGGCGAGCGACAACGACTTCGAGTGGGACGACGAGGAGTCCGAGGCGCTCAAGCAGGCGCGCCGCGACGCCGAGCTGACCGCCTCGGCCGACTCGGTCCGGGCCTACCTGAAGCAGATCGGCAAGGTCCCGCTGCTCAACGCCGAGCAGGAGGTGGAGCTGGCCAAGCGGATCGAGGCCGGGCTCTACGCCGCCGAGCGGCTGCGTGCGGCCGAGGAGGGCGAGGAGAAGCTCACCCGCGACATGCAGCGGGACCTGCTCTGGATCTCCCGCGACGGCGAGCGCGCCAAGAACCACCTGCTGGAGGCCAACCTCCGGCTGGTCGTCTCGCTGGCCAAGCGCTACACGGGTCGCGGCATGGCCTTCCTCGACCTCATCCAGGAGGGCAACCTCGGCCTGATCCGCGCGGTCGAGAAGTTCGACTACACCAAGGGCTACAAGTTCTCCACCTACGCCACCTGGTGGATCCGGCAGGCGATCACCCGCGCGATGGCCGACCAGGCCCGCACCATCCGCATCCCGGTGCACATGGTCGAGGTAATCAACAAGCTCGGCCGTATTCAGCGCGAGCTGCTCCAGGACCTGGGCCGCGAGCCCACCCCGGAGGAGCTGGCCAAGGAGATGGACATCACACCGGAGAAGGTGCTGGAGATCCAGCAGTACGCCCGGGAGCCCATCTCGCTGGACCAGACGATCGGCGACGAGGGCGACAGCCAGCTCGGCGACTTCATCGAGGACTCCGAGGCCGTGGTCGCGGTCGACGCGGTGTCGTTCTCGCTGCTGCAGGATCAGCTCCAGCAGGTGCTGCAGACGTTGTCCGAGCGTGAGGCGGGTGTGGTACGCCTGCGCTTCGGCCTGACCGACGGCCAGCCGCGCACGCTCGACGAGATCGGCCAGGTCTACGGCGTGACCCGGGAGCGCATCCGGCAGATCGAGTCCAAGACCATGTCCAAGCTGCGCCACCCGTCGCGTTCGCAGGTGCTGCGGGATTACCTGGACTGATCGCGATCGTCAACCGAACGTGTCGTTTTGATCACCTGACGTGCAACGTCGGAAGGTGATCGTTCGGTTGCACGATTGTGATCGTTGACGTGGCACCCTTGGTGCACGGCACACTGTCCCTGCCATGTGTGACCTCGGTCCCCCGCGGGCACACAGGGAAGGCAGCGCCGGGACAGGGTGTTGCACGATAGGTGAGCAACGACCGAAGAGATTGTTCATCGGTGACGACCAGAGGAGGAAGGCGATGACCCCGACCCTCACGCCGCCGCCCGAGACGGTGGCTCCCCCAGCCGCCGATGAACGGTGCGACCGCTGCAATGCTGCCGGCAAGCTCCGGATCACTCTGGCGGGTGGGAGCGAGCTGGTGTTCTGTGGGCACCACGCGAACAAGTACGCGGAGGATCTCGTGAAGATCACCGTGCGGTACGCGACGGACCCGGAGTTCAGCTGGCGTGGCGCCGATCTGATGGCGAACTGAGTCCGCAAACCCACGACATAGCCGGCCGGAGGCCCCCAACGGGGAGCCTCCGGCCGGCTTTTGCGTACCCCCGCCCTGTCTGACCCACGGCCGCAACGGGCCGCGGTGGAACGGAGCGCGCGGCCGGGCCACGGGCTACCTGACGGGTGCAGCGGGGCGCGGAGCGCGCGGCGGGGCCCACGAGCGCCCGACGGGGCCCAGGGGGCCCGGGCGGGCGGATCCCACAGCCGGCCCACGGGCGGCCTGAGAGGGCACAGCGGGCGCGGGCGGAGCCGACCGCACACCGCCGGCCCCACGGGCGGCCTGACGGGCGCCGGGGGTCGCGGACCGCGCGCCGGGTCCACGGGCCACCACCCGGGCCGTGCGGGGCCGTCCGCCGTCAGAGGGTCTGGACGGTGGCGATGCGCTCCTCGAGCTGCTCGATCGTGGCCTGGGCGCTCGGCGGGCCGCCGCAGAGGCGGCGCAGCTCGGCGTGGATCTTGCCGTGCGGCTGCCCCGTCCGGTGGTGCCGGGCGGCCACCAGAGCGTTGAGCTGCCGACGCAGGGCGACCCGGCGCTGGGCGGCACTCATCGGTGCCGGCGGCGCCGCGGACGGCTCAGCGGCCGGCTCAGCGGGCCGCGCGGCCCTTCGGCGCTGGGCGGCGAGCTGCTCCTGCTGCCGCTTGGTCAGCAGCATGGCGACCTGGTCGGCGGTCAGCAGCCCGGGCAGGCCCAGGTACTCCTCCTCCTCGGGGGTGCCGGCCTGGGCGGCGGTGCCGAACGAGGCGCCGTCGAAGATCACCTGGTCCAGCTCGGCGGTCGCGGAGAGTGCGGCGAAGCGCTTCTCCAGCTCGCCGTTGGCCTGGTCGTCACGCTGGGCGCGTTCCAGCAGGTCGTCGTCGAAACCCTCGCGGTCCTTCGGCTTGCCGAGCACGTGGTCCCGCTCGGCTTCCATCTCGCTGGCCAGCCCGAGCAGGTGCGGCACGCTGGGCAGGAAGACCGAGGCGGTCTCCCCCTCGCGGCGGGCGCGGACGAACCGGCCGATCGCCTGCGCGAAGTAGAGCGGGGTGCTGGCGCTGGTCGCGTACACCCCGACCGCCAGGCGGGGGATGTCGACGCCCTCGGAGACCATCCGGACCGCCACCAGCCACCGCTGGTCGGACGCCGCGAACGTCGCGATCCGCGCGGAGGCCCCCACGTCGTCGGAGAGCACCACCGCCGCCCGTTCGCCGGTCAACTGCTCGATGAGCTTGGCGTACGAGCGGGCGGTCTGCTGGTCGCTGGCGATCACCAGCCCGCCGGCGTCGGGCATCCCCGCGTTGCGCAGCACGGTCAGCCGGGCGTCGGCGGCCCGCAGCACCTGCGGCATCCAGTCGCCCGCCGGGTCCAGGGCGGTACGCCACGCCTGCGCGACGAGGTCCTGGGTCATCGGCTCGCCGAGCCGCGCCGCCAGCTCCTCCCCGGCGTTGGTGCGCCACCGGGTCTCCCCGGAGTACGCCAGGAAGAGCACCGGGCGGACCACGCCGTCGCGCAGCGCGTCGGAGTAGCCGTACACCGAGTCGGCGCGGGAGCGGAGCAGACCGTCCCCGCCGCGCTCGTACGTGACGAACGGGATCGGGTTGTCGTCGGAGCGGAACGGGGTGCCGGTGAGCATCAGCCGGCGCTCGGCGCCCTCGAAGGCCGCCTTCACCCCGTCGCCCCAGGAGCGGCTGTCCCCCGCGTGGTGGATCTCGTCGAGGATGACCAGCGTGCGCCGGGTCAGGGTGCGCCGCCTGTGCACCTGGGGCGCCATCCCCACCTGCGCGTACGTCACGACGGCGCCGTGGAAGTCGGCGGCGGAGTGCAGGTCGGCGTTGCGGAAGGCAGCGTCGAGCTGGATGCCGACCCGGGCCGCCGACTGCGCCCACTGGGTCTTCAGGTGCTCGGTCGGGGCCACCACGGTGACCGCCTCGACGGTGCCGTCGGCGAGCAGCTCGGCCGCGATCCGCAGGGCGAAGGTGGTCTTGCCGGCACCCGGGGTGGCGACGGCGGTGAAGTCGGGGTCCCGCCGGCGCAGGTACTCCACCAGTGCCTTGCGCTGCCACGCACGCAGTGCCGGAAACGTCTCGATCGCCGGCAACCGGGCCGCCACGCGAAGCTCCTCTCCGACCGCCTGAAACGGGCGGACCCCGGCCGAGGGCCACGGGTGCCGCCGCCCATGAAAACGCCTCCGCGCCGATGGTGCCGCGAAGGCCGACTCAGCATAACCAGCGGGGCGCTCCCGACCCAGCCGACACCACGCGGCTCACATCCCCCACGCCCGTCACCCCGCCCCGGCGAGGGCTCAGGGATGGGGGCCGGGGGCGTGGGTACGTGGGGGGCGGAGGGTGGCGATCGGGGCCGACCAGCGCCGGCGCAGGGCGACCAGGCGGAACAGGAAGACGAACGCCGCCGCCGCGGTCAGCCAGGCGGCGTTGGCGTGCCCGAGCGCGTCCAGCAGCGCCACGGCGATCGAGCCGGCGAGCGCGGCGACCGCGTAGATCTCGCGCCGCAGCACCACCGGGATCTCGGCGGTGAGCAGGTCCCGCCCGAGGCCGCCGCCGATCGCGGTGAGCATGCCGATCACGCACGCCCCCACCGCCGGCACCTGGGCGTCGAGGGCCTTGACCGTGCCGGTAACGGTGAACAGCCCCAGCCCGGCCGCGTCCAGCACGAGCACGGTGGTGCGCAGCCTGGCGAGCTGGGGGTGCAGCCAGAAGACGGCGGCGGCGGTGACGGCGGCCGTGGCGGCGTACCGCCAGTCGGCGAAGGCCAACGGCGGCACCTCGTCGATCGCCAGGTCCCGGAAGATCCCGCCGCCGAGCGCGGCGACGAAGCCGACGAAGACGACGCCGAAGAGGTCGAGCCGTTTGGCCACCGCCGCGGAGGCCCCGGAGGCGGCGAAGACCGCCACCCCGGTGAGGTCGGCGAGGAGCAGGGCGGTGGAGGTGGTCACCGCCGCAGGTTACGTGGGCGGCCGGGACGACCGCCCCGGTTCACTCGGCGTACGAGTCGTAGATCTCCTTGCACTTCGGGCAGACCGGCGAGCCGGGCTTGGCGGCCTTGGTCACCGGGAAGGTCTCCCCGCAGAGCGCGACGACGAAGGTGCCCATGACGGCACTCTCGGCGATCTTCTCCTTGCGCACGTAGTGGAACATTTCGGGACCGGTGTCGGCGTCCTTCAGCTCCGGACGCTCGAGAACCTGTGTGCTCACTTCTACACCTCCAACCGTCAAGTCTGGCAGGTCACCGCGGCCCGGTCCACTTCAGGCCACCCCGGCGAAGGCCGTACGGTGGTGACGTGACCGACTTTCACATCCACTACGGCGCCGAGGTGGCCGAGGCGCTGCGCGCCGGACGCCCCGTCGTCGCCCTGGAGAGCACCATCGTCTCGCACGGCCTGCCCCGGCCCGACAACCTCCGGGTGGCCCGGGAGATCGAGCAGGCGGTCCGGGACGCGGGCGCGGTCCCGGCGACCATCGGCATGGTCGGCGGCCGGCTCGTGGCGGGCCTGGACGACGCGGAGCTGACCCGGCTCGCCACCGCCGACGGGGTCGCCAAGCTCTCCGTACGCGATCTCGCCGTGGCGGCGGCCACCGGCGCGGACGGCGCCACGACCGTGGCCGCGACCAGCGCGGTGGCCGCCGCCGCCGGCATCGGGGTGTTCGCCACCGGCGGCCTCGGCGGGGTGCACCGGGAGGCCGCGCAGACCTTCGACGAGTCCGCCGACCTGGTCACCCTGGCCCGGACCCCGATCGCGGTGGTCTGCGCCGGCGTCAAGTCGATCCTCGACGTGGGCGCCACCCTGGAGCGGCTGGAGACCCTCGGCGTCGGCGTGGTGGGCTACCGGACCCGGCGGTTCCCCGGCTTCTTCATCACCGACGGCGGCTTCGACCTGGACTGGTCGCTGGACTCCGCGGAGCAGGTCGCCGACGCGCTGGCCGCCCGGGAGCAGCACAACGTGCACCACGGCGGCCTGATCGTGGCCAACCCACTGCCGGCCGACGAGCAGCTCGACCCGGAGCTGCACGACCGGACGCTCGCCGACGGGCTGGCGCTGCTGGAACGCGACGGGGTGACCGGCAAGGCGGTGACGCCCTACCTGCTCGCCCACTTCCACTCGGCGACCGAGGGGGCGAGCCTGGCGGTGAACGTCCGGATCATCCTGCGCAACGCCGACCTCGCCGCCCGGATCGCGGTCGCCGCGGCCGCCCGTCGCGCCGACGCATGACCGCAGGCCGCGTCCTCGTCGTCGGTGACCTGATCACCGACGTGGTGGCGGTGCTGGACGGGCCGCCGGCCACCGGGTCCGACACGCCGGCGGCCATCCGGTTCAGCGGCGGCGGACAGGCCGCCAACACCGCGGCCTGGCTCGCCGCCCAGGGCGTGCCGGTGACGTTGGTGGGCGCGGTCGGCGACGACGGCCAGGGGCGGGAGCGGGTGGCCGAGCTGGAGCGGGCCGGGGTCGACTGCGCGGTGACGCGGCATCCGGAGCACGCCACCGGCACGGTCATCGTGCTGGCCACCGCCGGGGAACGGACGATGATCACCGAGCGGGGCGCGAACCTGCGGCTGGCCCCGGCGGACGTCGACGCGGCGCTGGCCGCCGCGCCGGACGCGCGGCACCTGCACCTGTCCGCGTACACCCTGCTGGACGCCGGGTCCCGCCCGGCCGGGCTGCGCGCGCTGGCCGCCGCCCGCGAGCGCGGGCTCACCACCAGCGTCGACGCGGCCTCCGCGGCGCCGCTGCGGCGGGTCGGCGCGGCGGCCTTCCTGTCCTGGGTACGCGGGGTCGACCTGCTCCTGGTCAACGCCGACGAGGCGACGGTGCTGGCCGGCGGGCTCGACCCGGCGGCGCAGGGGCGGGCGCTGTCGGCCTCCGCCCGGCGGATCGTCGTCAAGCAGGGTGCGGCCGGGGCGGTCTGGGTGGACCGGGACGCCACGGTCGCCGTGGCGCCGGCCCGCCGGGTGGCGGTGGTGGACGTCACCGGGGCCGGGGACGCCTTCGCGGCCGGGCTGCTGGCCGCCTGGCTCGCCGGCGCGGGCCCGACGGTGGCGCTGCGCCGCGCGGGCGACCTCGGCGCCCTGGCGGTCTCGCAGGTGGGCGCCCGCCCCGCTCCCTGACCCGAACCCCGCGCCCCACCCCCGCTCGCCCGCGGGGGGCGGGGCGGTCAGGGCTCGGCGTCGATCACCTTGTGCGGCCGCTCCTCGGCGGTCAGGCTCATCGGCGGGGTCTCGTCGCGGTGCCGCGGCTGGAACCGGGACGCCAGCCGGTGTTGCTCCTTCGGCGGCCGGTCGTTCGCCAGCAGCACCGCCAGCCAGGGGATGAGCACCATGCCGAGGGCCACCAGCGGCAGCCAGAGCCAGAGCAGTGGGGCCTGCACGCCGACCAGGACGGCACCGACGATCACGCACGCCACCCGGATCCCCATCATCAGCACGTAGCGCCGCTGGCGGCTGGTGAGCTGGTCGTCCTGGCTGCGCGAGGCGTCGGTGATCAGGATCGGCTGGTACGCCTGACGCTTCACCACGGACCTCCTCGAGGGGGTTACGCCTCATCCTGTCACCTCGAACGCGTGATCAGCGAAAATCGGCACAGCCGGGCTCGTGTTACATCCGTGGTACGCTCGCGCCGTGGGCAGCAGGTTCAGCTTCACCGACGAGGCGTTGGCCAACCTGAGGGTCTACGACGTCACGCCTGGGGAAGTCTGGGAGGCGCTGCACAGCACCCGCCGGGTGATCCGTCACCTGGGCGACGACGTGATGGTCGTCTACGCCGCCGCCCGCCGGGGGCGCCGGCTGGCCGTGCTGCTCGCCGAGGCCGACGGCACCGACAACGACTGGGACATCCTCTCCGCCCGCGAGCTCAGCGACGCCGAGGCGAAGCGCTACGACGAGGCCGTGCGGAGATCTCGCCGATGAGGAGGCGGTGACGATGAACCGTAACGACGCGACCAAGCAGTTCCACAGCGGCGGTGACCGGCTCGCGGAGCTGATCGACGAGAGCCAGCCGGTGGAGCTGCCCGCCCCCGACACCGACACCCCCATGGTCAGCCGCTCGGTGCGCCTGCCCCTGGAGACGTACGAGCGGGTCCGCGCGGCCGCCGACGCCCGCGGCATCGGGGTCACCACTCTGATGCGGCAGTGGATCGAGGCCGGCCTGGCCGACCTGGACGACTCGGCGACGGTCTCGCTCGCCGACGTCCGGCGGGCGCTGGCCGCCCTGTCCCGCCCGACCGCCGCCTGACGTCGCGGCGCACCGGGGCACACCCCACGACCGCCGTCCGACCCCGGCCCGCACGGGTCGCCCTGGAAACTCCCGCCCACCGGACCCGCCGCGCGGCAGCGGCGTCAGCCCTGGGCGGCCTTCGCCTTCGCCGCCGCCTTCATCTGCTGCTTGTAGTCGCGCACCCGGCGCAGCGATTCCGCGTCGACGACGTCCGCCACCGACCGGTGGGCGTCCAGGTCGCCGTACCCGCCGGCCGCCTCCCGCCAGCCCTCCGGCGTGACCCCGAACCGCTTGCCGAGCAGGGCGAGGAAGATCTGCGCCTTCTGCGTGCCGAAGCCGGGCAGCTCGGCGATGCGGCGGAGCAGTTCCCGGCCGTCGGCGACGTCGGACCAGAGCCGGGCGGCGTCGCCGTCGTACCGGTCGACGAGGACCCGGCACACCTCCTGCACCCGGGCCGCCATCGCCTTCGGGAACCGGTGCAGCGCCGGCGGCCGGGCGAACAGGGCCACCAGGGCCTCGGGGTCGTGGTCGGCGATCTCCCGGGCGTCCAGGTCCCGCCCGAGGCGCTGGGTCAGCACGTACGGCGAGGAGAAGGCCTTCTCCATCGTCACCTGTTGGTCGAGGACCATCCCCAGCAGCAGGGCCAGCGGGCTGCTCTCCAGCAGCCGGTTGGCCTCGGGGTCGATGGGCAGCGCGAGCGTCATGGGGACATCCTGCCCAATGGCGGGGGCCGGGGCGGAGGGGCCGCGCCGATCCGCCCCACCTTCCCGCCGCCGACGGGCCGGCCCCGGCCACCGCCGCGCGGGGCGTCACCGCCCGACCCCGGGTTACCCGACCGGCGCCCCTACGCCGGTGACCGCCGGGAGGCGGGCCGGACGAGCCCGAGATCGTAGGCGAGGATCGTCGCCTGCACCCGGTCCCGCGCACCCAGCTTGCCCAGCAGGGCGTTGACGTGCGCCTTCACCGTGCCGGTCGCGACGCCCAACTGCGCGCCGATCTCCGCGTTGGTCAGCCCGGCCGCCAGCCGGACGAAGACCTCGCGCTCCCGTGCGGTGAGCGCGGCCAGCTCGACGGGCTCCGCCGGCGGGGTGAGCGCCCCGGTGGCGAAGGCGTCGATCAGCCGGCGGGTGACGGTGGGGGCGAGCAGCCCGTCGCCGGCGGCCACCACCCGGATCGCGTGCAGCAGGTCGACCGGTTGGGCGTCCTTGAGCAGGAAGCCCGAGGCGCCCACCCGCAGTGCCTCGAACACGTGGGCGTCCAGGTCGAAGGTGGTCAGCACCAGCACCCGGGGGCCGGCCGGGTCGGCGGTCAGCCGGGCGGTGGCGGTGAGGCCGTCCATCCCCGGCATCCGGATGTCCATCAGCACCACGTCCGGTCGGCTCCGGGCGGCCTGGTCGAGCGCGTCGGCGCCGTCGGCGGCCTCCCCGACCACCGTCAGGTCCGGTTCGGCGTCGACGATCGCCGCGAACCCGGCCCGGACGACCGGCTGGTCGTCCACCACCAGCACCCTGATCATCGCGCCCCCTCCGGCACCCGTTCCCGCCGCTGCCCGGGCCGGGCGACGGAGGCCCCGGGGACCGGCGGCAGCGGCAGCCGCGCCCGCAGTTCGCCGCGGCGCAGCGCGAGCCGGCCGCCGAGCGCGTCGACCCGGGCCCGCAGCCCGGCGACGACCAGCGGGTCCGCCGCGGTGGGCAGGCCCGTGACCGACACCCACAGCTCACCACCGGCCAGCCGCAGCACCACCCGGGCCGGCCCGGTGCCCGCGTCCAACGCGGCCTCCACCAGCCGGTACGCCGACACGTCCACGTCGGTCGGCAGGGCCGGCACGGTCGCCGGCGCGTCCAGCAGGACGTCCCGGCCGTCCGCCTGCCGCGACGCGCAGAGCCCGCCCACATCGGCGAGGGTCGGTTGCGGACCGTGCGACGTCGGCCGCTCGTCGGCGCGCAGGTCGTCCAGCAGGCCGCGCATCGCGGCCAACGTGGCCCGTGCCTCGACCAGGATCTCGGCGAGCCGGCCCTGGTCGGCGACGACCACCAGGCGACCAGCCCGGTCCAGCACCGCCGAGCGTAGTCCGGCGCCGACCCGCTCCCGCTCGGACCGGGCGGCCGCCACGGCCCGGGCGGTCGCTGCGGCGAGCGCGTCGTCCTCCCGGCCGAGCACCTGCCGCCGCCGGCGCCGGACCAGCGCGCCGCCGCCCCAGGCCAGCAGCGTCGGCGCCAGCAGCAACGCGGCGACGAAGACGGTCATGAAGACGGTGACGGGAACGTGCACGGGCTCCCCCGCGATCGAGCCGTCCGCCGCCGCCGTACCGACCAGGCCCACGGCGAGCACCGTGGCCGCCACCGGCGCGGCCAGCCACGTCGGGCCGGCCCGTCGGGCGTACGCGGCCACGGCCCAGACGGCGGCCAGGTCGGCGAAGCCGGCGGTCAGCAGCACGAACTCCGCGCCCCGGGGCAGCTCGACCAGCAGCGCCGTGACCGGCCAGAGCAGCGCGGTCCCGGCGACGCCCGCGAACGCGGCCCACGGTCGGCGGCACCGCCACGCCAGCGGCGCGGCGTGCGCCACGGAGAACAGCAGGAGCTGGAGCAGGACGATCGGGTCGCGCAGCCCCGCCAGTTCGACGTCGGTCTCCACCGACACGAGGGCCGCGGCCACCGGAAGCACGAGCGCGTTGCCGACCAGCGCGGCGGTCACCAGGGACCGGCCGTTCTCCGACCGGACCGGCGACGGCATGCTGCCGAGATCCGCCCCGACCGGCAGGCTGCCGGAATCCGCCCCGGCGGGCAGGCGTGCCTCGACCCGCCAGCCGTCGCCGTCCGGGCCGGCCCGCAGGGTGCCGCCCAGGGCGGCGACGCGCTCCCGCAGGCCGCTGATCCCCCGCCCGGCGCCCAGCGTGAAGGTGGCCGTCGGCCCCGGTACGCCGGTGTCGGCGACGGTGACGGTGACGGTCCCGGCGTCGACCGCGACCCGGACCGAGGCGTCGGCTCCGGCGGCGTGCCGCACCACGTTGGTCAGGGACTCCCGGACGACGGCGTGGACGACCTCGGTCAGCGCGGCCGGCGGTTCCGGACCGACCCGGTCCAGGCGCACCGGCTGGCCGAGCCGGTGGAAGCCGGCGACCAGGTCGTCGAGCCGCCGCCGCAGCGGCCGGTGCGCCTCGGTGTCCTCGCCCATCACCGCGACCAGGCGACGCAGCGCGACCAGGGTCTCCCGCCCCGTACGCGCCGTGAACTCCACCGCCTCCGCGGCCAGTTCCGGACGTCGGGCCGCGAGCCGCTCGGCCGCTCCCGCCGTCACCACGATGGAGGTGAGGTGGTGGGCGCTGACGTCGTGCAGCTCCCGGGCGAGCCGGTGGCGTTCGGTCTCCGCCGCCCGGCGGGCCTCCGCCTCGACGGCGACGAGCCGGCCGGCCACCGCCGCCCGCCCGGTCACCCAGTGCCGGCGGCTGCGCCCGAGCCCGGCGGCCAGCAGGTAGCCGAGCACGGCGACGACGACCTCCCCCAGATAGGCCGCGGCGGTGTCGAAGCGGGGCAGGTTGACCGACGCCACCCACAGGGCGCCGGCGGCCAGCGCCACCCGGACCACCCGGCCGGGCGCCCGGACGGCCACGGACCAGATGGCGACCAGCTCGGCGAGGCTGAGCACCAGCAGGTCGTCCGGAGAGACGCCGAGCCGGCCGAGGGTCTGCGCGGCCAGGACCACGCCCAGCGCCGGGAGCGGCCGACGTTGCCGCCAGCCCAGCGCCAGGAGGGTGACCACGGCGGCGACCAGACCCGCCGTGGTCGCCGCCGCGTCCGGTGCGTCACCCCGCAGCAGCGGCAGGCCGGGCCAGACCAGGATCTGGGCGCCGACCAGCGCCGACGGCAGCAACCAGGTCCGCAGGAGAGTCATGATGAGGGCAACCCTACGTAGGCCCGCCGACCGGTCACGTCACCCGCGGGCACGAGGCGGCCTATACCCCAGGGTGGTGCCGAAATCGGTCCGCACGTCGACCCGTCGGCCCGTCGGCGGCGGCAGGCTTGCCTCCATGATCAGTACTACTCCCCCGGGCGCCCCGTACCACCGACTGGCCCGGACCGGCCGGCAGCGGTGGTGGCGGCCGCTCGTCGGCGTCCTCGCCCTGCTCGGCGGGGCGCTGCTCGTCGGCTGCGCGATCTTCGGCGTCGCCACCATCGTGGCGGAGATCACCGACCGGCCGACGGACGCCGACGGGCTGCCCGTCTTCGGTCCCGTCGTGGACACCGCCCTGCTGGTGCTGTCGGTGGCGGTGGCCCTGCCGCTGACGATGGCCGTCACCCGCTGGGTGGAACGCCGGCCGGCCGGCAGCCTCTCCTCCGTGCTCGGCCGGGTGCGGTGGCGCTGGCTGGGCACCTGCCTGCTGACGGCGGCCCCGGCGATCACGGTCATGCTGGTCGGCAGCCATCTGCTCCTGCGGGCCACCGGGGACGAGATGGTCCTCGTCGGCCCGCTCGACGCCTGGGTCGGCTGGCCTGCTTTCGCCGCCGGCCTGCTGATGATCGTCACGCTGGTCCCGTTCCAGGCCGCCGCCGAGGAGTACCTGTTCCGCGGCTGGCTGCTCCAGGCCTTCGGGACCTGGCTGCGCTCGCCCTGGCCGGGGCTGGTGGTGCAGGCGGTGCTCTTCGCCGCGGCGCACGGCTGGGGCACCGTCTGGGGCTTCGCCGACCTGGTCGTGATGGGTCTGCTCTGCGGGTGGCTCACGGTGCGTACCGGCGGCCTGGAGGCGGCCGTCGCGTTGCACGTGGTCAACAACGTGAGCGCGTTCGGGCTGGCCGCGGCGTTCGGCGGGCTGACCGTGGACGAGACAATGGCCGACGCGCCGTGGCAGCTGGTGCTGGTCGACGTGCTCGTGCTGCTGGCGTACACCTGGCTGGTGGCACGGGCCGCCGACCGGCGCGCGCTGGCGACGGCGGCGCCGGGCGGCGGATCCCCCGAGCGTCCGGGCGGCGGTCAGGGCGGCGACCCGGAGGCCGACGCCGGAGTGGCCCATCCCGACGGGCGGTCCGTGTGGCCGGTGGGGTCGGTTGACGGCGACGGGCCGGCGGTCGGGCCGGCGCCGGGGTCGGCGGCCCGCCGATCTCCCGGGTGGTCGAACGCCGGCGCACGGCGCCAGGCAGGATGACGGCGTGGACGGACACGACATGTTGCTCTCCCCCGCCGGCGTCGAGGCGCTGCGGACCGCGCTGACCAGGGCCGGGTTCACCTCGAACGGCATCGCCACCCGGCTCGGCCCGCAGGCCACCGGCGGCGTGGCCCGCAACGACTTCCGGGCCGCGCTGCGCGCCACCGAGGACCGCGACCCGCTCGGCACGCTGATCCGGGTGTTCGTCTGCGAGCAGACCGAGCCGGAGGCCGCCGTGGCCGCCGCGCTCGCGCCGCTGTCGCTGGACGAGGCGCTCGCCGGGGGCCTGGTCGAGCGGCATGGCGACGGGCTGCGGATGGGCCTGGACCTGGAGCCGTACGGGGACGACTGGTGGGTGCTGGCTGACGTGCCCGCCAGCGCCCGCCCGGGCCGCCCGTTGCACGCCCACCACGTGCTCGGCATCGGCGGGGCGACCCAGACGCTGATCGGCGCGACGGTCCGCCGGCCGGTGGAGACCGCGCTGGACCTGGGCACCGGCTCCGGCGTACAGGCGCTGCACCTGGCCACCCACGCCCGGCGGGTGACCGCCACCGACGTCTCCGAGCGGGCGCTGCGCTTCGCCGCCACCACCGCCGCGCTCAACGGCCAGGACTGGGAGCTGCTCCGCGGCGACCTGGTCGCCCCCGTCGCCGGGCGCCGCTTCGACCTGGTGGTGAGCAACCCGCCGTTCGTGGTCGGGCCGGGCACCACCACGCACGTCTACCGCGACTCCGGCCGGGTCGGCGACGCGATCGGCGCGGAGCTGGCCGCCGCCGCGCCCGGTCTGCTCACCGAGGGCGGCACCATGCAGTACCTGGCCAACTGGGTGCACGTCGCGGGCGAGGACTGGGCCGAGCGGGTGACCGGCTGGTTCGCCGGCACCGGGCTGGACGCCTGGGTCGTCCAGCGCGAGGTGGCGGACCCGATGGCGTACGTCAACCTGTGGCTCACCGACGTCGGCGAGGCCGCCGACCCGCGGCGGATGGCGGACTGGCTGGACTGGTTCGACGCGCACAAGGTGGAGGCGGTCGGCTTCGGCATCGTCTCGCTGCGCCGCTCCGGCCACGACGACCCGGTGATCCGGGTGGAGGACCTGCGGCAGCGGGTGGAGGCGCCGCTGGGCGACCGGATCGGCGCCTGGTTCGACCGCCAGGACTGGCTGCGCGCCCACGACGCCGACGGGCTGCTCGCCGCGCGCTACCGGGCGGCTGACGGCCTCCAGCTCCGGCAGGAGGCCACGATGGGCGACGAGGGCTGGGCGGTGGACCGGCAGGTGCTGGCCATGCCGCACGGGCTGCGCTGGACGGAGGAGATCGACCCCCTGGTGCTCGCCCTGGTGGGCGGGGCCGACGGGCGGCTGCCGCTGCGCGACCAGCTCGCCCTCCTCGCGGCCGCGCACGACGTCGCCCCCGAGGAGCTGGCCGACGCCGCCGGCCCGATCGTGGCGCACCTCGTCGAGCGCGGCTTCATCGAGCCGGTGACCGGCTGATGCGGGCCGTGGTGCAGACCGTCAGCCGGGCGGGCGTGACGGTCGACGGCGAGGTGGTCGGCGCGATCGACGACGGGCTGCTGGTGCTGCTCGGGGTGACCCACACCGACACCGTCGAGACCGCCCGCACGATGGCCCGCAAGGTGCACGAGCTGCGCATCCTCGACAACGAGCGGTCCGCCGCCGACACCGGCGCGCCGATCCTGGTGGTCAGCCAGTTCACCCTCTACGGCGACGCCCGCAAGGGACGCCGTCCGAGCTGGACGGCGGCAGCCCCGGCCGAGGTGGCGGAGCCGCTGGTGGCGGCGGTCGTGGAGGCGCTGCGTGCCCGGGGCGCGAAGGTCGAGACCGGTCGCTTCCGCGCCCACATGCTGGTCGAGAGCGTCAACGTCGGTCCGCACACGATCCTCCTCGACCTCTAACCTCCACCTTCCCCTCCCCCTCCCCCACCCGCACTCCCCGAATCCCACCCCGTTGATCATGAAGTTATTGCCGTGACACGCCGCGGTGAAGGACAACAACTTCATGATCAACTCGCGCCGGCGGGGGGCGGGGTGCGGGTCAGGAGAAGAGGCCGCGGCGCTGGAGCGACTGGCGGATCCAGGCGTCGAGCTGGGCCGTCCAGTCGGTGCGCTCGGCGGTGGCGTGGTCGATGGTGAAGCGGCCGAAGGCGTCCCGGCCCTCGGTGAACAGGCCGCCGCGCTTGTCGAGCTCCAGCACCACCTGGATCTGCTGCGGGTCGGTGACGAAGGTGACCTCGAGCTGGTTGATCGCGCCGGCGTACTGCGGGGCGGGGTAGAACTCGATCTCCTGGTAGAAGGGCAGGCTCTGCCGCACGCCGTAGATGTGGCCGCGCTCCACGTCGGCCCGGGCGAACCGGAAGCCCAGCCGCAGGAACGCCTCCAGGATCCGCTGCTGGGACGGCAGCGGGTGCACCGCCACCGCGTCCAGGTCGCCCTTGTCGACCGCGCGGGCCACCTCCAGGTCCGTACGCAGCCCCATCGTCATCCCGTGCAGGTGCTGCCCGTACAGCTCGGTGAGCGGCGTCTCCCACGGCACGGCGAAGCGGAACGGGATGTCGTGGCGCTGGCCGGGCTCCAGCCGGAACGCGCCGGTCGCCGCCTGCCGGTGGAACTCCTGCGTGGTCTCGTAGTCGTTGTCGCCGCTCTCCACCTCGACCCGGGTGACCAGGCCCAGGGACACGTAGGAGATGTCGACGGGGTGCTCGCCGCCGGCCACGTGGACGACGCCCTCCAACTGGCCGCCGGGGCGGCAGTTCGGGTTCGCCAGGACCGTTTCCACCGACGGGCCACCCACGCCCATCGCCTGCATGAGCCGCTTGAAGACCACGACACCCTCCAAAACCTGTTCCGGTGCGCCGACGTCGCCGGCGGCGCCGGCCCCACTGGCCGACCGCTGGCACGGTAACCGCACGCGACAAGGAACGCTCGGCGACGACACGCGCACGGTACGCAGGACCCGGGCCGGATTCGTGTCGGGTCCCCGATCGCCTCACTCCCGTTTCACGCCCCGCCCGCCAAGCTGTGTGTCACACCGGCACCACTGGGCCGGAACGAGCGGCACAGACGTGGACACGGGGAGAAGACGAGATGGCCCTGCAGATGATGGAGCACCGGATGCGCCCGGCCGGCACCACCGAGGCCGACCACGCCCACGACACCCTGACCGACCTCGACGCCACGGACGAGCGCGGCGTCTCCACGGACCTGGTCCGGGCATACCTGAACGGGATCGGGCGGACGAAGCTGCTGACCGCCGCGCAGGAGGTCGACCTGGCCAAGCGGATCGAGGCCGGCCTGTTCGCCGAGGAGAAGCTGGCGACCTGCACCCCGGTCTCCGGCGAGCTGCGGGCCGACCTGGAGCTGATCGTCACGCAGGGCCGGGCGGCGAAGGACCACCTGCTGGAGGCGAATCTCCGCCTGGTGGTCAGCATCGCCAAGCGCTACACCGGTCGCGGCATGGCGTTCCTCGACCTCATCCAGGAGGGCAACCTCGGCCTGATCCGCGCGGTCGAGAAGTTCGACTACGCCAAGGGCTACAAGTTCTCCACCTACGCCACCTGGTGGATCCGGCAGGCGATCACCCGCGCGATGGCCGACCAGGCCCGCACCATCCGCATCCCGGTGCACATGGTCGAGCAGGTCAACCGCATGGTCCGGGCCCGCCGCGAGCTGTCCGTCTCGCTGGGCCGCGAGCCCACCGTCGCCGAGGTCGCCCGAGCCATGGACATCCCGGAGTTCCAGGTGATCGAGCTGATCTCGTACGACCGGGAGCCGGTGAGCCTGGACCAGGCGGTCGGCGAGGACGGCGAGAGCGCGCTCGGTGACTTCGTGGCCGCGGTGGACCCGAGCGCCGAGCCGGGCGACGTCGCCGCGCAGGGCGAGCTACGCAACGAGGTGAGCATCGTGCTGGCCACCCTCTCCCAGCGGGAGCAGGCGGTGATCCGGCTGCGGTTCGGTCTCGACGACGGCCGGCAGCGCACGCTCGACGAGGTCGGCCGGGAGTTCGGCCTGTCCCGGGAGCGGATCCGGCAGATCGAGAAGGTGACCCTGCTGAAGCTGCGCGACCCGGAGCGGGCGCAGCGCCTGGAGGCGTACGCCTGCTGACGTTCCCTGATCCACGCGAGGCCCCGGCGGTTCGCCGGGGCCTCGCGTGTGTCCGGGCCGTGGTCCTTGACGCGGGCCGCCGGGCGGGCTAACAACATGTGTGAACTGGACCCTGGAAGTGGTGGTCGTACCGGTCTCCGACGTGGACCGGGCCAAGGCGTTCTACGCCGACCAGCTCGGCTTCGTCGTGGACCACGACACGGTGGTCAGCGCCGACGCCCGAATCGTGCAGCTCACCCCGCCCGGCTCGGGCTGCTCGATCGTCATCGGCACCGGGGTGCTGCCGGACATGCCGCCGGGCTCGCTGAAGGGCCTCCAACTGGTCGTGCCCGATCTGCCCAGGGCCCGGGCCCAGCTGGTCGAGCGCGGCGTGGCGGTGAGCGAGATCCAGGTGGTGGGCGAGAACCCGCGCCCCGTGCCGGACCCGTTGGACAACGTCGGCTTCGTCTTCTTCACCGACCCGGACGGCAACGCCTGGGCGGTGCAGCAGATCTCCTCCCGGGCGTGAGTGCTCGGCCTCCCGCCGGTTAGGAAGGGCCCCTTCCTCTACCGCAGGCGTTAGGAAGGTGCCCTTCCTTACAGGCGGCGGGGGCCGGTGTCGGGGCGGGCGACGGCGGAGCCGATGCGTACGGTGGCGTGCAGCACCGAGATGCCGTCGGGGCGGGCGAGCACCGGGTTGAGGGTGAGCGCGCGCACCCGGGGCTGCTCGTCGGCGAGCCGGCCGACGCGCAGCAGCAGGTCGGCCAGGGCCGCCCGGTCCACCGGCGCCGCGCCCCGGTGCCCGCGCAGCAGCGGCGCGGCCCGTGGCTCGTCGACCAGCTCGGCCGCGTCCAGGTCGGTCAGCGGCACCGCGCGCCAGGCCCGGTCGCCGAGCAGTTCGGTGGCGACGCCGCCCAGCCCGAAGCCGACCACCGGGCCGAACGCCGGGTCCTCGACCAGCTCGACCACGCAGGCCACGCCGGGCGGCACCATCGGCTGCACCAGGACGTCCGCGCCGAAGACCGCCGACATCTCCACGTACGTGCGGTGGACCGTGGCGGCGTCGGGCAGGTCGAGCCGGACCGCGCCGAGGTCGAGCCGGTGCCGCAGGCCCGGGGCGGCGGCCTTGAGGGCCACCGGGAACCCGAGCCGGGTCGCCGCGTCGACGGCCTCCCCGGCGGAACGCACCGGTGCCGACTCGACCACGTCGATCCCGTACGCGGCGAGCAGCCCCACCGGGTCGAGGGCCTCGGGTCGCAGGGCCGCGTGCGCCGCCACCCGGTCGACCCGGGGCAGCTCCGGCAGCAGGCCGGCCGGGCGGCGCAGCCAGTCGGCGTACGTGGCGACCCGGGCGAGGGCGCGGACGGCCTCCTCGACGCTCGGGTACGCGGGCACCCCGGCCGGCGCCCGGCCGACCAGGAACGTCGCCACCGTCGGCTTGCCGGCGGCGAGCGCGGCCGGCAGGGCGGCGGTGAAGTCCGCCTCGGTGTCGGTGAGCTGGCCGGGCAGCGGCGGGGCGAAGACCACCACGAGCGCGTCCACGCCCTCGTCGGCGGCGGTGTCGGCGAGCGCGGCGGCGAACTCGGCCGCGCCGGCGCGGGGCCCGACGTCGCGGGGGTAGCCGCGGGCGACGGTGAGCCCCTGCGCGGCGCAGGCGGTGGCCGCGAGCCCGGTCAGCGCCGAGGAGTTGCCGACCACCCCGACCCGCGGCCCGGCGGGCAGCGGCTGGTTGGCCAGCAGCACCCCGACGTCGAGCAGCTCGGCGACGGTGTCCACCCGGATCACCCCGGAGTGCGCGAACAGCGCGCCGACGGCGACCTCGTCCGGCCCCGCGGAGTCGCCCACGCCGGGCGGGCGGGCCGGCGAGGCGAGCGCCACGACCGGCTTGTCCCGGCCGATCCGGCGGGCCAGCCGGGCGAACTTGCGCGGGTTGCCGAAGGTCTCCAGGTACAACATGATCACGTCGGTGCCGGGGTCGTCCTGCCAGTACTGGAGCAGGTCGTTGCCGGAGACGTCGGCCCGGTTGCCGGCCGAGACGAAGCTGGACAGGCCCAGCCCGCGCCGGTCCGCCTCGGCCAGCAGCGCCACCCCGAACGCGCCGGACTGGCTGAAGATGCCCACCCGGCCGGGCACCGGCAGCCGCGGGGCGAGGGTGGCGTTGAGGCGTACGGTCGGGTCGGTGTTGGCCACCCCCAGGCAGTTCGGGCCGACGACGCGCATGCCCGCCGCGTGCGCCGCGCGGACCAGCGCGCGCTGCGCGGCGGCACCGTCCGGGCCGGCCTCGGCGAAGCCCGCGGAGATCACCACCAGGGCGTGCGCGCCCGCGGCGGCGGCGTCGTCGACCGCCTCCCGCGCCGTCTCCGGCGGCACCGCCACCACGGCCAGGTCGACCGGCACGCCCGCGTCGGCCGCCGACGGGTACGCGGGCAGCCCGGCGACCGCCGCCGCGCTCGGGTGCACCGGCACCACCGAGCCGGTGTAGCCGCCGTCGCGCAGGTGCCCGAGCACCGCCGCGCCGACGCCCTGCCCGGTGGCGCTGGCGCCGTAGACGGCGACGCCGCGCGGGGCGAGCAGCCGGGCGACGGAGCGGGCCTCGGTGCGGTGCTCGCGACCGCGCTGCACCTCGAGCGTGGCGTCGGTGGGCGCGATCGGGAAGGTCAGGTGCACCACGCCGTCGGCGAACTGGCGCTGGAGCTGGTAGCCGAAGTCGGAGAAGACCCGCAGCATCGCGCCGTTGGCCGGGAGCACCTCGGCCACGAAGTTCGCGATGCCGGTCCGGCGGGCCGCGTCGGCCAGGTGTTCCAGCAGCACCGAGCCGATGCCCCGGCCCTGGTAGGCGTCCTCGACCACGAACGCCACCTCGGCCTCGGGCGCGTCGGGGCCGAGCCGCTCGTAGCGGCCGACGGCGACGATCCGGTCGCCGGCCAGCACCACGAACGCCTCCCGGTCGCGGTGGTCGACGTTGACGAAGCGGTGCAGGTCCCGCTCGGGGATCCGCGGGTACGGCGAGAAGTACCGCAGGTAGCGGGTGCGCTCGGAGAAGCGCGAGTGCATCGCCACGATCCCCGGCCCATCCGACGGGCGGATCGGTCGCAACTGGACGGTGGTGCCGTCGCTGAGCAGCACGTCCACTGGTTGTTCCACCGTGGTCACCTGTGTGGTTCCTTCCGGCCCGGCTCAGTCGCGCGGGTCGTGCGGGTCGAGCCCGAACAGCGGGAACGCCGTCTTGCGGGCCGCCGCGATCGCCCGGTCCACCGCGTTCGGCTCGCCGGTCGGCTGCCACGGCTCGTACGACGGGTCGACGTCGTCGGTCATCCGCAGCGGGATCTCCCGGCCCGGCCGGCGCGCGGCGGCCAGTTCCCGCCAGACCGGCGGGGTCAGCGTGGCCGGCGCGATCGGCTCGCCCGTGGCCACGGCGAGCAGGTGCGTCCAGGCCCGCGGCACCACCTCGACCAGCGCGTACCCGCCGCCGCCGGTGGCCACCCAGCGGCCCTCGCACAGCTCGTCGGCGAGCGCCCGCAGGGCCAGGTAGGTGGCGCGCTGACCGTCGACGGAGAGGTGCAGGTCGGCGAGCGGGTCGAGCCGGTGCCCATCGGCCCCGCACTGGGTCACCAGCACCTGCGGCCGGAACGCGCGCAGCACCGACGGCACGACCGCGTGGAAGGCGCGCTGCCAGCCGGCGTCGTCCACGCCGGGCGGCAGCGGGACGTTGACGGCGCTGCCCACCGCGCCCGGCCCGCCGGTCTCGTCGGGGAAGCCGGTGCCCGGGAAGAGCGCCAGCGGCGTCTCGTGCAGGCTGACCGTCAGCACCCGGGGATCGTTCCAGAAGATCTGCTGCACCCCGTCGCCGTGGTGCACGTCCACGTCCACGTACGCGACCCGCTCGGCACCGAGGTCGAGCAGGCGGGCGATGGCCACCGCCGGGTCGTTGTAGACGCAGAAGCCGGCGGCCCGGGCGGGCATCGCGTGGTGCAGCCCGCCCGCCACGTTGACCGCCCGCCGGGCCTCGCCCCGCCAGACCGCCTCGGCCGCGGCCACGCTCGCCCCGGCGACCAGCGCGCTCGACTCGTGCATCCCCGCGAAGACCGGGTTGTCCGAGGTGCCCAGCCCGAAGCCGGCGAAGAGCGGGTCGCGCGGGGCGGCCCGCACCGCGTCGAGGTAGCGGGGGTCGTGCACCCGGGTCAGCAGCGCGTCGTCGGCCGACTCGGGCTTGACCAGCCGCACCCCGGGACGCGCCAGCACGCCGAGCTCGCGGGCCAGCGCGACGGTCAGCTCCACCCGGACCGGGTCGAGGGGGTGATCCCCCATGTCGTAGGCGAGCAGGGACTCGTCCCACACCACCACCGTGTCCTCGGACATGGCCTCATCGTCGCACGCGCGCCCGTGCGCCCCCAGCGCGCGTGCTGGGGGCGTGCCCCGGTGTCGGCCTGCTCACGCGCCCTCGTGTCGCCCGGCGCACGTGCCGTCAGCCGGCCCGCGTCGCCGGGGTGGGCGTGCCCCTCAGCCCTCCCCGGTGGCGACCGGTCGGGACGGGTCGGCGACCCAGTTGCTCCACGACCCGACGTAGAGCGCCGCGTCGGGCCGACCCGCCAGGTGCAGGGCGAGCACGGCCTGCGCGGCGGTCACCCCCGACCCGCAGTACGCCCCGACGGGGGCGCCCCCGGCCACCCCGGCGGCGGCGAACCGCGCGCGCAGCGCGTCGGCGGCCGGAAACCGGCCCTCGGCGACGTACTCGCCGGCGGGCAGGTTCACCGCGCCCGGGACGTGCCCGGCGACGGGGTCGATCGGCTCGGTCTCGCCCCGGTAGCGGGGCGCGGCGCGCACGTCCAGCAGGACGCCCTCGTCGGCGGCGGCCAGCCGGGCGGCCTCCCCCGCGTCGAGCACCGGCAGCGCGCCGGGGCGCACCTCGACGTCGCCCGCCGCCGGGGTCGGTTCCGCCGTGCTGGTGGGCAGCCCGGCGGCCCGCCACGCCGGGAAGCCGCCGTGCAGCAGGCGTACCGGCCGGTGACCCGCCCAGCGCAGCGTCCACCAGGCGCGGGCGGCGGCCATGCCGTCGCCGCCGTCGTACACCACCACGGGATGACCGGCACGGACGCCGGCGGCCCGCAGCGCGGCCTGGAGCGCGGCCGGGTCGGGCAGCGGGTGGCGGCCGGCCGGGCCGGGCGGGCCGCAGAGCGCGGTGTCGAGGTCGACGAAGACCGCGCCGGGCAGGTGACCGGCGGCATAGTCGTCCCGGCCGGGCGGGCCCGTCAGGCGCCAGCGGACGTCGAGCAGGGTGGGCGGGTCGGCGTGGTCGAGCTCGGTCGCGAGCCGGTCGGCCTCGACCAGCAGCTCCTCGGTTCCGGACATGAGGTCAAGTCAACACCATCCGGGACCGGGCCTCGCGGTTCGTCAAGGGTCGTTCGGCCTGCGTCGGGGTACCATCGTGGGCCGGAGGGCCGCTGACGTGGGGCATGATCTGGTCGGCACGACCGAGCCTGAAGTTACCTCCGCGGCAGGGAGGGATGAAGGTGTCCAAAACGGATCTGGTCGACACGACCGAGATGTACCTCAAGACCATCCTCGAACTGGAGGAGGAGGGCGTGCCGCCCCTGCGCGCCCGGATCGCCGAGCGGCTGGGGCAGAGCGGGCCCACCGTCAGTCAGACCGTCGCCCGGATGGAGCGCGACGGCCTGCTCACCGTGGAGGGCGACCGGCACCTGGCGCTCACCCCGCACGGTCGCAGCACCGCCGTTTCGGTGATGCGCAAGCACCGGCTCGCCGAACTGCTGCTGGTCAACGTGATCGGGATGCCCTACGAGGAGGCCCACGAGGAGGCCTGCCGGTGGGAGCACGTGATGAGCGACGCCGTCGAGAAGCGGGTCTACGACCTGCTCAACCGGCCGACCCGCTCGCCCTACGGCAACCCGATCCCCGGGCTGGAGGCGCTGGGCACCCCCGGGCCGGAGACCACCGACGCCGTCGAGGGTGAGCGCAACCTGGCGTTCCCCGGCCTCTCCGGGCCGGTCGTGGTCCGGCGGATCTGCGAGAGCGTGCAGACCGACGCGGACGTGCTGCGGCAGTTGCACGCGGCCGGCGTCGACCCGGGCGCGACGGTGATGGTGGCGCAGGAGCGCGACGGGGTGTCGATCGACCGCTCGGGCGACCGCGTCCGCCTCCCCCGCGAGGTCGCCTCCCGCGTCTTCGTCGCCGCCCACTGACCCCTCCCACTCCGCCCCCACCCCGCGCTCCCTGCCCCGGATTGGCTCGGCTCGGCGATCTTGCATTTTGTGCCCGGAAATATCCGACACAAGGGACGGATCGGGGGCCGAAAGTGCAAGATCGCGGAGTGGGGGGAGTGGCGGCGCGGGTCAGATGGCGCGGATGTCGAGCTGCTTGGCCAGGGCGACGAGCGCGTCCGTGAGCTTGTCGGCGTCCGCCTTGGGCGTGCCGGCCGGGGTGGTGTAGCGGAGGGCGGCGAGGCGACCCTCGGTTGCCAGCCAGCCCACCTCCGCGACCGGGCCGAACGCACCCTTGGCCGACAGCGTCCGCCGGTACGCCTTCTGGCCCAGCCCGGTGACCTTGCCCGCTTTGTCCGGCACCACGTCCGTGGTGAAGGTGGCCGCGTCGATCGACGCCTCGGTGACGATCAGCGTCAACTCCGGCAGGGTGGCCTGCTCGGCGCGGACCACGCAGGTGTGGCTGTCGCCCGTCTCGCTGGCGGCGGCGATGTCGAAGCGGGCCCCCGCGTGCTGCTCGATCACGCCGAAGTCCAGCAGCCGGCACGCCCCGCCCGACGAGGCGGCCGCCACGTCGACCGCGATCGGCGCGGGAGGCGGCACCGCCACCGGTTCGGCCGCCTCCGCGCCGCAGCCCGTCGCCAGCAGTACGGCCACGCTGACAAGCCGAACCCGCCCGCTCACCGCCAACCTCCTGATCATTGAGCCTTCCATCTTGATGCGCCGGTCACGAAAAGTGCGTGGGACTGTGTCGACATAGGGCAAGGGACCCCCGGAAAGACAGCGATCGACCAAGATCCGACGCCCGCACCGGGAGCCTTAATGCGCTGTCCTACCTGTTGGCGATCGCGCTGTCCAGCCCGCACCTTAAACCACCCGGCTAACCTCATGTGCGCCGAGCGCACTCGCCGCCACGGCCGATGGCGGGTTTTGATGCCGGGCGGCAGGCACTGTTCGTCCTAGCTCCTCCTCGTTCTCGAAACAGACTAGACGTGAGATCGCCACTTACGTCGGCTACGACAAGCGCGGCCCTGCCAGCATAGGCAGCGGAGGCAGAAGCATCCGTGACGGCAGCCGGACTGAGCCGGTCGCATCCCGGAGTCACGCCCGACGGCGAAATTGAGTTAGCGGGTCAGGCACGGCAAGATCAGCCATATCAACAATAGCAACCGCTTCCTTCTGATACCGCTCCAGATCTTCAAACCAGGTCGGATACTCGCCGCGACGACTAAAAAATCTGACAGTGGCTCCCTGGAGCAAGAAGTCCTCGTCTCCCTCATCCACCGATATGCTCACGACCGCTAGCAGGCTATCAGCCTCAGGAAGAGCGGTGGCATCTCTCAGCATGCGAGCAGCAAAAGAGATGCCCCTCACGGCCGCCCTATTCAGATAGGTTCCCTTGTTCGCCGCAAGGTCGGACAGAGAAACGTAGACATCGTTCACCTCATACTCGTAGGATCCCACTTCCGAGGCGTCTATGCTGGTGCGCCATCCGGGCCCCCACAAAGACTTGAGCAAGATGGCGCCACAAGGGCCGAGCACCCAGCCGGCCCTCGCGACTTCATCCAATTCAGGCGACAGGTTGCGGCCTGGGTCCACAGCCCCCCGCTCAAGAACAGCGAACATGGGTGAATTCATCTTCACGGCGGCGTAATCCCCAGATATTGATAGGCTCTGTTAATCGCACTTTGCGGCACCTGTTTTGCGATTCTTGGCGCCAGCACTTCTCCGCTCGCCGAGATCCACTTCCCGGTGTCCTGGTGATAGTAGTACTTACCTGAGGCACCTCGCCCCATAGGCTGTAGATGAATATTTGCACCCGGCCGTCCCGGATTTTGGTTTTCGACATCGATCCGGAAGCGGCCACTCTTGTCCAAGTGTACGGTCTTGCTGTTAATTACCGGGGCGCCAGGGCTGCTGGTGAGACGGGCAGCTACCGGACACGAGTTGTGAACGAGAAGCGATGTATTACCTGCGAGCACGTAATACGTGTGGATGTCGCGGACCGTGAAGTTATACGCGGCGCCCCTGCTGATCGGTGTGTCGCTCAAGCTGCCGACGGCCACCAAGTCACCAGAGGCTGTCCGCAACGCGTCGCCTCGGTCTAGGGCGTCCGTCCGCTCCCACCTGCGGTCTGTAGCGTTCCAGAACGGGTGGTCCTCCGTGGTAATCAGCACAGCACCGGCGACGGTCAACGCATAGAGGTCGTCCTCGTGCACCCAGACGTGAGTTACCTCGCGATCACCGCGTTCGCCGGTTTCCGGATCCGTCGCGACGACGAAGTCTCCGACCCTGATCTCGCTGATCGGCTTCGTGCTGCCGTCGGCCATGAGGACTGCGGTTTCGCCACCAAAACTACAAGCGGCGTCAGCGCCTTTTAGTAGCGCCTTACCAATCGGCCCGGCCGCCTTCAACTTTCCGACCGGCACGAAGCCAACGACAGTCCAGGCGCATCCCGAGATCTGACCCTTCCAACAATTCTGAGCGTCGGTGATGCCGAGCAGATCCTTCAGACCCTGCGCTGAAGCCTTGGCCTTCGCTTTCTCCAGTTCGGCGCAGATTTCCGGATTGTTGTAGCAGAACACCCAGTCCTCGACAACCTCGCGCTGGAATATGTCCAGGTTGGTGATGTGGGTGTAGTACCGGAACTGAGCGCCGTTCTCGATGGTCATCTTGCCGGGTGCCGGCATGGGGCGCCCATCGTCCTCGTGCTTGCCGGTCCAACCGCCGGTACCGCCGGGACTTTCCGGTTCTTCCTTGTCGCAGGCGACGGGCCAGCACGGGTTGTCTTCCTTCGCGTCCTGGTTGGCGCCCTCGTTGCCGGGGACGTAGCCGGAGCAGTCGAACTTGGCGCAGTCGTCAGGGATAAGGCCCGTCGGGTCGCTGCTGGTGACCGGCGTGTTGTTGGCGTAGGCGTAGCCGTTCCACTGCTCTGGATCGGCAAGATCCATGAGTGGGTCGACCGCGACGAACTTGCCAATGGCCGGGTCGTAGGGCCGCGCCCCGATGTTGGTCAGGCCGGTCGTGTCAGGGCCGCCGTCGATCGTGCCACCCACGAACCCGAGCTGGTTCGGCCAGGTGGCGGGCGCCGAACCACGCACGCCGCCGTACGGAGTTTGGCGGCGTGCAGTAATCGCCTGGTTACCCGAGGCGAGGCTGATTGCCTGGGTGCCTTGGTGGTCGGTGACCAGCCAGGTGATGCCGGTGCCGGGCTCACGCATGCCGTACAGCTGACCGAGGTGGCTGTAGTAGCGCGTCGCCGACTTGGTGGCGGTGCTGGTGGTGTAGCGGATCTCCAGACCCGGAAGGTAGAGGGTCTTCCCGGTCGGGTCGCGCGCAATGAGGCGAGCACCGTCGGCGTCGTACAGGTAGGTGTGGCTCTTTCCGCCGTCGGTGAGGGCGACTAGCTTGCTCTCGCTGTCCCAGTTCAGGGCCTGGCTGCCGGTCCCGCTGGGGCAGGTGTTGTTGACGGCGGTCGCGCTCGGCCGGCAGATCATGTTGCCGGCCGGGTCGAAGCGGTAGTTGCGGGTCCCCGCGCCGGCCCCGGTCGTAACGACCTCCTGCGCCCCGTGGGGCTGGGCAGTGCCGACGGCCGGGTACTTGAAGGTGGACACGGTGTTGGTGGTGCCGTGTTTGGTCTCCGTCACCCGGTTACCGGTCGATTTGCCGATCGGGTCGAAGGTCCAGGAGTGCCAGTACGGGGCGGGCCCGCCGAGCCCGGTCACCGCTGGCGCGACCTTGCAGTCGCCAGAGGACGGCGTCCACGCTTCCGTCAGCCTCCGCGCGTAGTCGTAGCCGAAGCACTGGACATCGGCGGTGCCACCCACCGGGATATCGGCGATCCGGGTGATGTTCCCTGACTCGTCGTAGTCGTACTTCACGTCGGCCACCGGCTGGGGCGCCATCTGCCGGCTAGTGACGGCCTTCGACAGCCGGCCCGTACTGTCCTCGTATGCCCAGGAGCGGTCGAGGTAGTTCTGGGCGATCTGCTGGTAGCGGACGAAGCCCAACTCGGCGAACGCGTTGTAGTCGGTGTTGGCGACGTACTGGCCCGCGTTGGGCCAGTTCGTCTTGACCTGCTCGGCGAGGCCGGTCACCCCGTCGTAGGTGAAGGTGAGCTGCTCGCCACCGAGACTTCCCGCGTTCGGGTAGGTGGCTGTGCCGACGCTGACCCCGTCCGCCTTGTACGAGCGGGTGAAGGTGTACGTGCCGGTCAGCCCGGTCTCGGAGGCGGGGATGACGTAGTCCTCGCCCAACGACTTGTAGAGGGCCGTGTAGCCCCTGATCCGCATCTTGTACTCGTTGACGCCCCGGTCCGTCCAGCGGCTGCTCGACGCCAACTGACCCTTCGCTCCCGTGGGGTCGTACGCCCAGGTGGCCCGTTTGTTCTCAGGGGCGATAGATGTGTCATATACCGCGTCCTTACGGCCCAGGCTGTCGTAGTGGTAGACCAGCTTGTTGCCGCGCGCGTCGATCGTGTACTCAAGGTCGCCGTAGTCGTTGTACTTCGACTCGGTCCGGCCGCGGTCGGGGTCCACAGACACGTCCTGCCGGCCGCGGATGTCGTACTCGTAGGTCCACTTGTTGCCTGCGGGATCCGTGACGCCGGTGAGCTGGTTCTTGCGGTTGTAGGTGTAGGTGCTGGCGTCGTACGGCCCGGTGACCGACCCACCCGAATGCTGGCGCACCTCGACCGTGTTGCCGGCCGCGTTGGTGATCGTGCTCGTCGGCGTCCCGCCCTTCGGCGGGGTGGCGTAGACCCGGTCACCGCCGTAGGCGGTGGTGGTGCGCCACATCTCCTGCCCGCTGGTGGTCAGGATGCTGGCCGTGACCCGACCAGCCCGGTCGTAGTGGTTCACGGTCTGGCTGTTCGCCTCCCACGCCGCGATCGACTTCAAGTTAGTGCCGGCGGTCAGGTTTGGGTCGTGATGACGGCCGTTGGTGTACGCCACGCGCCCGGCTGCGTCGTAGACGATCTCGCTGAACACCGTGCCGCCACCAGAGGCGGCGGGAGTCTGGGTCTGTCGCGGGCGGAGCAGGCCGTCGGAGAGCGCGTGGCTGGTGATGTAGCTGCCCTCGGCGTTCAGTACACGGGTCGTGACGGCGTTGGCACCCCCGCTGTTGCGGATGGTGTAGGTGTATTCGTACGAGGGGGTGGCTGGGTTGGCCGGGTCGATGCCGATCGGCCGGTTCGGCAACCAGACCTTCCGCAGCCGGCCGAGCCCGTCGTACTGCAGGTCAGTCACCTTGCTGTTGGCGTCGACGGACCGCTTCGCCAGGCCCCAACCCGGAATCATCTCCTGGCTCGTGGTCCAGCCCAGGTGGTTGGTGGTCTCCACCTTCGTGACGGGTCCACCGACCGCCGGGGTGTACGTCGTGGTGATCTTGTTGCCGCGGACGTCGTAGGCGTCCTTCACCCGGCCGTCGGCGTCGTAGGTCGAGGTACCCGTGGTCAGCCAGACAGTGCCACCGTCAGGTGACCAGTCCTTCAGCGTCTCAACCTTTGTGGGGTCACCCTTCGTGGGCGCCGTGCCGTACGCCTGGTTGTCGTAGGACGTGCGGACGTCGTTGACGATGTCGTCCTCACTGGTGGGGGCGGTGCCGCAGGGCAGGGCGAAGGTCTCGACCCGCACCGAGGTGGCGACGATGTTCTTGTTGGTGTTCCGCGCGTAGGTCGTACGCATGCACTGTTCGTCGCCGTCGTGGGCGACGTCGCCAAGGTCGCTGGCGGTGACCTCCATGCCGTACTCGTCGAAGCCGTTGGTCTTCTTCGTCACCCGCCACCCACGGTCCGCGTCCAGCTTGACAGCGTTCCAGCTGGTCTGCACTTCTGTGTAGCGGGCGTAGGTGGTGGTTTGGCCCATGTCCCGGGTCGCGGTGGCCGCCGACTGCCACGCCTGGCTGGCCCCCCGCGACACGACATCGCTCTCGACACCGTTGTAGGTGATCTGCTCCCGGACCTGGCCGGCGAACGCGTCCTCGTCGTTGGCCTGGGGCGCGTCGGCGGCATCCGAGACGTCGCCGTCGCCGTTCAGGTCGAGCGCGGGGAGCGTCACGTTGCGTGTCCCGCCGCTCGGTGCCGCCCGGTCGCCGTGCATGCCCCGGTAGTAGCGGGTCTCGGCCAGGGTCTCCTGACCGTCGGTGCCCTTGCGGACCTGGACCCGCCCGTAACCTCGGTAGTCGGACCAGGTACGGAACTTGTCCTTGGTCATGCCGTCGTCCGTCGCGTGTCGCCAGGCCGCACCGCCGAGGTAGTCGTACTTGGTGACGACATCGGTACCGCCGACGGTTCCGTCCGACTCGTGGATCTCCTCGACCACATATTTGTGGAAGTAGTCGGTCTTGATCAGCTTCGTGAACGGATCCTCTCTGAGCACCGGATAGCAACGCAGGGTGTTGCTCTGCGGTGAGGACGGCATCGGCCCGTTGGTGTCGCACTCCGGGTCGGAGTAGACGACAGTGATCTTGCCGCCGGCCTCGGTCCAGATGTCGTTCATCCGCAGCCAGTGCATCGGCGGCTTGCCGTCGTCGGTCTTGTCGACCCGGTTAGGCCTCTGCACGAAGTCGAAATTGATCTCCGGCAGCGTCACCGTCTCCCCGATGTACCCGGTGTGTTGGATCGACTCCAGCCACATGCCGTCGCGGGAACTGTCACCGTTTGGAGGGAAGGTGTGCCTGAGGTCCCAGCTCTCGACGTCACCCGAGACGCCGGCGACCTTCGTGGTGATCTTCGACAGGCGGCGGGTGCTCCAGAAGGTCGGTGAGTACTTCCCAGGGCACTCCGTGCCGGTGCACTGCTGGTCCCACGGCGTGTCCGGCCAGTGGGTCAGGCCGTGGTCGGTGCAGTCCGACAGGCACCGGTCGACCGTGGTGAAGAAGACCTGCGCCGTCGGGGTGACGGAGCGGTCGGTGGCGCCCCGGTCCCACGTGCCGTAGTCGATGCGGGTGACGTTCGAGGCCCGGACGTAGGAAACCTCGTCGCTGTCCGTGGCGTTCGCGGCGTACTTGTTGGTCTCACGGTTGTACCAGAGCGACATGGTGCCACCGTGGGTGTCCACGACGTAGTCGAGGTTCCACCGCCACGCCTGCTCGCAGTGGGCGGCGGCGAAGCTGGTGTTCCAGCAGGGCTCGTCCTTGTGGTTGCCGTAGACCCGGACGGTGTTGGTGGAGGCGGTGTCCGCCGTCTGGCCGGGCAGGTCGTCGAGCCCGAACCAGTACTCGGTGCCGTCGGCGGTGGTCACCTTCCAGTGCTCACCGTTGTTGTCGCCGTTCGAGGCACCGGTCAGCTTCTCGATCTTCGAGGCGTCGTCGCTCTTGGGCCGCCACACTCCTGTGGCGGTGTCCTTGACCAGCTCGGTCGACCGCCCGTTGAGCGAGAGCACGGCGTTGTCAGTGCCCCAGCACTGGTCGCCGACCTGATCGTTGTTGGTGGCGCCGTTGGCGGTGTCGTCGAAGCAGGGCACGTACCGCCGCTCGATGAAGCCGGGGCTGTAGTCGAAGCCCTCCCCGATCCACGACGGCTGGTTGTTCGAGGCGTCGCTGCGACCGTCGACTGCGCTCGACGAGTAGGCCAGGTTCACATTCGGCGTCGGACCCGCCGCAGGTGGGACCCGCACGGGATAGGACCAGGAGAAGTCGCCGCTCGATCCGCCCGCGGTCCAGCTCGACGACGCCTGCAACGGCGTGGCGCCGTAGTCGCCGGCCGACCCGGAGGAAGCCGCGGTCACGGCCACCAGCGTCGTGGCGCCAGCGGATCGAGCCGAGGTGTCAGCAGCACCGCTCACCGGCAGCTCCACCTCGGCGGAAACCCGGTGGTTCTCGGCATCGTTACGGGAGGGCAGCGGACGGGCACCGCACCCGGCCTTACCCGGCGTGGTCAACGCGCACTCGGGCAGCGCAACCATGCGCAGCCGGGTCGACCAGTCCGCTCCGAACGCCGCGGCGAATCCGGAGTAGTCCAGCCCGACGCTCATCCGGCCGGCGCTCGCCACCCCGTCGGCGCGGGAGACCCGCAGCACGACGCCGTCACGCCAACCTACCGGCACCTTGGCGCGGTCGAGCACCTCGACCCGCGCCCGGCCCACAGCGGTGGAGGCGGTGGTCCGTGCGCCCGCGGCATCCGTCACCGAAGGGCCGACGTAGACCGGCAGAGCGCCGGCCTGGGTTGTCGCCGACGGTGTGGCCTTACGCTCGGCGGCGGGCGCGACGGCCACCTCTGCCGCGCCCACCGCCGGCCAGGTGATTTTCTCGACTGGTCGCCGGTTCGCGCCCTGCGACAGGTCGGCGGGACGGGGCTTCGGCTTGACCGGCTTCGCGGAGACCGGCTTCGGTTGCGTCACGCCGAGGCTGGTCGGCGGCGCGGCGGTCGCTCGACGCGGCTGAGCGGTCAGCGACGACGCCAACATGACGAGCGCCAGGCCACCGGCCAGGCCCATCCGCAGCCGGCTCTCCGGACGCCAGAAAGAGAACCGGGGATCACGTCGCGTCGGGGTGGTCGGCAACGGACGAGCAAACATGGACAACCTCCGCCGTGAGGGCTGGGCAGAAAGGTGCGTGAGGGGCGCCAAGGGGTCCGGTACCGCTGGTCGGCGCCGGACCCGCCTAAGCCTCAGGAGTTCTCGTGGAGCGCGGCGACCTCGCGGTCCGACATGGCTCCCGCGAAGATCTTGATCTGGTCCAGGTCGCCCGCGAGGTGGCCCCAAGTCGTATGGCCCGCACCGACGTACAGTGGCTCGGAGGAGGTGCCACCGTCAGCGCCAGTCGCAACCTGCTGCTGCCGAACGCCGTTGATATACAGGCGAACTTCTCCGGCGCTCGCGTCAAAGACGCCCGTAAGATGCGTCCATTCACCAAGCTTCGTCAATTCCAGTGAGTCCGCCCATGCCGCAGACCAGAGTGCTCCACCCGAGGCGTCCGGCGTCAGCACCGCGAAAACCCATCTGTTACTCGGAGCAGCATAGAGCTCGATGGACGCCTCTTTGAGCGCGTTCCTGCCTTGTCGCAAGACGACCTGCTCCTTGCCGTTGAAGGAGTCCAGGCGCACCCAGGCCGACACGGTCAGGGACTGACCGGTGTTGACGACAGGACCGCTCGTGGCGGCATAACCCGTTCCGGTGTTCGCGGTGCCGTATCCGTCGGGCTGGGCGTGGTTGAGCCAGAGGGCGTCGTTGTCGTCGTGGGCTTCGCCCGTGAAGCCGACGTTCTGTCCATCGGAATACGGATCGGTGCAGCCGTAGAGATCGAGTGACTGGCCCCAGTATCCGGAGCTAACGGCAGGCATGCACATCGACGACAGAGCGCCGTTGAAGTCCCAGTTCGCCACCTCGATCGGCGCCAGAATCCCCGGCAGGGCCTCCGTGCCCGTTTCGGCGCTCGCGTCCGTGCCGTTCAGATCGTCAACGGTGAGCACGCGGTTCCACAGACGGACGTCGGTGAGCTCGCCCCGCCATTGGACGTTCATGTAGGGGTTGCCGCCAGGCACCGTGTGTTGGGCAGCACCGACAACCAGCGCGCCCGAACCGGCCCAGCCGGCGGTCGTCCGCACGGCGGATCCAGCGAGCTTTCCGTCGACGTAGAGATTCGTCTGCCCCGTGGCGGCGTCGAACGATCCCGCAAGGTGAGTCCATTTGCCGATGTCGCGGGTGGTCACAGAGGTGGCGGATACGACGAACAGCCACCGTGGCTGTAGGTCTGTGTCGGCTTCAGGCAGAGTGAAGGACCACTTCGGCTCCCCGTTGTACATGCGGTAGCCGAGGTAGAACGCACTGAGCTTGTCGCCTGCCTTGCTTACCGCCGTCAATGTCGTGGCAGACAGGTCGAGGTCCCCGTCACTAGGGTCGGCGTCTGCCATCCGAACCCATGCCGAGACGCTGAACGATCTGCTCGTGTCGAGGAGCGGGGCATTCGTGGAGAGGTAGGAATTCCCGTTGAATGCCGGGGTAGATTCGTTGTGGATCCGACTATCCGGTGCCCAACCGACGCTGCCTGCCGGCGTCAGCTGCACCTGGTTCATCACATCGTTGAAGTTGTGCCCATCGATTGTGTCGAGAGGCCAGTGCGCAACTGGTGCCGACGGGCTACCCACCAGGAACTCGTACGGGTAAATGTCGCTGCGCTTGCCGGCCTTGTCGATGCTGTAGACCTCCAGCACGTTGAAACCGAACCGGGGCGGCGTCAGGGTCACCGTGTACGCCGCTCCTGCGGCCACCGTCACCGTGGTCAGGGCGGCAGTCTGCCCCCTCCAGCCGTAGACGTACTTCACGACATCCTGGGAACCTGCCGTGAAGGTGAAGGACCCGGCAACTCCCGGCCCGCCGTGCGCCGTGCCGTCCTTCGGATAGGCCGTCGACGTCACCGTGGGCGGCAGCGGCTTGGAGACATCGACCGTGAAGCCGCACCAGCCCGTCCAGTCCGAGTACAGCCCGGCCTTGTCCTTGGTCCGCACCCGCCACTCGTAGGTCACGCCCTCCGCGCCGGCACCGAGGCTGATGATGCCCGATTCGCCATAGCTGTTGCCCGGCTTGGTCTGCCCGGTCTTCGCGGTGGCGGTCGTGGTGTCCTTGACCCGGTACTCGAAGTAGCCGACCAGGCTGTCCGCAGCGCCGTCCGCGTCGCCGTAGAAGGCCTTGAGGACCGGCGAGGCGGTGCCGATCGTCGCGCCGCACACCTGACCGGACGTGGTGAGGCTGCTCGGCATGCTGGGCTTCGAGTTGTAGGTGACCTCAAGCCACGCCTTGTCGGTGTAGAACTTCTTCCACCGGCTCTCGAAGTCCTCGCCGTCGCCCGACGGGTTGCAGGAACAGAGACCCACGGTGTAAACCGACCATCCGTTGGTGGCGGCGAGCTGAAGGTCCTTGATCACGTTGGTGTTGGAGAACTCCGCGTCGTCGTCCGGCTGGATCGATCCGCAGCCGCCAGCCTCGTTGGCGTTGCCCTCCCACGAGTCCAGATAGGTGGCCGGCAGCGGCCGGGTGGTCCACGCCATCCTGCCTCCGCTCGAAACCGTGATGCCGCCCGTCCGGTACGCATAGACCCAGGTCGGGTCGCAGGAGTACGAGTGGTCGAGCGTGACTCGTACCGTCCCGCCGAGGATCTGCTTGCCCTTGAGACCGGAGACGTTGAAGTCGTAGTACGAGCGGTAGCGCTCCCCGTTGCCGCCCTCCGGATAGGGCTGACGTCCTACCCGGGCGACAGTGGTGTCGTTGTTCTCCCCGTTGCTGGTTGAGTACGCCCACTTCGTCCGCTGCTTCTCGAACTGCGGGTCGATGTAGATCGGATACGTCAGGGCAGGATCCGCCATCAGCTTGGTGTCGGGGGTGACGGTGAGCTGCGTACCCGACGCGGCGACGTCGACCTTGGCACTGCGGGAGGTAACCGCCGGTTCCGTGGCGGTCGCCCGCTCACCGGACGGAGTCGCCAGGCTGCGTGCCCGCGCCGCCGCCACGCTAGGCCGCACCTCACCCGCCCGGGCGGGGTCGTCGGAGGAGTCCCACATCCGTGCCGGTGCCGAGGTCGCGACGGTCACGCCGGCGGCGGTCACCAACCGCATGGTGCCCTTGCCGTCCTGGGCGATCTTCATGTCGCCCCCGGTGCGGTAGCGCAGCGCCCGAATCGCCGGCTGCGCGGCGGCCTCGGGCGTGAGCACCTCGACGACGTGGGTGTAGCCCTCCGCGGTCGCCGTCACATGCAGATTGACGTCCTTCAGCACGGAGGCATACGTGGCCGTGGGGCCGTGCACCTGCGGCTTCGGCAGTGGTCCGAGCGGCCATTCGAGGGTGAAGGTGGAACCAGCCTCACGCCAGGTCACGAGGGGCCCGGTGCCGCCGGTGGAAAACGACACGTCGGCCACGGTCGCGGCGGGCACCAACTTGTCGCCTCGCTGACGCAGGCCAGCGTCGATCGACGCCCAGGACCCGTCCGCGCGACGTACGCGCTGCGGCGCGACCGCCGCGATCATCTTGCGGACGCCGTCCGGACTGACGGTGACGTGCGAGTACTCAGTGCGCTCGCTGAGCGCCTCGACCGGCCGGCCGCAGGCCGCCGCCAGCTTGGCGGCCGCCACCTCGTCGGGCGCCTCGAGCCTCATGCATTCCTGCTGCTCAGCGACGCCGGGCGCGGCGACGGCGGGCGAAGCCACGACCACCACGAGCCCGGCGCCCGCCACGCCGACGCTGACGGATGTCAGCCAGCTGAGGGCACGATGCTTCCACGACACGACCACGAGGTCCCCCGAATCACCCGCACGATAGCGAGCGAACTCTAGAGATCCTTTACCCCCTACGTAAAGCCTCGACTACAAACTGTTTCCACCAAAGGCGCTTATGCGGACAAACGGCGGCGTCAAGTAGCCGTCCGTAGTCCTCGATCAGCCAGTCGTCATCAGCCGTTCGACGTCAGTCGTCGACGTACGGGCAGTGCCGACAGCCGCGACCGCAGCAGGTGCCGCGTCGGGCCAGGAACCCCGCGCTCAGCACGAACAGGCCGGTCGCCGGGTCGAGGTAGCCGGCCTCACCGGCAGCCAGGGCGGCGGCGTGTGCGGCCAGGATCCGCTCCCGGTCCGGATGCTCCGGCGGCAGCCGGGACGGGTGTGGCTCGGTCAGCGGCCGGTCCGCCAGCGGTCGTCGCTCTCCGGTCACCGGCGCAGTCTAGAGAGCGGTCAGCCGTGCCGGGCCAGGGCGGCGGCGATCTCCTCGCGGCCCGCGCCGGCCGCGAGCAGCAGCCGCAGCAGCACCTTCGCCTTGTACGGGTCGAGCAGCCCACCGTCCAGCAGGCCCCGGCGGCGCAGGTCCGTCTCGGAGCCGACCGCGCCGTAGGTGTGCCGCAGCACCGAGCCGGCACCGGTGCGGGAGGTGAGCACCACCGGGATCCGCTCGGCCAGCGCGCCGAGCACCGGGGCCAGGACGGCCGGGACATGCCCGACTCCGAAGGCGGCGACGACGAGCCCGTGGTGGGTGTCGGCGACCCGGTCGAGCAGGCCGCCGTCGTCGTCGAGCGTCACGGTGTGCAGCGCGACCCGGGTGGCGTCGAGCCGCGCCGGGTCGACCGGCGGCAGCGGCTCCCGCCGGGACGGGCGGGCCAGCACGCGTACGCGTCCCTCGACCACGTGCCCGACCGGGCCGGCGTTCGGCGAGGCGAACGTGCCGGTGCTGGTGCTGTGCGTCTTGCGTACCCAGCGGGCGGCGTGGATCTCGTCGGCGAACGCGACCAGCGCGCCCAGGTCGCGGGCGGCGGGGGCGGCCGCCACGCGGGCCGCCGCGAGCAGGTTCGCCGGGCCGTCCGGGCCGGCCAGGGTCGGGTTGCGCATCGCGCCGGTGAGGACCAGCGGCGCGGCGTGCGGCCAGACCAGGTCGGCCAGGAACGCCGACTCCTCCAGCGTGTCCGTGCCCTGGGTGACCACCACACCGGTCGCCCCGTCGGTCACCGCCCGCGAGGCGGCGTCGACCACGTCGAGCAGTTGTCGGTACGTCAGGTGCGCGCTCGGCACCGCGTGGGTGTCGCGGACCTCCAGCGGCAGGCCCAACTCGTCGAGGCCCGGCACGGCGGCGGTGAGGTCAGCGCCGGTCAGCCGGGTGACCACCCCGGCCCGGCCGGGGTCCACCCCGCCCATCGCGATCGTGCCGCCGAGGGTGAACAGGGCGATGGACACGCCGGGCCTCCCGTCCGCCGCCCTGGAAGGCGGCCCGCAAGAACGTACCCTCCGGGTCGGATAACCGGTGGCGCCGGTCTGCGGGCGGCCCCGCCGGCGCTGGTGGTTCCGACGGCGACGGGGTCGTCCTGCTCCGCCACCAGCGCGTCCACGACTGACGAGCGCCCCGGTCGGGTGAGGCCGGTTTCCGGGCGGACGGAAGCACGTTGGTTTTCCGTTCCGCCCGGCCTATGGTGGCTCCATGTGTTCGTTCGGTCAGCAGAGGAGCACCGCCGTCGTGACGGCGGCGTCCGCTGCTGCCCGTCGGCGTGCCCTGTCGGTGACCGTCGAGACCCGGGTGGTGCGATCCGCGGCCGCGCCGTCGCCTGCCGGCTCGGTGGCCTCCGGACTGCCGAGCCCCGTCCCCGCCGGACGTAGCCCTCCGTGAACCGCTTGCAACTGTGCGAACGGCCACCAGGGCGAAGCTTCTCAAGCTTCGGCCCTTTTCTTTTTTCAGAGGAGCTACGCCATGACCACGCACACCCAGCCGGACCAGCAGTGGCTCGATGAGCTGCGGGCGACACTGACGACCGACTTCGAGGCGCAGACCGTCCGGCTCACGCAGCTGACGGCCGACACCGGCGACCCGGGCGAGGCGCACACCCAGAGCGCGATGATCGCCGCGACCCGGCAGAGCCTGGACCAGATCACCGGGGCGCTGCGGCGCATCGCCGACGGCCGCTACGGCATCTGCGAGAAGTGCGAGGCGCCGATCCCCCGGGAACGCCTGGAGGTGCTGCCGCACGCCCGCTTCTGCGTGCCCTGCCAGCAGAAGCAGTACTGAGTGAACCGGGTCGAGGGCTGCCTCGTACGGCGGAGGCAGCCCGCGACCCGAGCGGACGCGATCTGGCCGTCACGCCGCGACCGCGCCCGGTGTCGGACGCCGGGTCAGCCCCACCAGGTCATCGCCTGGCCGTGCGTGCGGGTCCAGGCGAGGGGCACGCCGTCGAGGGACAGCACGTTGTGCAGCGCCTCGCCCGGTGGCTCCGGCAGCGCGTCGTGGGGCAGCACGCCCGGCGTCTCGTTCGCGATCCAGTGGCCGGGCAGTCCGCGTACCAGCTCGGTGAACGCTGCCCGGCGCGGAGCCGGCACCTGATAGAGCACGGAGGTGTGGAACACCACCAGCGTCGCGCCGGGCGGCGCCTGCGCGGCCAGTGCCGGCAGGTCGTCCACCAGGTCGCCGCGCGCGAGCAGCGGCGGGTCGGTCGCGGCGACGGCCGCGGCGGCCCGCAGCCGGGCGCGGCGGTGCGAGTGCTCCGGCCAGATGAGCGCGTCGAGCCAGGCGACGTCCGCCGGGTCGGTGACCCGCAGCGGGTTCAGGTCCAGCCCGGCCCGCCACACCACCTCGGGTAGCTGGTCCGGTGGCGCGGTGCCGGTGAGCGCGCAGTCGAGGACCGGCTCGCCCGTGCCGAGCAGGTGGTCGCCGTAGCGGTAGGCGTACCGGTCGGGGTAGAGACAGAGGCCGGCGGACGCGCCGACCTCCAGCAGCGCCAGCGGCTGCGGCAGCGCGGCGAGCACCGGCAGCAGGACGGCGCACCGCCCGGGCTCGTTCGTCTGGACGGCCCGGACGCGCAGTTCGGCCTCGATCGCCGGCCAGTTCGCCACCGTGAAGTCGTGGAACGCGGCCGCGTCGTCGACGGGCCCGCCGAGCAGCCGTACGACACCGAACAGCAGGTTCGGCTGCCGCTTGGCCGGCGGGAGCGTTTCGACCAGCGCGAGCAGTTCGTCGTCACGCGAGACCGCGAGGGAAAGGCGCTCGTACGTCGGCGACACGCCGCGCGCCTCACGGGTGCCGAACTCGGCGTAGCTCTCGGCAATCGTCATGTCTTGATGATCGCCAACTAGGTCACCGGCTCCCGCTTGACCCACTGGTCCAGGGCCCGCGTGAATTCGATCACTGCAGCCTTGGCGGAGGGCGGCATCGACGTCCGGGACGCTTGGCGGTACTTCAGGCACACCGCGAGGTTGTTGACGCGAAAGTAGACACGCACGTCACGGTCGTGCCAGCCGTGCTCGTCGAGGTCCCCCTCTTCGGAGATGTACGCCTCCTCGCCGATGCCGGGAAGCCGCTCGCCCTCGGTAGGACAGCCACCCAGGTTGGCGGGGAGCAGGGGGGCCTCCACGTCGAGCTGGGTGAGTTCCCCGTCGTCGGGATCTTGGCCGGGCTCCCATTTACAGCTGTTCGTGGCCTGGTGTGCGGACCAGAGCTTGGCCCTGGGAATCAACGGCGCAATGACCTCGGGGTGGTCGGCCAGGTACAGGCACACGCTCGGTGCGGTCGTGAACCGTCTGACCGACGGCGATGCGGACGGGGCTGCGGGCGTGGTGGCCGACGGGCTGCCAGCCTGTTGGTCCCCGGCCCGGCCGGTCTCCCGATTCGGCGCCCCGTCCGGCGCGAGCGCGTAGCCGGTCGCCAGTGCGCCGGCCGCCAGGGCCGTGGCGAAGATGATCGCGGCAATGCGCGTGGGCGCGACACGTCGTGCACGCGGGCCGCTCCCCTCGGACAGCAGCGGCTCGGTCAGCTTCTTGGTCGCCCCTGCGGCCTGCTCCTTGGCTGGCATGGTGACGCGAACCGTCGGGTGGTCGCCGGCCGTGACGCCGACGGCGACCTCCCGCAGACGCTCCGCGGCCACATCGGCAGACAGCCGTTCGCCCGGGCGACGCGCCATCAGGCCGAGCAGCGTCGGACTCAGCAGACCAGCACGTTCAGCCGGCCCGGGGTCGCGGCTCAACACGGCAGCGACCAGTTCTGCCGGATCGTCCGAGTCGTACGCGGGCCGACCTTCGACGGCGAAGTACAGCGTCGCACCGAGCGACCACAGATCGGATGCCGGCTCGGCACCCTGCCCGGTCAGCCGCTCGGGCGCCACGTAGCCCAGCGTGCCCATGACCGAGCCAGTCCCGGTGAGGCCCCGGGTGGCGCCGATGACCGCGGCGATCCCGAAGTCCGTGAGTACGGCGCGCCCGTCCCGCCCCAACAGGACGTTCTGCGGCTTGACGTCGCGATGCAGGATGCCGGCAGCGTGAGCTACCCGCAGTGCCGCAAGCAGTCCCGCGCCGATCTCCGCGGTCCGCCGCGGACTCAGCGGTCCGTCCTCGCGCACCACCGAGTAGAGAGACGACCCCTCGACCACGCCCATCACGATCCACGGGTGGCCATCCTCGATCAGAACATCGTGAATGGTCACGATGCCGGGGTGGTCCAACCGCCCGGCCGCCCGCGCCTCGGTTATCGCGCGCTCTCGGAGCACCTCATGTTCGGATTCGCTCAGGCCCTCGGGCAGTCGTAGCTCCTTCACTGCCACGTCGCGGTCCAGCAGGGTGTCCACAGCTCGCCAGACCACCCCCATGCCCCCGCTGCCGATCGGCTTGGCCTGCAAGACATACCGGCCCCCGGCCAGGGTCCGCCGCTCCTCCGCCATGTTCGGAAGGATAGCCAGCGTCAGCCGGCGAGGAAGCCATCGAGGAGTGTTGCTCCCGCAGCCCAACTCGACACCTACCTGCTGCCCGGTGCGGTCGGAGATGCCCGGCGGCGACGCCTCACGTTGTCCGCTTCTGGTGACGCGGCTCCCTGCGCCGCGAGATCTCCGCCAGGTGCTGGCGCTGATGCTGCCGCACCATCTCGTCCCAGACCTCCTGGTCGTAGTCCGGGTCGGGCGGGATCCACTTGTGGGAGCCGTCGCTGTAGTGGAAGCGCTCGTCGCCGCGCCGGATCACGCTTACCGCACCCACCCGAGGAAGCGCCGGTGCAGCAGCCCGGCGGGCACCCAGGTCAGGTCCTCGGCCGCCCAGACCAGGTAGGACCCCATGTAGAGGGCCAGCGACACCGGCGCGCCCTCGAACTCGGCGTGCAGTTCCCTGCGTCGGGTCTGGCACGGCCAGGGCGCGTCGCAGCCGCCGCAGCTCCGCACCGGACGGACCGGGCCGTGGGTGGTCACCGCAGGCCGTCCAGGAAGCGCCAGGCGGCGACGCGAGCACGCCAGCGGGACGCCCATTCCGCCTGATGGCAGGGGTACGGCGCCAGCCGCGCCCACCACCAACGGCAACCGGCACACGGGCCGTCGACGCCGGGCAGACGCACCGACAGGACCCGCCCGACCTGATCCTCCGTCACTGCTGCTCCTCCCCCGGCCAGTGACCTCGACGTATCGGCGTGCGGTGGCGAGCCCGGCAGGGCAAATCCGACCCACACCGGCAGACCCGACGCCACCGCCGCCAGGACCAGACCGGCCGGTGCCGACGGGCCAGAGTGAGCGCCACCGCCAGCAGGTAGTCGTCGTACGACACACGCCTTGGCATCCGAACTCCTGGCAATCGTCACGTCACGCTGCGCGTGCGCCGCCGATTTTGCGCGCGCATTTTTGGGTGGTCAAGCACAGCGAGCCAGAAAGCATGCGCGTGTTGGGCGCGCTGAGACAGAGACATCGACGGCAGAATGACCGCCATGGAGAGTCCGACCTTCGTTCGTTTCCAGCTCGGCGCACAGCTCCGCCGGGTTCGCGAGGACGCCACTGTGACCGCCGAGCAGGCTGCCGAGGTCATCGAGGTGTCGGCCAGCACGTTGCGGCGCATCGAGGCGGGCCGGGTCGGGATCAAGGGGCCGGCGCTCAACGCCCTGCTGGATCGCTACGGTGTCACCGACGCCGAACTGCGCGACACGCTTCTGTCGATGGCCAAGAGCGGCAAGCAGCGGGGCTGGTGGGCCAAGTACGGCGACCTGCCGTCGTCGTACCGTCAGTACATCGGCCTGGAGTCCGCCGCCGAGGAGGTACACAACTTCGAGACGCTGGTCGTGCCGGGGTTGCTCCAGACGGCGGATTATGCGCGGGCGTTGACCAGCGCGGACGCCATCGAGCGCTCACCCGAGGCGGTCGAGCGCCGAGTCGCCGTCCGCATGAAGCGCCAGGAGCTAATCGCGTCAGGGAAGTTGCGCCTCCTGGCCGTGCTCGATGAGGCGGTGCTGCGCCGGCAGATCGGCGGCGCAGCAGTCATGGCCGACCAGCTCACTGCCCTGCTCGACGCCGCCAAACGGTGGAACGTCACGGTCCAGGTGATCCCGTTTCGGGAGGGTGCCCATGCCTCCATGGTGTCGAGCTTCCACATCCTGAACTTCGCGGACGGCCCCCGCGTGGTCTACATCGAGGGCATCACCGGCGACCTCTACGCGGAAGGTGAGGACGTGCGCCGCTGTACCGTGGTCTTCAACAGCTTGCGCGCCGCAGCCTTGTCACCCAGCGACTCGACCGCGATGATCGAGGAGATCCGCAGCGCGAGGCGCAAGGAGTAGGAGGCGCACGTGGACTCGCAGTGGCGCAAGAGCACCCGGAGCGGCGGCGACGGCGCCTGCGTCGAGACCCGGTACGTCGATGGTGTGGCCCAGGTCCGAGACAGCAAGAGCCAGCAAGGGCCGGTGCTCTCCTTCCCCCGCGACCGGTGGACGGTGTTCGTCAACTCGTTGAAGCGCCAAGGCTGATTACACGTTCTTCAAGGAGCGGTGATGGAGACCTCGGATCGCCCGGTCTGGCGCAAGTCGAGCTACAGCGACAACAACGGCGGCGCATGCGTCGAGGTCGCCGCCAGCGGCGCTGGGATATTGGTCCGGGACAGCAAGGATCCGAACGGCCCTACGCTCGACTTTTCACTTGACGCGTGGACCCTCTTCGTCTGCGAGTTCCGGACTCACCGATAGGACTTTGTCCTGCTGTTCGGATCGCTGATCCGTCCACGCGAGCGTGGTCAGCGCCGCAGCGGTCGCACTGCTGATAAGGCCGTGGATGACAGACGCAGACGAACCGGCATACCTTCACGCGGTGAAGCGACCACGCTTGTACGGGCCTGGCGAGTTGGCCGCCCTGTTCGGCGTGTCACGGCAGCGGGTTCTGCAGATCACCCGCAGGCCCGGCTTTCCTGAGCCTGTCGCCCGCCTGATCGGGACAACCATCTGGGACGCGGACGAGGTGGACGAGTGGGCTCGCCACAATCGCCCACCCCGCCCCATCGACGGCGACGAGGACCGCTGACGAGAACGTGCTGCCCGCGTCTCCGTCGCATCAGCGGCACTGGATCGGTCTGGGACAGCAAGGGCCGCTCTGCATTCCCCCGTCGTGGGACGGAATGGACCGAGCCGCGGGCGTCGGAACGCCCGGGGCTCATCGTCGTCGTACGAACTGGTGCAGTGCAGTATCTGGAAGGTCGACTATTCCTGGCCGTTGGCCAGGTCCGGTGTGGCAGCGAGGGAGCAGACGAGTACACGACCGTCCAGGGTGCCGATCGCGAGGCGGTCTGGACTCAGCCGGACGAGTGAGAGCGGAACGACGCGGTGGCCGTTGACCCGTAGCTCCTGCCGTGCGTGCACCGCACCATCCTCGGCGCGCAGGAGCACCAGTTCCCCCGAATTGAACGTGACGTAGACGAAGTCGTCGTCGGCGTCGAGCGCTGTGGCCTGATGATCGGCCGTGAAAATCCATTGCAGCTCGCCGGTCAGGTAGACACGGCGGACCACGAAGGCGTTCCCCGGCAGCAGGCCGGCACCGTCGTGGACCGCTCCGGTGTGCACGAGCGCCGGTCCGGACCGGTCGTCGAGGTACGCTCCACAGCCGCCGAACAGATGGCCGCCTCGCGACTCGTCCCATTCGAGTGGGAACAGGCGTCGCACCGAGCCCTCGGGCACATCGACGGAGACCACCCACTTGTCTTGCCAGGGCTCGTCTTCTTGGCCTTGGAGAAACAGCAGGTCCGGCGCGTAGCGGATGTCGAAGAAATGGTTGAACAGGTCATACCGGCCGAGTTCGACGGTTGCTGTTTTCACGCCGTCGGGGGGATGAAGAACGACCTCCCCGGTCGCTACCCGAGTGGGGTGCTCGATGCCGCGTAGTGCCCACCAGCCGTCGGTCCTGGACACCATGACAGCGGAAAAGGCAGGTTCGTGGATCGCCCGGACCGCACCGTCGTCCAGGTCGACCTCCGCCACGACACTCGGATCGACTGTCCACCACCCGCCCTCGAACCTGTGCGGTGTCTGCGTCAGCACCAAGGCCGTGCGCCCCTCCGGCAGCACCTTCACCTGGCGTCCCGCACCATCGACCGGGAGTCGCCACAACGACTCCTCAACCGTCGAAGACCAACATTCGAGGCGGACACCTTCGAGAGCAGCGACGATCCGGCCATCGGATAGCGAATCCACCGCCCACACCCCGCGCCGGGCCGCCCAACGCAGTCCGCGTTCCCGGCAGAGCCTCTCGATGGTGGTGACGGCGACCGCCGGGTCGGTCCGCGGTCCATCCGGAACCGGCGCCTCCCCGTACGGCATCCGTAGCATTCCCTCGGTAGCGCGATCCCAGTCGTCACGGCGAATCGAGCACGCGAGGGACGTGGTAGCGAACCGCTTTTCATCCTCGTCGCAAGGAATGGCCAGCACCAGGTCGAGCGTCTGCGGATCGCGCCACGCGATCTGCCGCACCTCGCGTGGATGAGCGAGCAACGACACGGTGGTACCGGTGGTCAGGTCCAGCAGAAGTAGTTCGCCCTCGTAGGCCCATCCGCCGTCGTACGCGCCGGTGCCGATGGCTGCCAGCGGCAGAGTCGGATGGCAGGCGATCACGTTGGTCGGCCAGCGGGTGGTGATGTAGTGCAGGCAGGTCAGGTCGTCGGACTCGTATACCGCCAACGGATACCAGCCCGGGTGCGGCCGTGACCGGCTGGAGACATCGCGGCCGTGCCACTGCGGCCATTCCAGTACCCCACCAATCACGACGAGATCACCGTCAGGCGGGGCGGCGATGGCACGGGGCTGGCCGATCTCGCAGAACGGGCCGGTGCCCAATACCTGGTCCAGTCGGACCTCGAGGGCGCTCACCGGGCGGCGTCGGGTTCGATTCTCTCGATCATGGAGTGATGATGCCCTCCCGGCTTACGATCGGCAAGGCTACGAAGGTGTCGACGGCCAGGTGACGTGACAGCGACCGCCCAACCCCTACAGGATCGGGCGGTCGCTGTCTTCAGCCGTCGGTCGGCGCAGCGATCCTCACGGTTGCAGACCGCCGGCCTTCAGCCGTCGTCCGTCATCGAGCAATTCGGCGTTACAGCAGATGCAATTCGGCGCAATATCAGCTGCAGCCGCTGGTGGAGCCGCAGCCCTCGCAGACGTAGCAGCTACCGGCCGGACGCATCTTCGTACCGCAGGTGAAGCAGAGCGGCGCGTCGGCGGCCTTGCCGATCACGGCCTCCAACAGCTCCGTGCTGGAACCCACGGACGGCGCCGGCTTGGCGGCGGCGACGTCCGCGACCTCCTGCGCCGGCTGGGCAACCGGCCCGGTCTTGGGCTCGGCCGGCGCCTCGACCGGGGCGGAGGCGGCCATCGCGGTGAGGTCCGCACCGTTCGCCTCCGCCTCCGCCTCGGCCCGGAGCTGGGCGGCCCGCTCACTGGCGGTGAAGATGCCCAGCTCCGCGCGGCGCTCGTACGGCAGGAAGTCCAGCGCCAGGCGACGGAAGATGTAGTCCATCACCGAGGCGGCCATCCGCACGTCCGGGTCGTCGGTCATGCCGGCCGGCTCGAAGCGCATGTTGGTGAACTTGCTGACGTACGTCTCCAGCGGGACGCCGTACTGGAGACCGATGGAGATGGCCACCGAGAAGGCGTCCATCACGCCGGCCAGGGTCGAGCCCTGCTTCGACATCTTGAGGAAGACCTCGCCGAGGCCGTCGTCCGGGTAGGACGACGCGGTGAGGTAGCCCTCGGCGCCGCCGACGGAGAAGCTGACCGTCTGGGACGGGCGCTTCTTCGGCAGCCGCTTGCGCACCGGGCGGTACTCGACGACCTTCTCGACGACCTTCTCCACCTCGGCGGGGGCGGCCTCGGTGGCCTTGTTGGACTTGGCCACCGAGAGCGGCTGACCGACCTTGCAGTTGTCGCGGTAGATCGCCAGCGCCTTGAGGCCGAGCTTCCAGCCCTCGAAGTAGATCTTCTCGACGTCCTCGACGGTGGCCGCCTCCGGCATGTTGACCGTCTTGGAGATGGCGCCGGAGACGAACGGCTGGATCGCCGCCATCATCCGCACGTGGCCCATCGGGGCGATGGAGCGCTCGCCCATCGCGCAGTCGAAGACCGGGTAGTGCTCCGGCTTGAGGCCGGGGGCGTCCACCACGTGGCCGTGGTCGGCGATGTGCTCGACGATCGCCTCGACCTGCTCCTCGGGGTAGCCGAGGCTGCGCAGGGCGCGCGGCACGGTCTGGTTGACGATCTGCATGGAGCCGCCGCCGACCAGCTTCTTGAACTTGACCAGCGCCAGGTCCGGCTCCACGCCGGTCGTGTCGCAGTCCATCATGAAGCCGATGGTGCCGGTCGGGGCGAGCACGCTGGCCTGCGAGTTGCGCCAGCCGAACTTGTCACCGATCTTGTTGCCCTGGGTCCACTGCTTCGTCGCCTCGCGGACGATCGCGGTGGCCACGGTGCCCGCCGGCTTGATCTCGTCGTTGGCGGCGGCGTGCTTGCGCATGACCCGCTTGTGCGGCTCGGCGTTGCGGGCGTAGCCGTCGTACGGGCCGACGACACCGGCCAGCTCGGCCGAGCGGCGGTAGGCGGTGCCCGTCATCAGCGAGGTGATCGCCGCGGCGACCGAGCGGCCCTGCTCCGAGTCGTACGGGAGGCCGGAGGCCATCAGCAGGGCGCCGAGGTTGGCGTAGCCGATGCCGAGCTGCCGGTAGGCGCGGGACGTCTCACCGATCTTCTCGGTGGGGAAGTCGGCGAAGCAGATCGAGATGTCCATCGCGGTGATGACGAACTCGACCGACTTGACGAACTTCTCCACCTCGAAGCCGCCGTCGGCGCGGAGGAACTTCATCAGGTTCAGCGAGGCCAGGTTGCACGAGGAGTTGTCCAGGTGCAGATACTCCGAGCACGGGTTCGACGCGGTGATCCGCCCGGTCTCCGGGCAGGTGTGCCAGTCGTTGATGGTGTCGTCGTATTGCAGGCCGGGGTCGGCGCACTCCCAGGCGGCCTGGGAGATGGAGCGGAAAAGGTTCTTGGCGTCGATGGTTTCGATCACCGCGCCGTCGAGCCGGCCGCGCAGGTCGAAGCCGCCGCCGTTCTCCACGGCGGTCATGAACTCGTCGGAGACCCGGACCGAGTTGTTGGCGTTCTGGTACTGCACGCTGACGATGTCGGCGCCGCCCAGGTCCATGTCGAACCCGGCGTCGCGCAGCGCGCGGATCTTGTCCTCCTCGCGCGCCTTGGTGACCACGAACTCCTGGATGTCCGGGTGGTCCACGTCGAGGATGACCATCTTCGCCGCGCGCCGCGTGGCGCCGCCGGACTTGATGGTGCCGGCGGAGGCGTCCGCGCCGCGCATGAAGCTGACCGGGCCGGAGGCGTTGCCGCCGGAGGAGAGCAGCTCGCGGGAGGAGCGGATCCGGGACAGGTTGACCCCGGAGCCGGAGCCGCCCTTGAAGATCAGCCCCTCCTCCTTGTACCAGTCGAGGATGGAGTCCATCGAGTCGTCGACGGCCAGGATGAAGCAGGCGCTGACCTGCTGCGGCGAGGGCGTGCCGACGTTGAACCAGACCGGCGAGTTGAAGCTGAACACCTGGTGCAGCAGCATCCAGGTCAGCTCGTGGGCGAAGACCTCGGCGTCGGCCGGGCTGGCGAAGTAGCCGTACTCCTCACCGGCGGTGCGGTAGGTGGTGACCACCCGGTCGATCAGCTGCTTGAGCGACCACTCCCGCTCCGGGGTGCCCACCGCGCCCCGGAAGTACTTGGTGGTCACGATGTTCGCCGCGTTGACGCTCCACGACTCCGGGAACTCGACCCCGCGCTGCTCGAAGTTGATCGAGCCGTCGCGCCAGTTCGTCATCACGACGTCGCGGCGCTCCCAGGCGACCTCGTCGTAGGGGTGCACCCCCTCGGTGGTCCAGACCCGCTCGATCTTGAGCCCCGCGCCGGCCTTGCTCCGTGCCCTGCTCGTCGTCACACCATCCCCCGACATCTCATCCGCCCCCTCGTCCGCGCGGCCACCTCGCCACGCGATCCGACTGTCATCAACTGCGAAGAACTTCAACTGGTACGGCCGGCGGCCTCGGCCGCGTCGGCCCCGGCGCCCTTCCGGGCGCGTGCGGCGGCCCGCAGCGTCTCGATCTCCCGCTCGAAGTCGGCGAGCGAGTCGAACGACCGGTAGACGCTGGCGAACCGCATGTAGGCGACCTCGTCCAGGTCCTGCAGCGGACCCAGGATGGCCAGCCCCACCTCGTGGCTGGGGATCTCGGCGGCCCCCTTGGCCCGGACGGTCTCCTCGACCTTCTGCGCGAGCAGCGCGATCGAGTCGTCGTCCACCGGCCGGCCCTGGCACGCCTTGCGCACCCCGCCGATGATCTTCGTGCGGCTGAACGGCTCGGTGACCCCGCTGCGCTTGACGACCGCGAGGACCGCCTCCTCCACCGTGGTGAACCGCTTCCCGCACTCCGGGCAGGACCGCCGCCGGCGGATCAACTGGCCGTCGTCGGCCTCCCGCGAGTCGACCACCCGGGAGTCCGCGTGCCGGCAGTACGGACACCGCATCGGCCCGACCTCCTTCATCGACTGCGGGCACGCCGACCGCTTCCCGGGCACGCGTCAGCGCGGCGGAGCCATCTGTCGATGGTCTTCGCCGTGTCGACGGTACGGGAGTGCGGTCGGTAGTCGAACCCAACCTGTAGGCGACTTACGCCCGTGTGACTACTACATCTAGGGGTCGACCGTATGCCGCCGACGATCCGCGGTCAAGTTGAGCGGCGTGTCCGGCGCGTCACCGCCATCCGGAGTCGACCCCGGCCGGCGCGACCCGCCGCAGAACCAACCGTCCGACGCCGCCCGGGGTTATTCGTCCGGTCGCGGCGAAACCGCCGCCGATCGGGCAGGCGTCGAACACCCGTTCGACCCGACGTACCATTTATCAGAACGTGAGTACGAGCAGGGCCACTTTTCACCCCGACACGCCCGAGGTGATGTCGTACAGACGTTTGAAAATGACCGATCTCACCTATACGGTCATGAACAACCGGGCGCGGATCGTTCCGTCACCGGTCACCACGCACCGCCGCACGCACCACGAGCCGCCAAGGCACCCAGCGCCGACCAGGGAGGACGGACGTGACCGAGGACCGGGCCAGCCGGCCGAAGAGCCCGCAGCAGATCACCGAGGCGGGCCCGCCGGCCACCCGACGCCGGAGCGCCGCGCGCAGCCGGGCCGGGCAGCCCGCCGTGCGCCCGGTCACCCCGGTGGTGAGCGCCTTCCCCGACCCGGCGACGGTGGATCTCACCGCCCGGCAGCGGCGGATCCTGGAGTTCATCCGCACCTGGGTGGACCGGCACGGCTATCCGCCGAGCGTGCGCGAGATCGGCGAGGCGGTCGGCCTGGTGTCGCCGTCCAGCGTCGCCTACCAGCTCAAGGAGCTGGAGAAGAAGGGCTTCCTGCGCCGCGACCCCAACCGGCCGCGCGCCGTGGACGTCCGGGCCCCCAACGACGTCGACGACGAGCTGAGCCGCTCACAGCGCCCCGCCCCGGCGTACGTGCCGATGCTGGGCCGGATCGCGGCCGGTGGCCCGATCCTGGCCGAGCAGGCCGTGGAGGACATTTTCCCCCTCCCCCGCGAGCTGGTGGGTGAGGGCGAGGTCTTCATGCTCCAGGTCAAGGGCGACTCGATGCTCGACGCGGCGATCTGCGACGGCGACTGGGTCGTGGTCCGGCAGCAGCCGACCGCCGAGGCCGGCGACATCGTCGCCGCGATGCTCGACGGCGAGGCGACGGTCAAGACCTACCGCCGCCGTGACGGGCACGTCTGGCTGATGCCGCAGAACCCGGCCTTCGACCCGATCCCCGGCGACGACGCGACCATCATGGGCCGGGTCGTCGCGGTGCTGCGCCGCATCTGACCCCGTGGCGCCTCCGGAGCGGTCGCCGACGGCGGGCCCCGGAGGCTCGGGGACGTCAGTAGCGGTCGCCCCGGTAGCCTCGGCCGCCACCCCGCCCGTGGCCGTTGGGGCCGCCGCGGCCGTCGTCGTAGCCCTCGTCGCGCCGGCGGGCCGGCCGCTGAGCGCGAGGATCCTGCTCGCCGCCGCGACGGGGCGGCTCCGCCCGGCCACCGCCGCCGTGGACGCCGGGGCCCGGTTGGCCCCCGCCGCCGTAGACGCCACCACCGGGACGGCCACCGCCACCCTGCCGGCCACCGCCGCCACCGCCTGCGGGGCCACCGGGGCCCGGCGGCCGGCCGCCACCGTAGGCTCCGCCACCGCCACTGGCCGGGCGACCGCCGCCACCACCACCGCCGGCCGGGCGACCGCCACCGTAGACGCCGCCGCCGGCCGGGCGGCCACCGCCGTAGACCCCGCCGCCGGCCGGCGCGGCGCCGCCGCGACCACCGCCCGCCGGGACCGCCCCGCCCCGCCCGCCACCGGGCGCACCGCCGTAGACGCCACCGGAGGGCGCGCCACCGTAGACGCCGCCCCGCGCCCGGTCGCCCGGCGGCAGGAAGTCGTCGTCCGCCGGGCCCCGCGGGTCGTCGGCGAGGTCGTCGCGGTCCGGCCCGTCGGCGTCCCGGCGCGGGGGAGCCGGTCTGCGCCGGGCCCGCAGGATGCCGAAGACGCCGGCGGCCACCATCAGCGCGCCGATCACGCCGACCGCGGCGATGATGTACGTGATGTCGCTCAGGCTCAGGCCGTCGAGCCACGACTGCCCGGCCGCCTTCTTCGGCCCGTCGCCCTTGCCGGCGACCGGCTTCGCGCCCTCGGCGGACGGGGTGTAGCTGAGGATCTCCACCGGCTCGGCCTCGTCGAGCTGGCCGCCGTCGGAGACGGTGAGGAACGTCTTGCCGTCCGGGGTGTAGGCGATCGCCTCACCGAACGGATCGGTCAGCGCCGTCACCCGGGGCTTGGCGGAGGTCAGGGCCGCCACGATGTCGCCGCCGGTCACGTCGTACTCGAAGGCGTCGGCGTAGGTGCGCACCACCACCCGGGACCCGTCGGGGGAACGGGCGGCTCCGGTGATCGCCACGCGGCCCGGAGCGCCGAGCCGGTTGTCCGTGTCCGTCCTCGGCAGGGCGATCTCGCCGACCTTCTTCATCGGCACCGCCTCGGTGTCCCCGCTCTTCATCTTCGCGGCGGGGGTATAGATCTGCGCCTTGCCCGACATCACCTTGGTGATGATCAGCGGGTTGCCGTCGTCGCCGATGAGCAACGCCTCGGCGTCGTGCGGTTTGCCCTCGGGGTAGGAGAGCCGGTGCAGCACCGGCCGCTTGGACCCGTTGACCGGCATGCTCCACAGCGCCACCCGCTCGCGGCGCTCGCGGCTGGTGACGTTGTCACCGGTGTCGGCGATCCACAGGGTCTGGCCGTTCGGCGAGAGCGCCAGGTCCTCCGTGTCGAACGGCCCCTGCCCCGAATAGCGGACCGGCTCCTTCGAGATCTCACACTTGGCGTCGAGGAAGAAGACCCGCTTGCGGCTCTCCACCTCGGTGCCGTCGTTGATCACGATGTAGCCGCTCTTGGTGGCCACCAGGCCGGACAGCTCGCGCAGCCGCTCGTCGGTCACCGCGCACCGCTTCTTGCCGGCGGCGGCCGTGAGCGGGGACGAGGCCGAGGCGGGCGCCGCCAGGGCGGCCCCCGCACACGCCACGGTCGCCCCCAGCAAGCCGAGGGCGACCGTGACCGAAGCAACAGCGCGGCGCATTGAATCAGTGTCGCATGCCGCAGGTTTCCGCCGGGTGACGCCGGGACGCCGTCACCGGGCGGACGCGACCGCCTGGCTCTCCGCCGCCGCTCGGAACGGGGCCAGCTCCGCGGCGAGCGCCTCGCCCACCCGGACGTGCACCAGCGTCCCCTCCGGCAGGTGGGAGGTGCTCAGCACCTCACCCTGCCGGTGCACCCGCGCCACCAGGTCGCCCCGGTCGTACGGGAGCACCGCGCGGACCTCCACCGCCGGGCGGGGCAGCCGCTCCTCGACGGCCTCGCGCAGCCCGTCGAGCCCGCGCCCGGTGTGCGCGGAGACGAAGACCGCCTCCGGCCAGAGCCGCTTGAGCCGCAGCAGCGTCTCCTCGTCGGCCGCGTCGGTCTTGTTGACCACCAGCAGCTCGGGCAGCCGGTCGGCGCCCACCTCGGCGAGCACCTCACGGACGGCGCGGACCTGCTCCTCCGGATCCGGGTGGGTGCCGTCGACGACGTGCACCACCAGGTCGGCCTCGGCCACCTCCTCCAGCGTCGAGCGGAACGCCTCGACGATCTGGTGCGGCAGGTGCCGGACGAAGCCGACGGTGTCGGAGAGGGTGTAGAGCCGCCCGTCGGAGGTGGTGGCCTTGCGGGTGGTCGGGTCGAGGGTGGCGAAGAGCGCGTTCTCGACCAGCACACCCGCGCCGGTCAACCGGTTGAGCAGGCTGGACTTGCCGGCGTTGGTGTAGCCGGCGATGGCGACGGCGGGAACGGCGTTGCGGGACCGCCGGGCGCGCTTGGTCTGGCGTACCAACCGCATGCCCTTGATCTCCCGGCGCAGCCGGGAGATGCGGTGGCGGATCCGGCGCCGGTCGGTCTCCAGCTTGGTCTCACCGGGGCCACGCAGGCCCACGCCGCCGCCGGCGCCCCCGCCACGACCGCTACCACCGGTCTGCCGGGAGAGCGTCTCACCCCAACCGCGCAGGCGGGGCAGCAGGTATTCGAGCTGGGCCAGCTCGACCTGCGCCTTGCCCTCCTTGCTCTTGGCGTGCTGGGCGAAGATGTCGAGGATCAGCGCGGTGCGGTCCACCACCTTGACCTTGGTGCGCTGCTCCAGGTTGCGCAGCTGGGACGGCGACAGCTCGCCGTCGCAGATCACCGTGTCGGCGCCGCTGGAGAGCACGACCGAACCGAGGTCGTCGACCTTTCCCCGGCCGATGTAGGTGGCCGGGTCGGGGCGGTTGCGCCGCTGGATCAGCCCTTCGAGCACGTGCGAGCCGGCGGTCTCCGCCAGCGCGGCCAGCTCGGTGAGGCTGTTCTCGGCGTCGCTCTGGCTGCCCTCGGTCCAGACGCCCACCAGGACCACGCGCTCCAGGCGCAGCTGGCGGTATTCGACCTCGGTGATGTCGGCGAGCTCGGTGGAGAGGCCAGGGACCCGCCGCAGCGCCTGCCGCTCTGACAGCTCGAACTCGCCGGTGGTGGCGTCGAGCTCGTCGTCGGTGTAGGGGAGGTAGGTCTCCTGGTTGGTCAAGCTGGTCTCCTGTCCGTTCTGTCACGTACCGAGCAATCCTGACATGTGTCAACGCCGGGCGCACCCGCTATATGCCCGCGTGAAATGCCACAAAAGCGGGGGCGGCCGGTGGGCCGGCCCGGGTGGGCGAGTAGAAATGCGGTGCGAGCCGCTCAGCGTCGACGGAGGGATCCTGTGTCAATCACCCGACTTCCGAGTGCCGGATTCTCGATCACCATCCGGATCGCCGTGCCTGCGGACGCGTCCTCCATCGGCCGGCTGACCACCTCCGTCGGCGAGGCCGGCGCGATCGTCACGGCGCTCGACGTGGTCGACTCCGACCCGACCCACGTGATCGTCGACCTGACCTGCGACACCGCCGACGCCGCCCACGCCGACCAGGTGGTCGACGCGCTGACCGCGCTCGACGGCGTGGACGTGCGCAAGGTCTCCGACCGGACGTTCCTGCTGCACCTCGGCGGCAAGATCGAGGTCAGCTCGAAGGTGGCGCTGCGCACCCGCGACGAGCTGTCCCGCGCGTACACCCCGGGGGTGGCCCGGGTCTGCCAGGCGATCGCGGAGAACCCGGCCGACGCCCGGCGGCTCACCATCAAGCGCAACACCGTGGCCGTGGTCAGCGACGGCTCGGCCGTGCTGGGCCTGGGCAACCTCGGGCCGGCGGCGTCGCTGCCGGTGATGGAGGGCAAGGCGGCGCTGTTCAAGCGCTTCGGCGGGGTGGACGCCTGGCCGGTGGTCCTGGACACCCAGGACACCGACGAGATCGTGCAGATCGTCAAGGCCATCGCGCCCGCGTACGGCGGGATCAACCTGGAGGACATCGCCGCGCCGCGCTGCTTCGAGATCGAGGCCCGGCTGCGGGAGGCGCTGGACATCCCGGTCTTCCACGACGACCAGCACGGCACCGCGATTTGCGTGCTGGCCGCGCTGACCAACGCGCTGCGCGTCGTGGGCAAGCAGCTCGCGGACGTCCGGGTCGTGGTCTCCGGCGCCGGCGCGGCCGGCACCGCGATCATGAAGCTGCTGCTGCGCCAGGGCGTGGGCGACATCATCGCGTACGACCGGCAGGGCGCCCTGCACCGCGGCCTGACCGGGCTCAACCCGGCCTGGCAGTGGCTGGCCGACCACACCAACAAGGACAACTACGCCGGTGACCTGCCCGGGGCGGTACGCGACGCGGACGTCTTCATCGGCGTCAGCGCGCCGAACCTGCTCACCGGCGACGACATCGCCATGATGGCCAAGGACGCCATCGTCTTCGCGCTGGCGAACCCGGACCCGGAGGTCGACCCGCGCGAGGCGCGCAAGCACGCCGCCGTGGTCGCCACCGGCCGTTCCGACCAGCCGAACCAGATCAACAACGTGCTCGCCTTCCCGGGTGTCTTCCGCGGCATGCTGGACGCGCACGCCGAGGAGTTCACCGAGGAGATGGCGATCGCCGCCGCCCGGGCCATCGCGGACGTGGTCGGCGAGGACAAGATCAACCCGACGGTGATCGTGCCCAGCGTCTTCGACTCCCGGGTGGCCCCGGCGGTCGCCGCGGCGGTGCGCGCCGCCGCCCAGAACCCGGCCCCGGCCCCGGCCGCGGACCCCGGCCCGGCCGACCTCCCCGAGATCGCCGCCGAAGCCAGCGCCACCCCCTGACACCCCCACCCCCACCCCCTCCCTCTCCTCCCTCCCCACCCCGCCCCGGCCCCCTGCCCCGCGCGATCTTGCACTTCCTGCCCAGGCACTCGGGACAGACCCGACAAAACACGGGCCGGAAGTGCAAGATCGCGCGTGGGGGGCGTGGCGCGGGGGTCGCCCACGTGAGGCGCGCGCCCACAGGTCGTGGCGGGTGGGTCCTGCGCGTGAGGCGTGGCGGGTGGGTCCTGGTGGTGGGTGGCGTGGGCGGGAGGGCAGGGGGAGGCTGGGGTCAGGCGGGCGTGGTCAGGGCGGCGGGGTCGACCTCGCCGACCGCGACCAGGACGGCGGGGCCGGCCAGCCAGCAGGAGTCCTCGGTGACCGTGACCGTGAGGCGACCGCCGGGGACGTCCACGGCGATCACCCCGGTGTCCCGGCCGGCGTCGCGCAGGGCCACGGCGGCCACCGCGCACGCGCCCGTGCCGCAGGAGAGCGTCTCGGCGGAGCCGCGCTCGTACACCCGCATCAGCACGTGCCCGTCGGCGCCGTCGACCGGCTCGCCGGGCGCGGTGAACTCGACGTTCACTCCGGCCGGGAAGGCAGCCGGGTCGAACTCCGGCGCGCGGGTGAGGTCGAGGCCGGTCAGGTCCAGCCCGGTCGGGAGCGCGCAGACCAGATGCGGGTTGCCGACGTCCACCGCCGCGCCCGGCAGGGTCAAGCCGCCCAGGGTGGCGGTCGAGGCGTCGTACACCCGGGGGCGGCGCATCTCGACGGCGACGGCGTCCCCCTCGACGCGCGCGCGCACGAGGCCGGCCCGGGTGGCCACCGGCAGCGCCGCGCCGACCGGCGTGGCCAGCCCGGACGCCAGCAGGTAGCGGACGAAGACGCGAGCGCCGTTGCCGCACATCTCGGCGAACGAGCCGTCGGAGTTCCAGTAGTCCATGAACCACTCGGCCTCGCCGGCCAGGGCGGCGCCCTCGGGGTGTTTCGCCGCCCGCACCACCCGCAGCACGCCGTCGCCGCCGAGGCCGCGCCGCCGGTCGCAGATCGCGGCGACCAGCCCGGGCGTCAGGTCGAGCGCCCCGTCCGGGTCGGGCAGGATGACGAAGTCGTTGCCGGTGCCGTGGCCCTTGGTGTACTCCACGCCCCCATCATCGCGCAGCGGCCGGCAGCAGGCGCAGGGCGGCCGGGATCAGGTCCGGCGCGGCCGAGTCCAGCCAGTGGATGCGCTGGTCACGGCGGAACCAGGAGCGTTGCCGGCGGACGAACCGCCGGGTGGCCCGAACCGTCTCGTCGTGCGCCTCGCCCTCGGTGATCTCCCCGGCCAGGAAGCGCAGCACCTGCTGGTACCCGAGCGCCCGGCTGGCCGTCCGCCCCTGCGGCAGGCCGCGGCCGACCAGCTCGCGGGTCTCGGCGACCAGGCCGTCGGCCCACATCCGGTCCACCCGCAGCGCGATCCGCTCGTCCAGCAGCGCCGTGTCCAGGTCCACCCCGAGCTGCACGGACGGGTAGTACGGCGTCGGGCCGGGCAGCGACGCGGTGAACGGCGCCCCGGTCAGCTCGATGACCTCCAGCGCCCGCACGATCCGCCGGCCGTTGGTGGGCAGGATCCCCGCCGCGGCGACCGGGTCGGCCTCCCGCAGCCGGGCGTACAGCGGGGCCGGGCCGGTCTCGGCCAGCTCCCGTTCGAGCCGCTCGCGGGCCGCCGGGTCGGTGCCGGGGAACTCGAACCGCTCCAGCACCGCCCGCACGTAGAGGCCGGAGCCGCCGACCAGCAGCGGCACCCGGCCCCGGGCCAGGATGTCGTCGACCGCCGCGCGGGCCAGCCGCTGGTATTCCGCCACGCTCGCCGGCTCGGTGACGTCCCAGATGTCCAGCAGGTGGTGCGGCACCCCCTCGCGCTCGGCCGGGGTGAGCTTCGCGGTGCCGATGTCCATGCCCCGGTAGAGCTGCATCGAGTCGGCGTTGACCACCTCGCCGTCGAGGGCGTGCGCGAGCGCGATGCTCAGTGCGGACTTCCCGGCCGCCGTCGGCCCGACCACCGCGACCACCGTCCCGACCGGCGGGTGGCCGCCGGTCGGCGCGCTCACGCCGGCTCCCAGGTGGCCACGAAGTAGGCCACGCCGTAGGGCGCGGCGTCGTGGGTCAGCTCGCCGCGCCAGCGTCCGCCCGCCGCGCCCGCGAGCACCTGCCAGGCCGCCCGACCGGCGACCTTCAGCTCGGCCGACAGCACCGGGTCCAGGCCGTGCAGGGCGTCGGCGTCCGCGTCCGCCAGAGCCCGGGCAACCCTCTCGTCGTACGCCTGCGCGCGCGGGTCGTCGTAGCCGGGCGCCTTCTCGCCCCGGCAGGCGGACCCGTCCCCCATCACCAGCAGCGCGACCCGGCCCTCGGCGCGGCGCACCAGCTCCGCCCCGAGCGCGGCGCACTCGCCCGGGGCGGCGTCGGCGGCGACCGACTGGGCGAACCGGGGCAGGTCGGTCCCCGCCCTGCCGAGCAGCCACGCGCCGACGGTCAGGCTCAGCGGCAGCCGCTCCCCGCCGCCGCAGTTGGTCTTCCACAGCCGGACGTGGCGGTCGACGCCGTAGGCGCGCAGGGAGCCGTAGTCGGCGGCCCGGAAGCGGACGGTCTCCGGCCCGGCGCCGACCAGCACGATCTGGTCGGGCGAGGCGGCGAGCAGCCGGCCGACGGCCGCGTCGCAGGCCGTGCGGAGTTCGTCCAGCTCAGCGGCGGCGGCACCGGCCACCTCGGGCACGAGCAGGGGCGGATGCGGGCAGACGGCGGCGGCGACCAGGGGCACCCGTTCACCGTAGCGGGACCCCCCGGTGCGTCCCCGCGCCGATCCGGTCATTCGGGGGCTAGGACACCGTATGGTCACGGTCGGCGATAGGCGCTCGACGCGGACGGGGGCGGACCTGTGACAATGCCGGGAGTAACTTTGCTGCGCCGTGGCGGCGATCGTGGGACCGGTCCCCGACGCCGGGAGAACGAGGATGGGCACATGAGCGACTGGACTGCCTTCGGACGGGTGGACGCGGACGGCACCGTGTACGTCAAGACCGCCGACGGCGAGCGGGTGGTCGGATCCTGGCAGGCGGGAGCGCCCGAGGAGGGGCTTGCCCACTTCGCCCGCCGCTTCGACGACCTGGTGACCGAGGTCAACCTGACGGAGGCGCGGCTCAACTCGGGTGCGGCGGACGCCGGCCACTCGCTGACCACGATCCGCCGGATCCGCGCCTCGCTCGCCGAGGCGCACGTCGTCGGCGACATCGACGCGTTGGCCGCGCGGCTGGACCGACTCGCCGCCGTCGCCGAGGAGAAGGCCGGCGAGGCCAAGGCCGCCCGGGACGCCGCCCGGGGCGAGGCACTCGCCCGCAAGCAGGCGCTGGTGGAGGAGGCGGAGAAGCTGGCCGCCGAGTCGACCGGCTGGAAGACCGCCGGCGACCGGCTCAAGGAGATCCTCGAGGAGTGGAAGACCATCCGCGGGGTCGACAAGAAGACCGACGGTGAGCTGTGGAAGCGGTTCGCCGCGGCCCGGGACGGCTTCACCCGCCGCCGGGGCGCCCACTTCGCCTCACTGGACTCGCAGCGCAAGCAGGCGCAGTCGGTCAAGGAGGAGCTGGTCGCCGAGGCCGAGAAGCTGAAGGACTCCACGGACTGGGCGGCGACCGCCAACCAGCTCAAGGACCTGATGAACCAGTGGAAGGCCGCCCCGCGCGCCTCCAAGGAGGCGGAGCAGAAGCTCTGGGAGAGGTTCCGGGCCGCGCAGGACGAGTTCTTCACCCGGCGCAGCGAGGTCTTCTCGGCCCGCGACAACGAGCAGCGGGCCAACCTGGAGCGCAAGCAGGCGCTGCTCGCCGAGGCCGAGGCGCTGGACGTCGACGGCGACCCGAAGGGCGCGCAGGCCAAGCTGCGGGAGATCCAGGCGCAGTGGCACGAGGCCGGCCGGGTGCCCCGCGAGGCGGCGGCCGGGCTGGAGCGCCGGCTGCGGGCGGTCGACGACAAGGTCCGCGAGGTGATGGACTCCGCGTGGCGACGCACCACCAAGGAGGACAACCCGCTGCTGGCCCAGATGCGGACGCAGGTCGCCGAGGCCGAGGAGCGGCTGGCCCGGGCCCAGGCGGCCGGGGACGCCCGGCGGATCAAGGAGGCCGAGCAGGCGCTCGCCTCGAAGCGGCAGTTCCTCCAGCTCGCCGAGCAGGCCGGCTGAGCTGAGCCACGCGAGAGCCCCCGGTCCGCGCGGACCGGGGGCTCTCGCGTGACCGGGCAGCCGCCGCGGCGGTGGGAGCGGCCGGCCCGTCGTGGGTCAGTGGGCGGCGCAGCCCGTCGTCGGCGCGGGCGCCGCGGCCGGCGCGCCGATCGTGGGCAGCCCGAGCAGCACCCCGGGCGTACGCGGGGAGCGCCCCGCCTCGGCCGCGTCGCCGGCCCGGGTGCGCCGGTGCGACAGCGGTTCACCGTCGGCGTTGAGGTGGTGCGGGGCCGCGTACGTGACGGTGGTGTGCACGATGTCGCCGGGGCGGATCTGCCCGGCGAGGGAACCCGCGTCGAAGTGGACGAGGCGGCCGTCACGGGCGCGGCCGGACATCCGGCCGGTGCGCTCGTCCTTGCGCCCCTCGCCGACGGCGACCAGCACCTCGACGGTCTCCCCCACGAGCCGCTTGTTCTCCGCCCAGGTGATCTCCTCCACGCAGGCGACCAGCCGCTCGTAGCGCTCCTGGACGACCTGCTTGGGGAGCTGGCCCTCCATCGTGGCGGCGGGGGTGCCGGGGCGCTTCGAGTACTGGAAGGTGAACGCGGAGGAGAACCGGGCCTCGCGGACCACGTCGAGGGTGCGCTCGAAGTCGGCGTCGGTCTCGCCGGGGAAGCCGACGATGATGTCCGTGGTGATCGCCGCGTCCGGCATCGCCGCCCGGACCTTCTCGATGATGCCGAGGTAGCGGTCGGCCCGGTACGAGCGGCGCATGGCGCGCAGCACGTCGTCCGAGCCGGACTGCAGCGGCATGTGCAGCGAGTGGCAGACGTTCGGCGTCTCGGCCATCGCGGCGATCACGTCGTCGGTGAAGTCCTTGGGGTGCGGGCTGGTGAACCGGACCCGCTCCAGGCCGTCGACGTCGCCGCAGGCGCGCAGCAGCTTGCCGAAGGCGAGCCGGTCGCCGAACTCCACGCCGTAGGAGTTGACGTTCTGCCCGAGCAGGGTCACCTCCAGCACGCCCTCGTCGACCAGGGCGCGCACCTCGGAGAGGATGTCGCCGGGGCGGCGGTCCTTCTCCTTGCCGCGCAGGGAGGGCACGATGCAGAACGTGCAGGTGTTGTTGCAGCCGACGGAGATCGACACCCAGCCGGCGTACGTGGACTCGCGCCGGGTGGGCAGCGTCGAGGGGAAGACGTCGAGGGACTCGATGATCTCCACCTCGGCGGCGGCGTTGTGCCGGGCCCGCTCCAGCAGCACCGGCAGCGACCCGATGTTGTGCGTGCCGAAGACCACGTCCACCCAGGGCGCCTTGCGGACGATCTCGCCGCGGTCCTTCTGGGCGAGGCAGCCGCCGACGGCGATCTGCATCCCCGGGTGCCTGTCCTTGACGGGGCGCAGGTGACCGAGGTTGCCGTAGAGCCGGTTGTCGGCATTCTCCCGGACCGCGCAGGTGTTGAACACCACCACGTCCGGGTTGTCGTCGGCCTCGGCGGCGCGCACGTAGCCCGCCTGCTCCAGCAGCCCGGAGATGCGCTCGGAGTCGTGCACGTTCATCTGGCAGCCGTACGTGCGCACCTGGTAGGTGCGCGGGCTGCTCGCCGCTGCGGTAGTCATGACCCGGACAGCGTATCCGGGCGAGAATCCCGAACCGAACGAGGAGGAGCCGTGTGCCGGAGCATCAAGACCCTTCGTGAGCCGTACGTCGCCGAGGTGAGCCCGGCCGACGTCGAGGCCGCCGCCCTGCAGTACGTCCGGAAGATCTCGGGCTTCCGCAGGCCCGCCGCGCACAACGCCGCGGCCTTCGACGCGGCGGTCGCCGCGGTCGCCGCGGCCACCGCGACCCTGCTGAACGAGCTGGAGGTACGCGGCGGCCGCTCCGCCCGCCCGGCGAGCTGACCCCGCCGCCCGCTGGGCCGCCGCGGGAGCCGCCCCGCGTGCTGGCGCGGCTGGTCTCAGGCGGCGGCGAGCGCGGGCAGCACCGAGTCGGGGGCCCAGCGTGAGCGGTGGCACTGCGACCAGCCGCGGCAGCGGGGATCGGCCTCGGTGCAGAGCCGCTGGTTGCCGAGCACCTCGCCGTCGTCGGTCTCGCGGACGTCGAAGTGCACCGGCCGGATCGTGCCGTCGGGGGCCACGAGCAGGTGCCGGCCGGCGTCGAGGGTGTCGTCGCGCAGCAGGCAGTTGCGGTCCAGCAGCCGCGCCAGCGCGGCGATGCTGGCGTGCTCGGGGAGCCCGTCGGGCACGCCGTAGCAGTCCACGATGGTGGCGAACTCCCCCGGCGCCTGCCAGACGTCGCAGATCACCGCGTGCGTCGGCAGCCGGGCCGGGTCGGCCGCCGCCAGGGGCATCACCACCCGACCGAGTGCCTCGGCCAGTGCCGGGTAGACCTCCACCGGCCGCACCTGGTCGATTCTCCAGTTCCACAGCTCGGTCATGCCGCCTCCTCGCTGTGCTCGTCCCACCGGCCTCCGGATCGGGCCTTACTGACGATGGTGGGGGGCATATGACCTCAGCCGGGGGCAAGTTACCGGTCTGTGACCATTCCGGGCAAAATTTCCTCGGGCGCCATCGCTCCGAGTGGCCGAAAGATGACAGTTTATCGGGTACGGTGCCCCGCCCGGAACTTCCCGCTCCGCGGCGCGCCCGTTCCGACCGGGTCGGTCAGCGCACGACGACCCGGTGCTCGCCGGGGGGCAGCAGCTCGCCGACCACGGTGGCGCCCGGCAGTTCGCCGGCGACCAGCAGGCCGCCCGACGTCTGCGCGTCGGCCAGCAGCAGCCGGTCGTCCTCGGCGATCCCGCCGAAGTCCGTCCACCCGGCGACCCACTCCAGGTTGCGGCGGCTGCCGCCGCTGACGTACCCGTCGCGCACCGCCTCCCGGGCGCCGGCCAGGTAGGGCACCCGGGCCGCGTCGATCGCCACCGTCAGCCGGCTCGCCCGGGCCAGCTTGGACGCGTGCCCGAGCAGACCGAAGCCGGTCACGTCGGTGCCGCAGCGCACACCGGCCGCCACCGCGGCCCGCGCGGCGTCCCGGTTGAGGGTGGTCATGGCGGCGACCGCCTCGGGGAAGCTCTCGCCGGTGGCCTTGTGCCTGGTGTTGAGCACCCCGACGCCCAGCGGCTTGGTCAGCGACAGCGGCAGCCCCGCCCGGCCCGCGTCCAGGGTGATCAGCTCCTCGGGCCGAACCACCCCGGTGACGGCCAGCCCGTACTTGGGGCCCTCGTCGTCGACGCTGTGCCCGCCGGCGAGGTGGCATCCCGCGTCCCGGGCCACGTCCTGCCCGCCGCGCAGCACCTCCCGGGCCAGCTCCAGCGGCAGCACGTCGCGCGGCCAGCAGAGCAGGTTGAGTGCGACGAGCGGGGTGCCACCCATCGCGTACACGTCGGAGAGCGCGTTGGTCGCGGCGATCCGCCCCCAGTCGTACGCGTCGTCGACGACCGGGGTGAAGAAGTCGGCGGTGGTGACCAGGCCGGTCCGTTCGTCGAGCCGGACCACCGCGGCGTCGTCGCCGTGGTCCAGGCCGACGAGCAGGTCCGAAGTGCCGGTGGCCGGGCCGAGGCCGGCGACCATCTTCTCCAGCTCGCCGGGTGGGATCTTGCAGGCACAACCGCCGCCGCGGGCGTACCGGGTCAGCCGTACCGGGTCCGTCATGCCCCGTATGATCTTTTACACACCCCCGCGCCGCCAACGGGCGGACCGGTTTCGGAGTCAAAATCCGACTCCCGGCCCCGAGCGGCAAGGGTGTTACCGCTCCGTGACCAACTGACTTGCGTTCCGCCACATCCACCCGCCTAAAGTTGCCGCACCGGGGGTCAACGGACCCCGTGCGCGACGACAGGGACGGTGGACGACGTGGCGACGGGCGAACCGCTCATCGTGCTGGAATCGGTCAACAAGTGGTTCGGGCCGCTGCACGTGCTGGACGACGTCTCGCTGTCGGTCGGGCGCGGCGAGGTGGTCGTGGTCATCGGGCCGTCCGGCTCCGGCAAGTCGACGCTCTGCCGCACCATCAACCGGCTCGAGCCGATCACCTCCGGCACGATCACCTTCGACGGGCAGCCGCTGCCGGCCGAGGGCAAGGCGCTGGCGAAGCTGCGCAGCGAGGTCGGCATGGTGTTCCAGTCGTTCAACCTCTTCGCGCACAAGACGATCCTCGAGAACGTCACCCTCGGGCCGGTCAAGGTCCGCAAGGAGAAGCCGGCGGCGGCCCGCGAGCGCGGCCTGGCCCTGCTGGACCGGGTCGGCATCGCCAACCAGGCCGACAAGTTCCCCGCCCAGCTCTCCGGCGGCCAGCAGCAGCGCGTCGCGATCGCGCGCGCGCTGGCCATGCAGCCCAAGGCGATGCTCTTCGACGAGCCGACCAGCGCGCTCGACCCGGAGATGGTCGGCGAGGTGCTGGACGTGATGACGTCGCTGGCGCGCGAGGGCATGACGATGGTCGTGGTCACCCACGAGATGGGCTTCGCCCGGCACGCGGCGAACCGGGTCATCTTCATGGCCGACGGGCAGCTGGTCGAGGACGCCCCGCCCGCCGAGTTCTTCGCCAACCCGCGCAGCGAGCGGGCCAGGGACTTCCTCTCCAAGATCCTCACGCACTAGGCGTCCGTACCTGGAGCGCGCCGTCCCCCGGCGGTTCCGTCGAAGAAGGAGATGAGTATGCGTATCACGCGCGTAGCGGCGCTCGCCGCGGCCGCCACCCTGGCGCTCGGCATGACCGCCTGCGGTGGCGACGACGCCGAGGAGGGCACCGGCGCCGGCAGCAAGTCCTTCGCCGCCGGCAGCACGATGGAGCGCCTGAACAAGGCCCAGTCCATCAAGATCGGCACGAAGTTCGACCAGCCCGGCTTCGGCCAGAAGGGCCTGTCGGGCGACCCGGAGGGCTTCGACGTCGAGGTCGCGAAGATCATCGTCAAGGAGCTCGGCATCCCCGAGGACAAGATCGAGTGGGTCGAGGCCCCCTCGAAGGTCCGCGAGGACGTCATCGTGAACGGCACGGTCGACCTGGTCGCCGCGACCTACACGATCAACGACAAGCGCAAGGAGCGCATCGCGTTCGCCGGGCCGTACTACGAGGCCGGCCAGAACATCATGGTGAAGAAGGACGACACCACGATCACCGGGCCGGACTCCTTCAAGGACGGCACCAAGAAGGTCTGCTCGGTCACCGGCTCCACCCCGGCCGAGGAGATCAAGAAGCACGTCAAGGACGTCGCCACCCAGCTGGTGCTGTTCGACACCTACGACAAGTGCCGCGACGCCCTCAAGGGCGGCCAGGTCGACGCCGTCACCACGGACAACGTGATCCTGCTCGGCTACGTCGCCAAGGACGAGGCGTCCTTCAAGCTGGCCGGCGACAACTTCACCAAGGAGCCGTACGGCATCGGGGTGAAGAAGGAGGACACCGCCTTCCGCAACTTCATCAACGACACGCTGGAGAAGGCGTTCGCCGACGGTAGCTGGCAGAAGGCCTGGGACGGCACCGCCGGCAAGTTCGGCGCCCAGCTGGGCTCCGCCCCGACCGTCAACCGCTACTGATCTAATTCCTTCGATCTGGAGGGTGGGGAGGAAGACCGACCCGTGAGTGTGCTCATCGACAAGTTCGACGTCTTCGCGGGTGGTTTCTGGCTCACCCTCCAGATCTGCGTACTCGCCGCGATCGGTGCCCTGATCCTGGGCGCCGTCGTGGCGGTACTGCGGATCTCCCCGGTGCCGCCGCTGCGGGCGGTCGGCACCGCGTACGTCAACATCTTCCGGAACATGCCGCTGACCGTGGTGATGTTCTTCGCCGCGTTCGGCCTGCCGGCCCTCGGCTCCAACGCGGACTTCCTGCGCATCCCCGGCCTGGACGCGGTGTTCAGCCGGCTCGACACGGACCTGCCGTACTTCCGCTTCGCGCTGATCGCGCTGGTGCTCTACACCGCCGCGTTCGTCTGCGAGGCGCTGCGGTCCGGCGTGAACGCCGTCCCCGCCGGCCAGGCGGAGGCCGCCCGGTCGCTCGGCCTCACCTTCGGCCAGAACCTGCGGTACGTGGTGCTGCCGCAGTCCTGGAAGGCCTCCGTGGTGCCCCTCGGTTCGGTCATCATCGCGATGATCAAGAACTCGGCCCTGATCGGCTTCTTCGGCGTGGTCGGCGACCTCTCGCAGACCGCCGACCAGCTCACCTCGGCCGAGGGCTACGCCTTCGTCCCCGTCGCCATCGGCATCTCGATCGGATACCTGATCATGACCGTCCCCCTCGGCGCGCTCCTCGACCGGATCGAGAAGCGGCAGGCGGTGGCCCGATGAGCCAGCAGACCGTCCTCTACGACGTCCCCGGCCCCCGGCAGCGCCGGATCACCCTCGTCAGCAGCCTGGTCGCGACGGTGCTGCTGCTCGCGGGCGCGTACTTCCTGATCTACAAGCCGCTGGACGCCAAGGGCCAGTTCTCGATGGAGCTCTGGGGGCCCCTGCTCGACCCCTCCAACGAGAACTTCTCGCAGGTGTGGGAGCGGATCGGCCTCGGCTTCAAGAACACGCTGACCGCCGCCGCCCTGGCGATCGTCGCCTCGCTGGTGGTCGGCACCCTGCTCGCGGTGCTGCGGATCCAGCTCAAGAGCCTGACCCGCCGCCGGTTCACCGGGGTCGCCACGCCGCTGGCCTACCTGCTGCGCGGGCTGAGCGTGCTGCTGTCGGCGGTCACCCGGGTCTGCGTCGAGGTGTTCCGGGGCCTGCCCGTGGTCATCACGATCTTCTTCGTGGCGCGCGGCTTCCCCGAGTTCGGCGTCTCGTTCGACACGCTGTGGTACCTGGTCATCGGCCTGACCATCTACAACTCGGTGGTCATCGCCGAGATCCTCCGCTCCGGCATGGAGGGCCTGCCCGGCGGGCAGGCCGAGGCGGCGGCCGCGATCGGCCTCTCCCCGCTGCAGACCACCCGGATGATCCTGCTGCCGCAGGCCTTCCGGATCATGCTGCCGGCGCTGATCAGCCAGCTCGTCGTGGTGCTCAAGGACACCTCGCTGGGCTTCATCATCAGCTACGAGGAGACCCTGAACATCGGCAAGCAGCTCATCGGCGTGCTGGACAACCCGATCCAGGTCTACGTCGTGATCGCGGTGATGTTCATCCTGGTGAACTACTCGCTGTCGAAGCTGGCCCAGTACGTCCAGCACCGGCTCTCCCGGGGCCGCAAGACCGCCGGCACCCCGGCGCAGCAGCCTCCGGCCACCGCCCTCATCGCGCAGGCCGAGGGCGGCGGGGGCGGCGGCGCGGGCGGCAACTGACCCGAACCCACGACGCCGAAAGGGCCGGCCCGGGAAACCGGGCCGGCCCTTTCGCAGTCCCTCGGCCTGGTGGCCGCCTCCCCCGGGTGCCCGGGGGTCAGGTGTTCAGCGCGCGATCTCGGTGACCCGGGACTCGCGGACCACGGTCACCCGGATCTGCCCCGGGTACGTCAGCTCCTCCTCGATCTGCTTCGCCACGTCCCGGGCCAGCACGGCGGCGCCGATGTCGTCCACGTCGTCCGGCTTGACCATCACCCGGATCTCGCGGCCGGCCTGCATGGCGAAGACCTTCTCCACGCCGAGCTTGCCGGCCGCGATCTCCTCGATCCGCTCCAGCCGCTTGACGTACGCCTCCAGGCTCTCCCGCCGCGCCCCGGGCCGCCCGCCGGAGCAGGCGTCGGACGCCTGGGTGAGGACGGCCTCGATGGTCTGCGGCGGCACCTCGTTGTGGTGCGCCTCGATGGCGTGGACGACGTCCTCGCTCTCGCCGTACTTGCGGGCGAGATCCGCGCCGATGATGGCGTGGCTGCCCTCCACCTCGTGGGTGAGCGCCTTGCCGATGTCGTGCAGGAACGCCGACCGCTTGATCGTCGGCACGTCGAGCCGCAGCTCGGCCGCCATGATCCCGGCGATGTGCGCGGTCTCCACCAGGTGCTTGAGCACGTTCTGCCCGTACGACGTCCGGTAGCGCAGCCGGCCGAGCAGGGTGACCAGCTCCGGGTGGATCTCGGTGATGCCGACCTCGACCAGGGCGTCCTCGGCGGCCCGCTGGCACAGCTCCTCCACCTCGTGCCGGGCCAGGTCGTAGACCTCCTCGATCCGGTGCGGGTGGATCCGCCCGTCCAGCACCAGCTTCTCCAGGGTGAGCCGGCCGACCTCCCGGCGCACCGGGTCGAAGCAGGAGAGCAGCACCGCCTCGGGGGTGTCGTCGATGATCAGGTTGACCCCGGTGACCGACTCGAAGGCGCGGATGTTGCGGCCCTCCCGGCCGATGATCCGCCCCTTCATCTCGTCGCCGGGCAGGTGCAGGACGCTGACCACGCTCTCCGCGGTCTGCTCGCTGGCGACCCGCTGGATCGCGTCGACGACGATGTGCCGGGCGCGCTGCTCGGCGGTGTTGCGCGCGTCGGACTCGATGTCCCGGACCAGCAGCGCGGCCTCCCGCTTGGCCTGGCCCTCGATCGCCTCGATCAACTCCGCCCGGGCCGTGTCGGCGGTGAGCCCGGCGACCCGCTCCAACTCCCGGCGCCGCTGCTCCTCCGCCTCGGCCAGCTCCGCCTCCCGCTGGTCGAGCGCGGCGCCGCGGGCGGCCAGGGCCGCGCTGGCGGCCGTGAGCTGGCGCTCCCGCTCGGCGAGCCGCTCCACCTCCTCGGTGTGCAGCCGCTCGCGCTCGTCCATCCGGGCCGCCCGCCGCTCCACCTCGGCGGCCTGCTCCCGGGTGGTGGCGGCGAGCACCGCGACCTCGCGTTCGCCGCTGCGCCGGGCCGTGGTCCGTAGCTGCTCCGCATCCGCCTCGGCCTGCTTGTGGGCCCGTTCCAGGATGGTGTCGGCCTCCGCCCGGGCGTCGTCGAGCACCCGGCGTGCCTCGGCGCGGGCCGCCTTCGCCTCGGCCTTCGCGGCAGCCGCCTCGGCCCGGGCCGCCGCGGCGGCGGACTTCGCCACGTCGATCGTGCTGTTGGCCTCGTCGGCGGCGCTGCGCAGCGCGGCCAGGGACTGTTCCTGCCGGTCCTTCTCGGCGATGAAGGCGGGATCCTCGGGTGCCGGCGCCGAGCCGAGGCGGCGCAGCGTCCGTACGCCCAGCAGCACCGCCCCGAGCACGACCACGGTCAGGACCAGCACCACCGCGAGGATCACGACGTCGAAGCCGCTCATGCCGGCGCCCCGTTCCGCACGGCCGTCACACGGTCGGCCACACCCCGGTCGGCTCGGGACCGGTGCGGGCCCGGCCCGACGTTCAGCCCGCTCATGTCGGCACCCCGGTGGACCTGCGCCGCCTCGCCATGGCCGCCTCCCCTGAACGTCGGGACCGCAGCGACGGTGCCGGTGGGCACGCACCCTGCGGCTGTGGACGCCCGACCGGAGCGACTGGCCGTGGGTAGGTTCCGTCGGCGGTGCCCACGCGGGGCATCGCCGGCGGCCGGGTGCAGTTGTCGCGCCAGCCCCGGACCGGCCTGTCCGAAGCTGCCGCCAGTGGCCGACGAGTCGGCCAAAGTGATGCTGTTCCGTTACGCGATCTATGTTGTGCGCTTAGCCTGCGCTGGTCGGGCAATGTGAGCCTGTATGGCGAGGCTAGGTCTCCCGGGGCCGTCTGGTCAAGAACTCATGATCAAACCCCCCGAACGGAGAGAAGTTGTCGCGTCACCGTGCGCTCACTGCACGACGGACACCAGCGGACAACCCGGGCAGCCAGCAGGGCCTCACGACCCATCGGCCCTGCTCAGGCCGGACCGCCCGCCGCGGCTCGACCCGACGACCCGGCGTCCGGAGTCGTGCGGAAAACGCGGCTTCGTCGCCGGGGCGGAGTCAGCGGGCGCCGGCGGCCACCGCCGCCGTCACCAGGTCGGCGTTGCCGGGCGTGACCACCCCGTCGGGCAGCCGCAGCGTGTCCTCCAAGCCGATGCGGCTGTGCAGGCCCCGGCGGACCGCCTCGGCGAGGATCGGCCACGTCGCCGGCCCCTCGGCGTGCAGCAGCACCGGCGGCGGCCCGGCGGCCGGGGACGGCAGCGCGGCGAGCATGCCCGCCGCGTCCGCCAGCGCCACCGCCGGTTCCTCGGCCATGCACTCGACGAGGACGCGCCCCGCCGGCACCCGCCAGCCCCTGTACGCCTCGACCGCGTCGACCGTCCAGAGCCCCGCCTCCACCACGACACCCCGCTCGTGCAGCGCCGCCGCGACCGCCTCGGCGCCCGGCTCGTGCGCGTTGACCGAGGCGAAATCCGGCAGCACCGTCCAGGCCCGGACGGCGACCACCCGGGCGGCCGGGTCCGGCTCGATCCAGGCCCCGGTGCTCACCCCGACCGGCAGGCCCGGGCTGGCCGCCCGGATCGCGTCCAGCGCGGCGGCGATCACCGACGGGTGCAGGGACTCCCGGCCATCGGCGCCGCGGGGGTGCACGTGCACCGCCCCGGCACCGAGCCGGGCACAGCGGGCCGCGTCGGCGGCCAGGTCGGCCGGGGTGACCGGCACCGACGGGTGCTCGTCGCACCCACGGGCGCCGTTGAGGCACGCCTTGAGCACAGACCCTCCCCTCCGGCCGCCGCTCCGCTCAGTCGACGGAGCGGCTGTTCAGTCGACTGGGCGGCTGTCGCGGTCGAGCTCGCCCTCGGCGTCGGCGAGCGCGTCGGCGTCGATCTGCTCGGCGAACTCGGCCGCCTCGGCGCTCTGCGCGGCGAGCGCGTCCTTCACCGCCCGGATCGCCACGCCGGGCGGGTAGCCCTTGCGAGCCAGCATCGCCACCAGCCGCCGAAAGATCGCGTCCGGCTCGCCGCGGGCGGACCGCAGCTTCCGCTCCACCAGGGCGCGGGCGGTCTCGGCCTCGGTCTCCTCGTCCAGCTCGCCGAGGGCCTCGCTGGCGACCTCGCCGTCGACACCGCGCTGACGCAGCTCGTTGGCGAGCGCCCGGCGAGCCAGGCCCCGGCCGGCGTGCCGGCTGGACACCCAGGCCCGCGCGAAGGCGGCGTCGTCGATGATGCCGACCTCGTCGTAGCGGTCGAGCACCATCGCGGAGACCTCCTCGGAGATCCCCCGCTTCGCCAGTGCCCCGGCCAGCTCGGCCCGGGTGCGCGGCCGGACGGCGAGCTGGCGCAGGCAGATCTCCCGCGCCAGCTCCGACTCGTCGGGCGGCGCGGCGGCGGGCGCCTCGGGGTCGATCTCCTCGGCACGGGGGCCACGGCGACCCCGCCGGGGTCGGGGCGTCGTCGTGCCGTCACCCGCGCGGGGCGGACTGGCATCCCAGCCCCGCCCCGTGCGGGCGCGTCGTCCTGCCACGGGTCAGCGACCGGTCAGAAGTCGACCGGCGGCAGCTCCGGGCCACCGGCGGCGTCGCCCGCGCCGACCCCGACGCCGAGCTTCTCCAGGATCTTCTTCTCGATCTCGGCGGCCACGTCCGGGTTCTCCCGGAGGAACTCGCGGGCCTTCTCCTTGCCCTGGCCCAGCTGGTCGCCGTCGTAGGTGTACCAGGCGCCGGACTTGCGGATGATCGCCTGCTCGACGCCGACGTCGATCAGCGAGCCCTCGCGGGAGATGCCCTTGCCGTACATGATGTCGAACTCGGCCTGCTTGAACGGCGCGGCGACCTTGTTCTTCACGACCTTGACCCGGGTGCGGTTACCGACCACGTCGGTGCCGTCCTTGAGGCTCTCGATGCGGCGCACGTCGAGCCGGACCGAGGCGTAGAACTTCAGCGCCCGGCCGCCCGTGGTGGTCTCGGGGCTGCCGAACATCACGCCGATCTTCTCGCGGAGCTGGTTGATGAAGATCGCGGTGGTGCCGGTGTTGTTGAGCACACCGGTGATCTTCCGCAGCGCCTGGCTCATCAGCCGGGCCTGCAGACCCACGTGGCTGTCGCCCATCTCGCCCTCGATCTCGGCGCGCGGCACCAGCGCGGCCACCGAGTCGATCACGATGATGTCGAGCGCGCCGGAGCGGACCAGCATGTCCGCGATCTCCAGCGCCTGCTCACCGGTGTCGGGCTGGGAGACCAGCAGGGCGTCGGTGTCGACGCCGAGGGCCTTCGCGTATTCCGGGTCGAGCGCGTGCTCGGCGTCGACGAAGGCGGCGATGCCGCCGGCCCGCTGGGCGTTGGCCACGGCGTGCAGCGCGACCGTGGTCTTACCGCTGGACTCCGGACCGTAGATCTCGACGACTCGGCCGCGGGGCAGGCCGCCCACGCCGAGCGCCACGTCGAGGGCGATCGACCCGGTGGGGATGACCGCGGTCTGGATGACCGGCCGCTCCCCGAGCCGCATCACCGAGCCCTTGCCGAACTGCTTGTCGATCTGAGCGAGAGCAAGGTCGAGTGCCTTCTCCCGGTCAGGCCCTGCTGCCATCGTTGCCACCCCTGCCTTCGCCGGCGTCTTTCCTGAGCTTCGCGTCACGCGGACACGCTAGGCGCTGGGTCCGACAGAAAACCAGCCGACGGGCCGTGAGCTGTGGACGAGCACCCCGCTGTGGACAATAGCCGAACAGGTGTACGAGTCGGCAAGCGACACGCGGGAGCGACGAAATGGCAGCTCAGCGTAGTCGCGCGGGCACCCGGTCGGGATAGGCGGCGCAGACCGCCCGCCACACGACGTGCGCCTGCTCACCCGATGCCAGCGCCTGCTCGACGGTCCGGCCGCCGAGCTGGGACAGCACCTGGTCGCGGGCGATGCTGGCCGCGTAGGCGGGGCCGAACGCCTCCTCCAACCGCGACCAGAAGTCGGTCAGCCGCACGTGATCAGTCCTCCTCCTCCGGTGCGCCCGCCGGCACCGGACGCAACGCTAGCGCCACCAGGGGCACCGCCGCGACCGCCGCGAGCAGGGCGAGCACCGGATAACCCGCCACCTCCATGACAAACCCGCTGACCGCCCCGGCGGCAGCGCCGGCCAGTCCCATGGTCAGGTCGGAGAGCCCCTGGACGCTCGGCCGGATCCCCACCGGCACCGACTCCGACAGCAGGGTGGAACCGGCCACCATGGTCCCCGACCAGCCCAGGCCGAGCAGGAACAGCCCGATCGAGAGCCGGGCCGTGTGGTGCCCGGCGGTGCCGGCGACCGCGCACGCCACGAGCAGCAGCCCGACGCCGCCGAGGATCACCGCCCGGCGGCCGAGCCGGTCCGTGAGCCAGCCGGCCACCGGGGCGAGGGCGTACATGCCGGCGATGTGCAGGCTCAGCACGAGACCGACCACCCGCAGCACGTCGGCGGCGGCGTGCCACTCGTGCAGGCGCACCGGGGTCATCACCATCACCGCGACCATGACCAGGTGCCCGACCGCCACCGCGGCGATGCCGAGCCGGGCGGCCGGGCGCGCGCGTACGACCGACCAGGCGGCCCGCATGCCCACGCCGCGCCGGCCGGTCGGTGCCGGCGCGACGACGGCGTCCGGCGGCGGGGTAACGGCGGGAACGGCGTCCGGCGACGGGGCGGCCGGGACGACGGCGTCCGACCCCGGGGCGACCGGCGGGACGACAACGGCCGCCAGCCGGCGCGCGGTCAGCAGCGGGTCGGGCCGCAGCAGCGCCAGGATCACGCCGGCGGCCAGCGCCAGCGCGACGGCGCTGAACGCGAACGGACCGGCCAGCGTCGGCAGTCCCCAGCCGCTGGTGGTGCGGTCCGCGAACGCGGCGAAGTTCGGCGCGGCGACCGCGCCGATGGTGGTGGCCCAGACGATCAGGGCGAGCTGGCGACCCCGTCGCGCCGGCTCGGCCAGGTCGACCGCGGCGTAGCGGGCCTGGAGGTTGGCCGCGCTGCCGCCGCCGAAGAGGAGCATGCCGAGGAAGAGCAGTGGGATCCAGCGGGTGACGGCGGCCAACACCACCAGGCCGCCACCGGCCGCGCCGGCGAGATAGGCCACGACCAGGCCGGGCCGCCGGCCGTGGCCGTTCATGATCCGGGTGACCGGCACCGCGAGCAGGGCCCCGCCCACCACGGCGGCGCTGCTCACCAGCCCGGCCATGGCGGTGCCGGCGATGTCCGCGGCGAGCAGCGCCCCGACGGCGACGCCGACCGTCACCCCGATCCCGCCGACGATCTGGGTGACGAAGAGCAGCCGCAGGGTACGCCGCTGGATCGGCGTGACGTCGGGCGCGGCGAGTGGCGCGGCGAGGTCGGTGGCCATCGGCGGCTCCTTCGGCGGTAAGGGGCGGGGGCCCGTCTCATCCTTGCGCACCCGGCGCGCCACCCCGCAGCCGGTCGCCTCCCGACTGCGCCCCTCCCCCGGCTGCGCTACAGGCCCAGGCCGCGGCCGATGATCTCCTTCATGATCTCGGTGGTGCCGCCGTAGATCGTCTGCACCCGCCCGTCCAACCAGGCCTTCGCCACCGGGTACTCCAGCATGTAGCCGTAGCCGCCGTGCAGTTGCACGCAGCGGTCGGCGACCTTGTTCTGCAGCTCGGTGGTCCACCACTTCGCCTTGGCCGCGTCGGTGACCGAGAGCCGGCCGGCGTTGTACTCCGCGACGCAGTGGTTGACGAAGGTGCGCGCGATGGTGACCTCGGTGTCCAGCTCCGCCAGGAGGAAGCGGTTGTGCTGGAACGCGCCGATCGGCCGGCCGAACGCCTGCCGGGAGCGGGCGTAGTCGAGGGTGACGGCGAGCAGCCGCTCGGCGGCGGCCACCGCGGCGACCGCGATGCTGAGCCGCTCCCGGGGCAGGTTGGCCATCAGGTGGTAGAAGCCGTGGTTCTCGGTGCCGATCAGGTTCTCCACCGGCACCCGGCAGTCGGAGAAGAACAGCTCGGCGGTGTCGTTGGCCTTCAGCCCGACCTTGGCCAGCCGTCGGCCGCGGGAGAAGCCGGGGGTGCCGTCCTCCACGGCGACCAGGCTCACCCCGTGCGCGCCCTGGTCCGGCGCGGTGCGGACGACCACGACCACCAGGTCGGCCATCTCCCCGTTGGTGATGAAGGTCTTCTGGCCGTTGAGCACCCAACTGTCGCCGTCGCGGACCGCGCTCGTGCGGATCCCGGCGAGGTCGGAGCCGGCGCCGGGCTCGCTCATCGCGATCGCCGTGACGAGGTCGCCGGAGCAGAACCCGGGCAGCCAGCGCTTGCGCTGGTCCTCCGTGGTCAGCTCGGTCAGGTACGGCGCCACCACGTCGTTGTGCAGCCCGAAGCCGAGGCCGGTGCAGCCGGCGGCGACGATTTCCTCGGCCAGCACCGCGTTGAACCGGAAGTCCCGCTGCCCGCCGCCGCCGTACTCCGGGTCGACGTCCGTGCCCAGCAGGCCGGCCGCCCCGGCCCGACGCCACACCTCGCGGTCGACGATCCCGGCGGCCTCCCAACGCTCGTGGTGGGGCACGGCCTCCCGGTCCAGGAACTCGCGGCACAGCTCGCGGAAGTCCTCGTGGTCGCGCTCGTAGAGATGCTGATCCATGGCCGCCAGTGTGGCACCGCGCACCCGCCCTGCCCAGGGGCCGGCGGGTGGCCCGGCGACGGCTCAGCCGGTGAGGGCGCGGGCGGCCACGGCGAGGTCGGCGACCAGCCCCTCGTACGCCTTGTCCTGGTCGTCGGCGCGGAGCACGGCGGACGGGTGGATGGTGGCCAGCAGCCGGGCCGGCGGGGCGTCGGCGACCGTGCCCTTCGCGTCCACCGGCACCCGCTGGAAATCCTCCGGGTGCTGGGCCGACGCCGGCCAGGGCAGCAGCTCGCCGCGCTGCCGGGTGACCCGGAACGTGGGGCCGAGCAGCGCCTTGGCCGCGGTCGCGCCGAGCACCACGACGATCTCCGGGCGCAACTGGGCGAACTCGGCCACCAGCCAGGGCCGGCAGGCGGTGACGTGCACCCGGTCCGGGGTCTGGTGGATGCGCCGTTTGCCGCGCAACTCGAACCTGAAGTGCTTCACGGCGTTCGTGAGGTAGATGTGCCCGGGATCGAGCCCGGCGTCGTCGACCGCCTTGCGGAGCAGCCGACCGGCGGGGCCGACGAACGGCAGCCCCTTCTGGTCCTCCATGTCACCGGGCTGCTCACCGACGAAGACCACCCGCGCGCCGGCGTCGCCGCGGCCGAACACGGTCTGCGACGCGTCCCGGTACAGCTCGCAGCCCCGGCAGCCGGCGGCTGCGGCGCGCAGGTCGTCGAGGGTGTCGGCCTGCGGCGGGATGAACTGCTGCGCGCCCGGCGCGGTCTCGGTCTGCTCGGCCATGTCGACTGTTATATACCCGTTCGGGCCGCGATGCCGGTCCGCCCTGCCTCCGCACGACGTCCCACCGCGGCCAACCGTCAGTATCCGCCGCCGCCGTCGCCGCCGCCGGACGCCAGCGCGATCACCACGATCACGAGCACGATCACCGCCACCACGACGGCGATCCAGACGCCCCTCCTCGATCCCGACGAAGCCATGGTCGCCCACCTCCGGCACCGCGCTTACCCGCCCGGCGTCCGGTCACGCCCGCGCCCGGCACACCGACAGGTCGCCGCCAGAGGGTCATGCGGTGAAACCGGAGGACACGGCGGGCCGGACGGCGCGGGCGACGGCGTCGGCGAGCGGTGCCACCTCGCCGTCGTCCAGCGAGCTGACGGTGATCCGCAGCCCCGGCGGGCCGGCGATCCGGTAGAGCGCGCCGGGCGCGACCGCCCAACCGGCGTCGCGCAGTGCGGTCAGCGCGCTGGTCTCGTCCGCCACCGGCAGCCACACGTTGATGCCGCTGCGCCCGTGGGCGGCGAGGCCGTGGCCGGCGAGCGCGTCGACCAGCGCCCCGCGCCGCCGCTCGTAGCTGGCGGCGGCCCGGTCCACCAGCCCGGCCACCGCCGGGTCGCGCCACAGCGACAGCACCAGCCGTTGCAGCACGGTGGAGACCCAGCCGGCGCCGACCCGGGCCCGGCCGGCCACCCGGGCCACCGTGGTCTCGTCCCCCACCAGCACGGCCAGCCGCAGGTCGGGACCGAGCGGCTTGCTCACCGAGCGGACGAAGGCCCACGTCGGGGTCGCCCCGGCGAGCGGGTGCAGCGGTACGCGGGCCAGCTCGGCGGCGTGGTCGTCCTCGATCAGCAGCAGGTCGGACCGGCCGGCGAGCAGCGTACGCAGCTCCTCGGCCCGCCCGGCGGAGACCGCCGCGCCGGTGGGGTTCTGCGCCCGGCTGGTCACGATCAGCGCCCGGGCCCCGGCGGCGAGCGCGGCCCGGACGCCCTCGACGAGCGGACCGTCGTCGTCGACCGGCACCCCGATCGGCCGCAGCCCGAGCGCGGCGACCAGGTCGAGCAGGTTGGCCCAGCCCGGGTCCTCAACGGCGACCGCGTCGCCGGGGCGCAGGTGCGCGCCGAGCAGCCGCTCGATGCCGTCCAGGGCGCCGCCGGTGAGGGTCAGCTCCGCCGCCGGCACGCCGTCGACGGCCAGCCGCTCGCGGGCCGCCTCGGCCAGTTCGGGCAGCACCCCGGCGGCCGAGTACCCGACGGGCGGCCCGGCGTCGGCCGCGAGCCCGGCCAGGTGCGCCCCCAGCGGCGGCAGCAGCCGCGGGTCGGGCTCGCCCAGGGAGAGGTCGCGCAGGCCGGGGGCGGGTGGCGGGTGCAGCGCGGAGCGGCGGGCCGCCACCGGCGGGCGGGGCCGGACCCGGGTGCCGTGCCGGCCGGCGGTGACCACCAGGCCCCGCTGGCGCAGCTCCTGATAGGCCCGGGCCACGGTGGCCGGGCTGACCGCGAGCTGGGCGGCGAGCGCGCGCACCGCCGGCAGGGCGGCGCCGGGGGCGAGGGCGGCGGAACGGATGCCCGACTCGATGCTGGCCGAAATCTCGGCGGCCGTCGCGCCGGTGACCTGATAGCGTGCTGACACAAATCAGAGATTGTACTAGAACAAAGGCGGGAGCATGTACGCACGCACCGACCGGACCACCGCCAGCCGCTCCCGGGACCGGATGAGCTACGACGCCGACGCCGCGCACGCGGTCCTCGACGAGGCGTACCACTGCGCGCTCGGGTTCACCGTCGACGGCGAACCCCGGGTGCTGCCCACCCTGCACGTCCGCATCGGCGACACCCTCTACCTGCACGGATCCACCGGCAGCCGGCCGCTGCTCGCCGCCCGGGGCGACGGGCTGCCGGTCTGCGTCACGGTGACCCTGCTCGACGGCCTGGTCTACGCACGCTCCCAGTTCCACCACAGCGCCAACTACCGGTCGGTCGTCGCGCACGGCACCGCGCACCTGGTCACCGACGAGCGGGAGAAGGCGCGGGTGCTCACCGCGCTGGTGGAGAAGGTCGGTGCCGGGCGCAGCGCCGACAGCCGACCGCCGTCGCGCCGGGAGCTGGCCGAGACCGCCGTGCTGGCCCTGCCGCTGCGGGAGGTCTCCGTCCGCGCCCGCACCGGCGGCGTACGCGACGACGAGGCCGACCTCGCCCTGCCGCACTGGGCCGGGGTGGTGCCGCTGCGGCTCACCGCCGGGCTGCCCGAGCCGGACGCCGGGGTGACCGCGCCGGTGCCGGCGTACCTGCGGCCGGCCCCCACGCCGTGGCTGGAACCGGCAGTGCTGCGCGGGGAGCACGTGGTGCTGGAACCCCTCGACCTCGCGCACGCCGACGAGCTGCACGCGGCGACCGCCGATCCGGAGGTCTGGCAGCACCTGGGCAGCCCGCTGCCGGCCGACCCCGCCGGCACCGCCGAGGTGGTCGCCACCGCGCTGGCCGCCCACCGCCGGGGCGAGCGGGTGCCGTGGGTGCAGCGTTGCGCCGTCACCGGCGCGGTGGTCGGCACCACCTCCTACTACGAGGTGGACCCGGAGCGCCGGTCGGTCGCGATCGGCTACACCTTCCTGGGCCGGCCGTGGTGGCGCACCGGGATCAACACCGAGGCGAAGCTGCTGCTGCTCACCCGCGCCTTCGAGGAACTGGGCGCGGTGCGGGTGGTCTGGCACACCGACATCCGCAACGAGCGCTCCCAGCGGGCGATCGAGCGCCTCGGCGCGTCCCGCGAGGGGGTGCTGCGGATGCACAAGCTCCGCCCGGACGGCTCGTGGCGGGACACCGTGCAGTATTCGATGACCGTCGACGAGTGGCCAAACGCACAGGTCGCGCTGCGGGAAAGGCTTCGCCGGACGGCACCGGTGGCCCGATGATGTCGGGCGTGCTGGGCATCACCGACATCTGGACGTACGTGCTGGGCACCGTGGCGATCGTGCTGTTGCCCGGGCCCAACTCCCTCTTCGTGCTCTCCACCGCCGCGCAGCGCGGTGTGGCCGCCGGCTACCGGGCCGCCGGCGGGGTCTTCGTCGGCGACGGGGTGCTGATGTTCCTCTCCGCCGCCGGGGTGGCGTCGCTGCTCAAGGCGTACCCGCCACTCTTCCTGGTGATCAAGTACGCCGGCGCCGCGTACCTCGGCTACGTGGGGTTGACGATGCTGCGCGGCGCGTGGCGGCGCTGGCGCGACCGCAACGACCCGGCCACGCCGCGGCTGATCGACGCCGCGGAGCCGGTGGCGATGCGCAGCCCGTTCCGCAAGGCGCTCGTGGTCAGCCTGCTCAACCCGAAGGCGATCCTGTTCTTCGTCTCGTTCTTCATCCAGTTCGTCGATCCGGGCTACGCGTGGCCGGCGCTGTCGTTCCTCCTGCTCGGGCTGATCGCCCAGGTCACCAGCGCGCTCTACCTGACCGCGCTGATCTTCGCCGGGACCTTCCTGGCGGCCCAGTTCCGCCAGCGCCGCCGCCTCGCCGCCGGCGCCACCACCGGCGTCGCCGCCCTCTTCCTCGGCTTCAGCCTGAAACTCGCCACCGCCACCGTCTGACCTTCCGACCTTCCGACCCTTCCCCCTCCCCTCCCTCTCCTCTCCCCTCCCCGCCCTCCCCGGCCTGACCTCCCGCGATCTTGCACTTTCGGCCCTCGTTACGGGCGATAAGTCCGATATACCGGGACACAAAAGTGCGAGATCGCGGGAGCGAGGGTGGGGCGGGGCGGGAGTGCGGGTGGGGCGGGGGTGGGCGGGGGTGGGGTGGGGGTGGGCGGGGGGTCAGGTGCCGTCGCCGGAGCCGCCGATGCCGGCTCCGCCGGCGGTGCCGCCCAGGCCGAAACCGGGGCGGGTGGGCTCGTCCGGCGGGCGGCTGACGTGCGCCGACTCCGCGATGGTCGCGGACCAGTCGGCGTGCGCGGCGGCCGCGGCGTGCCGGTTGATCGCCGCGCGCAGCCAGCCGTCCACCGTCGCCACCCAGTCCCGCCGGTCGGCGCCGACGTGCCAGATCCGGAAGCGACTGATGCTCTGGTGGGTGATCCCGGCCAGGGCCAGCCGCCGGTCCAGCCAGAAGATGACCTCCAGGCCGGCCGGGTTGGCGATGAAGATCAGCTCCAGCTCGGTGATCGGCCCGGCGTAGAGCGGCGCCACCCAGAATCCCAGCCGCTGGTGCAGCGGCAGGGTCTGTTCCACCCCCGGCAGCCGGGCGTCGACCAGGCCGGCCTGGCGCATGCTGAAGCCCAGCGTGTCGAGGGCGGCCAGGATGTGCGCCTGGGTGGGTAGCGGGTGCACGAAGACCGGCACCATCGCGCCCTGGTCGAGCTGCGGCTCGACCGCCACCTCGGTGCGCAGCCCCATCCGCAGGCTGAGCAGGGGTACCCCGCCGAAGATGGTCACCGGGGTCTCCCAGGGCAGCGGGAACTCGAACGGGATCGTGCGGCCCCGCCCGGCCCGCAGCACGAAGCCGTCGGCGAGGGTCGCCTGGTGGAACTGCACCAGGCGGCGGGGCGCCTCCGGGTCGTCCGGCTCCGCCGTGGTGACCAGGCCGAGCCGGACGTGCAGCACCGGCACGTCGGTCGAGCCGGCGATGACCGTGACCCGCCCGGGCAGCCGCAGCCCGGGGCGGGTGCTCGGGTTGGCCAGGGCGGTGCGGACGGAGAGCCCGGTCCACCCGGACTCCGGCGACACCCCGGTCAACCGCACCCGCACTCCCCCGTCCGCGTCCCGCGCCCCGGCGGACCCGCTGGGGACCGGGCCTCGCCGCGATCGGGCGCGCGAGTCACCCCGCGCAGCCCGTGCGCCACCCGCCCCCGGCCCGTGTCCCACCCGGTACCGACCTGAGCGTCACCAGGCCCCGGCCCGAGCGCCACCCGGTACCGGCACGAGCGCACCCGGCCCGGTCCCTCCAGCCTCGCGGACCTGGCGGACGTCCGTGCGGTCTTCGCCGAAGACCGCACGGTCCGACGTGCCGGACCACGCCGGGCCGCCCCCACACCTCACCCGGGGGCGGCCCGCGGGTCTCACCTCATGCGTCGGCCGCGCGGCACCGGGTCGGTCTCGTCGTCGAACTCGCCGATGACCTCCTCCAGGAGGTCCTCCAGCGCGACGAACCCGATCGGCCGGGTCGGGCCGCCGCCGTTGCGCACGAGCGCGAGCTGGGACTGCCGGGCCCGCATCGCCGCCACCGCGTCGGTCACCGTGGCCGCGGCGGGCAGGGTGAACGCGCTGGTCATCAGGTCGCCGGCGGTGACGCTGCGGCCCGTGGTGGTGGCCCGCACCGCCTCCCGGACGTGGACGAGGCCGCAGACGTCGCCGTTCGCGTCCAGCACGGCCAGCCGCGACCGGCCGCTGTCCCGGCTGACCTGCTCGATCCGGGCGGCGTCCTCGTCCCGGCGGACCGTCACCATCTGGTGGAACGGCTCCATCACCTGGGCCACCGTGGTGCCCTGCAATTCCAGCATGCTGGTCAGCAACTGGTGCTGCTCGACGCCGAGCAGCCCGTGCTCGCGGGACTGCTCCAGCAGGATGCGCAGCTCGTCGGGGCCGTGCACCTGGGCGAGCTGGTCCTGCGGGTTGACCTTGACGAGCCGCAGCATCGCGTTGGCCAGGGCGTTCATCACCGACAGCACCGGCCGGGCGACCCGCGCGAAGGCGCGGAACGGCAACGCCAGCAGCATCGCCGAGCGCTCGGCGTCGGTGATCGCCCAGGACTTCGGCGCCATCTCGCCGACCACCAGGTGCAGGAAGGTGACCAGGCTGAGGGCGAAGACCAACGCGACCGCGTGGCTCGCGGCGTCCGGCAGCCCGACCGCGTGTAGCAGCGGGCTGAGCAGGTGCTCGATCGCCGGCTCGGCGAGCGCACCGAGCCCCAGGGTGCACAGCGTGATGCCGAGCTGCGCGCCGGCGAGCATCAGCGACAGCTCGCGTACGCCCTCCAGGGCGGCCCGGGCGGCCCGGCCGCCACCGGCCGCCGCCTGCTCCAGGCGGTAGCGCTTGCTGGCCACCAGGGCGAACTCGGCGGCCACGAAGAAGCCGTTCAGCGCCAGCAGGATCACCGACGTGAACAGCGCTATGCCCGGACTCACTCGGACACCTCCCGGGACTCGGCGAGCCGCAGCCGGACCGAATCGGCCACGTGCCGGTCGACGGCCAGCACCTCGACCAGGGCGCGCGGCTCGACCGCGCCGTCCTCGCCGTCGGCTAGCAGGCTGATCTCCAGCCGGTCACCGACCTCGGGCACCCGGCCCAGCTCCCGCATGACCAGGCCGGAGAGGGTGTCGTACTCCGGGGCCTCGGGCAGCTCGATGCCGGTGCTGTCGGCGACCTCGTCGATGCGCCAGCGCGCGGGCACCACCCAGGAGCCGTCCTCCTGCCGGGCCGGGGCCCGCTCGGGCGGGTCGTCCTCGTCCCGGATCGGGCCGACCAGCTCCTCGGCGATGTCCTCCAGCGTGATCACGCCGGCGAAGCCGCCGTACTCGTCGACCACGCAGGCGAGCTGCCGGTGGCCGGAGCGGAGTCGGTCCAGCACGGTCGGCAGCGGCAGCGTCTCCGGCACCAGCAGCGGCGGGCCGGCGACCGCGCTGACCGGGGTGGTCGCGCGCCGCTCGGGGGGCACCCCGAGCACGTCGGCGATGCCGATGACGCCGATCAGGTCGTCGACGCCCTCCGCGCCGCGCACGGGGAAGCGGGACTTGCCGGTGTCCAGCAGCTCCACCACCCGGCTGACCGGCTCGTGCGCGCGTACGGTGTGCACGTCGACGCGGGGCACCATGGCCTCGCCCGCGGTCAGCTCGCGGAAGTCGAGCCCCCGGTCGAGCAGCGTGGACATCTCGGCGGTCAGGTGCCCCTCCTGGCGGGACTCGGCGATGATCTGTTCCAGGTCCTCCGGGGTGGCGCCGCTGGGCAGCTCCTCGATCGGCTCGATGCCGACGCGGCGGAGCAGCCGCACCGCGGCGCGGTCGAAGAGCTTGATCAGCGGACCAGCCACCTTGAGATACATCAGGGTGGAGCGGCTCAGGGCCTTGGCCAGCGGTTCGGCCCGGGCGATGGCGAGGTTCTTCGGGGCCAGCTCGCCCAGGACCATCTGCACCACGGTCGCGATGACCAGGGCCAGGGCGACCGAGAGCGGCAGGCTGACCGCCGTGGAGACGCCGGCCACGCCGAGGAGTTCGGCCAGCCCGGCGCCGAGGAACGGCTCGGCGACGTAACCGACCAGCAGGGCGGTGACGGTGATGCCGAGCTGCGCGCCGGAGAGCATGAACGACAGCCGTCCGGTCACTTCCAGGGCCCGGGCGGCGGCCTTGTCGCCGTCGTCGGCGAGCTGCTTGAGCCTGCCCCGGTCGACGGCGACGTAACCGAACTCCTGGGCCACGAAGTAACCGGTGGCGGCGGTGAGCACGATGATGAAGAGGAGACCAACGACGATCAACACGGGTCGCTCAGGGCTCCCGGGGACATCGGGGTCGGGATACGCCGGGCAGGACCCGGCTGGCTACTGCTGCCCTCCTGGGCAGAGGAGTCGATCATGCAGCCATTTTATCCGCGCCGGCTGTACGCCCGCTGAAGGTGCGTCGAAGGCCCCCTGTCGTCCGGTTACCCGGCGTGGACAGGGGGCCGTCACCCGGCGTGGACAGGGGGCGGGGCCGTGCCGGCTCAGCTCTGGGTGATCCGCACGTCGTCCACGGCCGCCTCGACGAGGCTGGCGCCGCCGGCATCCGCCGCGTCGACGACGATCCGTACGGTCTGTCCCCGCAGGGCCGAGACGTCGACGCCGGCGCTCTGCCAGGCCGCCGCCCGGTCGGTCGCGGCCCCGGTCGCGTTCAGCGCCGTGACGGTGCCGCTGCCCACCACCCGTACGCGCAGGTAGTCGGCGCTGCTGGCGTTGTTCAGGTGGGCCAGGTACCAGGAGAACGAGAGGTTCAGCGTGCCGGTCGACGGCAGCGTGATCGCCGGCGACTGGATGGTGCTCACCCCGCCGTCGAGGTCGTACGCCCCGGCGCTGCTGCCGGCGAGCGGCCCGGTGACCAGGTCGTAGCTGCCGCTGACGGTCGTGCCGAGCTGGGTGGCCACGCCGGAGCTGGTGGCCGCGGGGTCGCCGCGCTCCCACCGGCCGAGGGTGGCGGTGTCGGTGCCGGCCGGGTTCGCGGTCCATCCGGTCGCGGTCTCGAAGGTGTCGCTCCAGACCGTGCTGCCCGGCGGGGCCCCGGCCCCGGCCAGCGCCCAGACCGTGTACGCGATCGCGTCGGCGTTGCGGTCCAGCGCGGTGTCGTTGATGTTGGCGGTGGTGTCGCAGGACCGGTGGTAGCACGGGTCGAACGCCTGGCCGGCCGTGCCGCCCCAGAGCGAGGCGTGGGTGCTGGACTTGATCCCCTCGGCCCCGGTGAAGGTGCCGCCGGCCGGGATGCCGACGTTGATGAACGGCCCGTAGTCGCTGCGGCCGTCGAAGTCGGTGCCCCGGGTGGGCACGCCGATCGAGGTGAAGTACGCCTGGATGGTCTGCTCGATCTGCGCCGAGCCGGCCGGGCCCGGCCCGGAGCCCACCCCGTCGGAGTTGTCGCCGTCGTAGACGAAGTAACCGGCGTTGGGCGAGCCGACCATGTCGAAGTTGAGGTACTGCTTGATCTTGGTGCGCTCGGTCGACGGCAGGTTGTTCACGTAGTACTGCGAGCCGCGCAGCCCCAGTTCCTCGGCGCCCCACCAACCGAAGCGCAGGTGCTTCGTGGGGGTGAGGCCGCTGCGGGCCACCGCGAGGGCGGTCTCCAGGATCGCCGCGGAGCCGGAGCCGTTGTCGTTGATGCCGGGACCGGCGGAGACGCTGTCCAGGTGCGCCCCGGTCATGACCACCTGGTTCGGGTCGCCGCCGGGCCAGTCGGCGATCAGGTTGTAGCCGGTGGCGCCGTTGTAGGTGAACGACTGCACCACGGTGCTGAACCCGGCCGCGTCGAGCTGGCCTTTGACGTAGTTGACGGAGGCGAGGTAGCCGGGGCGGCCGTGCGCCCGGTTGCCGCCGTTGGCGGTGGCGATGGACTGGAACTGGGACAGGTGTGCCTTCACGTTGGCCAGCGGGACGTCGGGCGCGGCCAGCGCCGCGGACCCGCCGGCACGGGCGGCGGGAGCGGCGGGAGCGGCCGGGGCGGCGGCGCCGGCCGCTCCGGTGGGCGCGACGGTCGCCGAGGAGGCGGTCACGACCGCCGCCGCCACGGCCACCACGGCCAGCCAGGCGGAGCGGGGGGTACGAGGTCTCATGGGTCCTCCGGGTGGGGGGCGGGGTCCGGCTCCCGCCGGGTGGGTGGTCACCGGGGACGGCCATCGATCGATAACCATCATTGCGAAGCGTGCAGCGGGACCGGCCACCCGGCAAGACGCAAGACTCAGAATCGCCGCATTCCCCGAATTGGGACGCCCGCGGCCCCGGCGGTGCGGACGGCGCACGTCAGCGGTCGGCGAGCTCGTCGGCGTCGAGGAGGTCAGGGTCCACCCGGCCGGCGCGGTAGGCGGCCCGGCCGATCATCTGCGCGGCCACCGGAGCGGTCGCCAGCTGGAAGATCCCGACCAGGGCCACCATGCCCAGGTCGGCCGGGGCGCGCAGCCGCAGGGCCAGGCCGAGCAGCAGGAGCAGCACCCCGAGCACCTGCGGCTTGGTGGCCGCGTGCATCCGGTCCAGCGTGGCCGGGAAGCGCAGCACCCCGATGCCGGCGGCGAGACTCAGCAGCGCGCCGGCCACCAGGCAGCCGGCGCCGACCCAGTCGGCGACGGTGCCGAACATCACCCCTCCTCCTTCTCGCGGGCGGCGAAGCGGACCAGCGACACCGAGCCGACGAAGCCGAGCAGGGAGAGCACCACCAGCACCGGCAGGGTGGTGGCGTGGCGGTTCACCGCCGCCTCGGCGCCGACGGCGCCGACCATGGTGGCGAGCAGCATGTCGGCGGCGACCACGCGGTCGATCAGGGACGGCCCCCGGTAGAGCCGGGCCAGCGCGAGCAGCGCGGTCACCGAGAACAGGACGGTGAGGACGACGACGAGGAACGCGGTCACGGTTCAGAGCCCCTCTCGACGGGATCGGTGGCCACCTGGCGCAGCTCCACGGCGGAGCCCACCGCCCGGACGATCCGCCGCTCGACGGCGAGGATCCGCTCCCGGCTGTCGGTCAGGTCCTGCGGGCCGTGGACGTCGAGCACGTGCACGTAGAGGACCCCGGCGTCCCGGTCCACCTCGACGATCAGGGTGCCCGGCACCAACGAGACCGCCTCGGCGGTGAGCGCCAGATTCAGGTCGGTACGCACGCGCAGCCGGACCGCGATGATCGCGCCCCGCGGCCGGTAGCCCGGCTGCACCGCGATCCGGGCGACGTGCAGGCTGGCGCTGACCAGCTCGCCGACGAAACGCACCAGGAAGACCAGCAGCGGCCCGGGGCGCAGCCGCCCGCCGAAGGTGACCGGCGGCAGCGGGAAGAACAGCAGCACCGCCCCGGCCACCAGTACCCCGCCGACCAGGTTGCCCCAGGAGAACTCGCCCCAGAGCAGGCTCCAGACCAGCACCAGCCAGCCGAGGGCGATCAGCTGGTCCCGCCACCGCACCGCCCGCTCCCGCGGCGGCGCGCCGGACTCCGGGTTCACGGGGCGCCGCCGGGCAGCACGGAACGGATGTACGGGGTGCGTTCGCGCAGGTCGACGGCCGCGTCGGCGGTGACGTCGAAGAGCGGCCCGGCGACGACGGTCAGCACCAGCCCCAGCGCGACCAGCGCGACCGTCGCGCCGACCATCAGCCGGGGGAGCCGGACCGCCGGCTCGGCGGTGGCCAGCCGGGGGGCGCGCCAGAAGGCGATGTTCCACACCCGCGAGGCCACGTAGAGGGTGAGCAGGCTGGTCACGGCGCCGGCCGCGACCAGCGCGCCGGGCAGCGGGCCGCCGGCCGCCACCCCGGCCTGGAGCAGGCCGAGCTTGCCGAGGAACCCGGAGAACGGCGGCACGCCGGCGAGGTTCATGGCCGGCACGAAGAAGAGCATCCCGAGCAACGGCGCCACCCGGGCCAGCCCGCCGAGGCGGCGCAGGTCGGTGCTGCCCGCCCGCTCCTCGACCAGCCCGGCGACCAGGAACAGCGTGGTCTGGATGGTGATGTGGTGCACCACGTAGAAGATCGCGCCGGACAGCCCGGCCACGGTGCTCAGCGCCACCCCGAAGATCATGTAGCCGATGTGGCTGACCAGGGTGAACGAGAAGAGCCGCTTCATGTCGGACTGGGCCACCGCGCCGAGGATGCCGACCACCATGGTCAGCCCGGCCACCACCATCAGCAGCCCGGCCACCTGGCCGTCGGGGAAGAGCAGCGTCTCGGTCCGGATGATCGCGTAGACGCCGACCTTGGTGAGCAGGCCGGCGAAGACCGCCGTGACCGGGGCCGGTGCGGTCGGATAGCTGTCCGGCAGCCACGCCGAGAGCGGGAAGACCGCCGCCTTGACCCCGAAGGCGAGCAGCAGCATCAGCTGCAGACTGAGCCGTACGCCGTCCGGCAGGGCGTCCAGCCGGTGGGCGAGCTGGGCCATGTTCAGCGTGCCGGTGGCCGCGTACACGAGGCCCACCGCGGTGAGGAACAGCATCGAGGAGAGGATGCTGACCACCACGTACGTCGAGCCGGTGCGGATCCGCGTCTCGGTGCCGCCGAGGGTGATCAGCACGAAGCTCGCGGCCAGCAGGATCTCGAACCCGACGAAGAGGTTGAACAGGTCGCCCGCGAGGAACGCGTTCGTCACGCCGGCGGTCAGCACCAGGTAGGTGGGGTGGTAGATGGTCACGGGGACGGTCTCGCCGAAGTCCCCCTGGCCCTGCCCGACGGAGTAGAGCAGCACGCACAGCGTCACCGCCGACGAGACCACCAGCATCAGCGCGGCCAACTGGTCGGCGACCAGCACGATGCCCACCGGTGCCGGCCACCCGCCGACCTGCACCACCACCGGCCCGTGCCGGTACGCCTGCATTAGCAGCAGCGCCGCCACCGCCAGCGTGCCGGCGAGGCAGGCCACGCTGACCACCCGTTGCAGCCCCGGCCACCGGGCCAGCAGCAGGGTCAGCGCCGCGCCCAGCAGCGGCACCACCACCGGCAGCGGCACGAGGGCGTTCACGGGACGATCCCGTCCGCGTACCCGGTCATCCGGGACCGTCCCCGGGCCGGAGCCGGCGCGGCAGCTCGGGGTCGACCTGCTCGGGGTCGGCGTCCGGGCCCTCGCCGCCGAGGTCGGCGGTGGCCACCTCGTTGCGCTCCGCCGCCCGCCTGATCTGCCGGTCCTCGATGTCGTCGGGGACCTCGTCGTCGCCGGTCAGGTACCAGCTGCGATAGCTCACGGCCAGCAGGAACGCGGTCAGCCCGAAGGTGATCACGATCGCGGTGAGGATCATGGCCTGCGGCAGCGCGTCACTCAGCCGGCCGGCGGGCGCGGCGCCGACCACCGGGGCGGCGCCCGCCCGCCCACCCATCAGGATGAGCGCGTTGACCCCGTTGCCGAGCAGGATGACGCCGAGCAGGATCCGGGTCAGGCTGCGCTCCAGCAGCAGGGTGACCCCGCAGCCGACCAGCACGCCGACGGCGACGACCAGCACCAGGGTCGGTCCCTCCACCCCCGGCCTCACGTCCGCTCCCCGCTGCGGTCGACGCGCAGCCCGCCGCCGGACGCGCTGGCCGCCTCGATGTGCCGGTCCACCTCGGCGCCGAGACTGCGCAGGATGTCCAGCACCAGCCCGACCACGACGAGGTAGACCCCGACGTCGAAGAAGAGGGACGTGACCAGGTAGAAGTCGCCGATCAGCGGCAGCCACAGGTCGATCCGGGCGCTCTCGAGCACCGATCCGCCCGCGAGCAGCGCGACCACCCCGGTGCCGATCGAGACGAGGAGGCCGGCGCCGAGCACCGTGCCGGCGCCGACCGGCGCGGCCTCGGCCAGCTCGTCGCGGCCGCCGGCCAGGTAGCGCACGACCAGCGCCAGGCTCGCCACCAGGCCGCCGGCGAACCCGCCGCCCGGGGCGTTGTGGCCGGAGAAGAGCAGGAACAGGGAGAAGACCACCACGGTGTGGAAGATCAGCCGGGTGACCACCTCGAGCACGATGGAACGCCGCCGCTCGTGCAGGGTCGCGCCGCCGCGCAGCCAGACCGGGCGGCCCGGCCGGCGCGCCGGACCGGACGGCTCGGGACGGCGGGGACGCGGCCCCGTCCGGGACCGCTGGAAGATCAGGCTGGCCACGCCGGTCGCGGCCACCACCAGCACCGCCAGCTCCCCCATCGTGTCCCAGGCCCGGATGTCGACGAGGGTCACGTTGACCACGTTGCGGCCGTACCCCTGGCTGACGGCGAGGTCGGGGAAGGCGTCGGAGATGGTGGGCGCGTTCCGGGCCGCCGCGGCGGTCAGCGCCAGCCCGGCCGCCACCACGCCGGCCGCCACGCCGATCGCCCGGCGCATCCAGCGGCGCCGGCGCGGGCGGGCCGAGAACCGCTCGGGCAGCCGGCGCAGCACCAGCACGAACACCGCGATGGTCGCGGTCTCCACGAGGAACTGCGTCAGCGCCAGGTCCGGCGCGCCGTAGAGCACGAAGAGCATCGCGCTGCCGTAGCCCGTCATCCCCACCAGCAGCATCGCCGTCAGCCGTCGCCGGGCGCCCACCCCGAGCACCGCCGCCACGGTCACCACGGCCACCACCACGACCTGCAACGGGCTGTCCCAGAGGTCGATCCGGTCCCGCCACGGCCGGGTGGCCAGCATCGCCCCACCGGGCAGCACCGTGAGGGCGAGCAGGATGATCCCGAGGTACTGCGGCAGCGAACCCCGCTGGGTGACGCTGGTGACCTCGATGGCCAGCCGGTCGAACCGGCCGATGACCCACTCGTACCCCTGGTTGCCGCTGACCGGGACGTGCAGCCGGGCCAGCGCCGGGGCGAGGGGGCCGCGCAGCGCGTGCAGCGCCGCGCCGCCGGCCACGGCGAGGGCGGAGAAGCCGAGCGCGGGGCTGAGGCCGTGCCACAGCGCCAGGTGCCCGCCGACCGTGCCGAAGAGTTCGGCGTACGGGGCGAGCAGGCCGTCGAGGATCCCGGCGGCCGGGCCGGCGACCAGCCCGAGGACGGCCAGCAGGGCCGGCGGGGCGAGCATCGGCACGGCGATCCGCCCCGGGTCGGACGGCTCCACGCCGGGCCGGGTGGCGAACGCGCCCCAGACGAACCGGGCGCTGTAGGCAACGGTGAGCGCGGTGCCGGCCACCAGCACGGCGAGCACCACCGGCCGGTCGGTGAAGGCGGCCAGCACGGCCTCCTTCGCGACGAAGCCGACCAGCGGCGGCAGGCCGGCCATCGACGCGGCGGCGAGCACCGCGACGGTGGCCAGCAGTGGGGCCCGCCGGCCCAGGCCGGACAACTCCCGCAGGTCGCGGGTGCCGGCGCCGTGGTCGACGATGCCGACGACGAGGAACAGCGCCGCCTTGAACAGGGCGTGGGCCAGCAGCATGGCCACGCCGGCCAGCGCGGCGTCCGGGGTGCCCGCCCCGACGACCACGGCGAGCAGGCCGAGCTGGCTGACCGTGCCGTACGCCAGCAGCAGCTTCAGGTCGGTCTGCCGCAGCGCCGCCCAGCCGCCCGCCAGCATGGTCGCCAGGCCGGCGACCACCACCACCGGCCGCCACGGGCCGACGTCCGCCAGCACCGGGGCGAGCAGCCCGATCAGGTAGACGCCGGCCTTCACCATCGCGGCGGCGTGCAGGTACGCGCTCACCGGTGTGGGGGCCGCCATCGCCACCGGCAGCCAGGAGCTGAACGGCAGCACCGCCGACTTGGACAGCGCCCCGGCCAGGATCAGCAGCACCGCCGTGACCAGGTACGCCCCGCCGGGCAGCGAACCGGCAGCGATCTCGGACCACCGGTAGCTGCCGGCGTGGTGGCCGAGCATGATGAACCCGACCAGCATGGCCAGCCCGCCGAGGGTGGTCACGGTCAGCGCCTGGGCGGCCGCCCAGCGGCTGGCACGCCGCTCCGTGCTGTGCCCGATCAGCAGGTACGAGAAGATCGTGGTCAGCTCCCAGCAGACGTAGAGCAGCAGCAGGTCGTCGGCGAGGACGAGCCCGAGCATCGCCCCGGCGAAGGCCACCAGCACGGCCGCGAACCGGACCATCCCGACCGACCCGGGGCCGAAGTAGCGGGCGCTGTAGACGAGGACCAGCGCGCCGACGCCGCCGACGAGCAGGGTCATCAGCCAGGACAGGGTGGTCAGCCGCAGCGCCAGGTCGAGCCCGAGCTGCCGGATCCACGGGTACGTCTCCACCACCGCCCCGCCGTCGCGGACGGCCGGCGTGCGGGCCAGCGCCCAGCCGACGGCGGCGGCCGGCGCCAGCGCCAGCGCGTAGCAGGCACGCGGACCCCACCGCCGGACCAGCAGCGGCGCCAGGAGGGCCGCCACGAGGTGGAGGATCAGCAGTACGAGCACCCGCACTCCCGGTCGAGGTGGCAGCGGCGCGCGCCGGAGGTGGGCCGGCACCTAGGTGCGATCAGACGCCAGATGACCGCCCGTCGGGCCGTTTTGCGGGAATTCGTACCCTTGGCCGGCTTTGCCGTTCTCCCGTGGACTGCCCGGTGCGGGGCCGAAGGGCGTCGTGCGGCGCGGTCAGCCGACGGTGATGTCGGCGGCGGGGACGGCGGGCTCCCGGGCGGGGCGCTCCCGGCGGGTCTCCACCAGCAGGTCGGGGCGGTCGAGCTGGAGCACCACCTTGTTGACCACCCGCTGGGCGGCGGCGAGCGACCGCACCGACAGCAGCCGGCCCCGGCTCTCCCGGCGCAGCACGAAGTAGTGCACCGCGGCACGCACCTGGCCCCGGTCGGCGGCGCTGGCCTGGGCGGTGGAGACGACCAGCTCCCGCAGCGCCGCGGCCAGCCGCTCGGCCAGCTCCAGCTCCGGCCCGGCGAGACCGGCGCGGACGGCGGCGAGATGCCTGTCGACCTTGCGGATGAGCACGTCGGTGCCGGGCTCGAAGCTCCGCTCCTCGACGGTCATCCGATCCCCTCCACCCCGGCCGACTCCGAGTGAAGTTACTTTACGTTGCACGCTACAAGCAAGCAGTTAAGTGAGACTTAACGCATTCAACGGCACAACCATCGCGTATGAGCCGGACCAGGACACATCAGCGCCCGCCAGGGGAACGGATGTCAGACGGCCGGGGCAGGATGGATGGCGTGACGGATGCGATGGCGGGTTTCGGCGCGGCCACCCGGGAATGGTTCACCGCCGCCTTCGCCGCGCCCACCGCCGCCCAGGCCGGTGCCTGGAGTTCCGTCGCCGCCGGCCGCAACGCGCTGGTGGTGGCGCCCACCGGCTCCGGCAAGACGCTCGCCGCGTTCCTCTGGTCGCTCGACCGGCTGGCCCGCGAGCCGGCCCCGGCCGACCGCCGGCACCGGTGCCGGGTGCTCTACGTCAGCCCGCTCAAGGCGCTCGCGGTCGACGTCGAGCGCAACCTGCGCACGCCGCTGGCCGGGATCCGGCAGGCCGCCACCCGGTTGGGCGTCGCCCCGCCGGAGATCACCGTGGGGATGCGCACCGGCGACACCCCGGCCGACGAGCGGCGCGCGTTCGCCCGCACCCCGCCCGACATCCTCATCACCACGCCCGAGTCGCTGTTCCTGCTGCTGACCTCCGCCGCCCGCGACTCCCTGCGCGGCGTCGAGACGGTCATCCTCGACGAGGTGCACGCGGTGGCCGGCACCAAGCGCGGGGCGCACCTCGCGCTCTCCCTGGAGCGCCTCGACGGGTTGCTGCCCGCGCCGGCGCAGCGGATCGGCCTGTCCGCCACGGTCCGGCCGGTCGACGCGTGCGCCCGCTTCCTCGGCGGCGCCCGGCCCGTCGACGTCGTCGCCCCGCCCACCGCCAAGACGATCGAGGTCAGCGTCCAGGTCCCGGTGGAGGACATGACCCGCCTCGACGAGCAGGAGCCGCCGGAGGACGACCTCGGTGGGCCCGGGCCGCGCCGGGCGTCGATCTGGCCGGCGGTCGAGGAGCGCGTCTTCTCCCTGATCCGGGCGCACCGCTCGACCATCGTCTTCACCAACTCGCGGCGCTCCGCCGAGCGGCTCTGCGCGCGGCTCAACGAGCTGGCCGCCGACGAGTTGGCCGGCCTGCCCGCCGTCCCCGGCGCCGGGGACGACCGGGCCGTGCCGGCCCGGAAGGCCGACGCGTGGGACGGCCCCACCGGCCCGGACCGGGGCACCGGCACGTGGGGCGGGCCCGCCGGTGCGGACCGGGGCACCGGCACGTGGGGCGGCCCGGCGCGCCGCACTCCGGCGGAGATGATGGCCCAGGCCGGTGGGGCGGCCGGCGCGCCGACCGTGATCGCCCGAGCCCACCACGGCAGCGTCTCCCGGGAGGAGCGCAAGCACATCGAGGAGGCGCTCAAGTCCGGCCAGCTGCCCGCCGTGGTGGCCACCTCCAGCCTCGAGCTGGGCATCGACATGGGCGCGGTCGACCTGGTCGTGCAGATCGAGGCGCCGCCCAGCGTGGCCGCCGGCCTGCAGCGGGTGGGTCGGGCCGGGCACCAGGTCGGCGCGGTCTCCCGGGGCGTCGTCTTTCCCAAGCACCGGGGCGACCTGCTGTCCTGCACCGTCGTGGCCGAGCGGATGGGCGGCGGCGCCATCGAGGAGCTGCACTACCCGCGCAACCCGCTCGACGTGCTCGCCCAGCAGATCGTCGCCATGGTCGCGCTGGAGCCGTGGCACGTCGGCGACCTGGCCGTCCTGGTCCGCCGGGCGGCGCCCTTCGCCGAGCTGCCCGACTCGGCCCTGCACGCCGTGCTCGACATGCTCTCCGGCCGCTACCCGTCCACCGCGTTCGCCGAGCTGCGGCCCCGGCTGGTCTGGGACCGCGCCACCGACACGCTCACCGGCCGGCCCGGCGCGCAGCGGCTCGCGGTGACCAGCGGCGGCACCATCCCCGACCGGGGGCTCTTCGGCGTCTTCCTGGCCGGCGCCGAACGGGCCGCCCGGGTCGGCGAGCTGGACGAGGAGATGGTCTACGAGTCGCGGGTCGGCGACGTGTTCCTGCTCGGCTCCTCGTCCTGGCGGATCGAGGAGATCACGCCCGACCGGGTGCTGGTCTCCCCAGCCCCCGGGCAGGCGGCGAAGATGCCCTTCTGGAAGGGCGACCAGCTCGGCCGGCCCGTCGAGCTGGGCCGGGCCATCGGCGCCCGGGTGCGCGCCCTGCTGCGGCAGGACGACAGGTCCGCCGTCGCCACGCTGCGGGCCGGCGGGCTCGACGACTGGGCCGCCGGCAACCTGATGGCCTACCTGCGCGAGCAGAAGGAGGCCACCCGGTCCCTGCCCGACGACCGCACCGTGGTGGTCGAGCGCTTCCGCGACGAGCTGGGCGACTGGCGGCTGGCCGTCCACAGCGTGCTCGGCGCCCGGGTCAACGGGCCGTGGGCGCTGGCGATCGGCCGCCGGCTCACCGAGCGCTACGGCGTGGACGCCCAGGTGATGCCGTCCGACGACGGCATCGTCGTCCGCCTGCCGGACACGGCCGACGAGCCGCCGGGCGCGGACGTGGTGGTCTTCGAGCCGGAGGAGATCGCACAGCTCGTCGAGGAGTCCGTCGGCACCTCCGCGCTGTTCGCGTCCCGGTTCCGGGAGTGCGCCGCCCGGTCGCTGCTGCTGCCCCGCCGCGACCCGCGCCGCCGCCAGCCGCTGTGGCAGCAGCGCCAGCGCGCCGCCCAGCTGCTCGACGTCGCCCGCGAGTACGCCGACTTCCCGGTCACCCTCGAGGCCGCCCGGGAGTGCCTCCAGGACGTCTTCGACCAGCCCGCGCTGGCGGAGCTGATGCGCGACCTGGCCGCCCGCAAGGTGCGCCTGGTCGAGGTGGAGACCGCCCAGCCGTCGCCGTTCGCCCGGTCGCTGCTGTTCGGCTACGTCGGGGCCTTCCTCTACGAGGGCGACGCCCCCCTCGCGGAGCGACGGGCGGCCGCGCTGGCGCTGGACTCGGCCCTGCTCGGCGAGCTGCTCGGCCGCGTCGACCTGCGCGAGCTGCTCGACCCGGCGGTGCTGGCCGAGACCGAACGGCAGCTGCGCTGGCTGACCGAGCAGCGCCGCCCGCGCGACGCGGAGGACGTGGTCGAGCTGCTCCGGGTGGTCGGCGACCTGTCCGAGGCCGAGCTGGCCGAGCGGGGCGCGCCCGTGGAATGGCTGACCGGGCTGGCGGCCGCCCGCCGGGTGCTGCGGGTGCGCATCGCCGGCGAGGAGCGCTGGGTGGGCGTCGAGGACGCGGCCCGGCTGCGCGACGCCCTCGGCGTGGCCCTGCCGGTCGGGGTCGCCGAGGCGTACCTCGCCCCGGTGGCCGACCCGCTGGGCGACCTGGTCGCCCGCTACGCGCGTACGCACGGCCCGTTCGCGGCCGCCACCTGCGCCGCCCGGTTCGGGCTCGGGGTGGCCGTGGTGGAGCAGGCGCTGCGCCGGCTCGCCGCCACCGGCCGGGTCGTCTCCGGCGAGTTCACCCCGGACACGGCCGGCGCCCAGTGGTGCGACGCGGAGGTGCTGCGCCTGCTGCGCCGCCGGTCCCTCGCCGCGCTACGCCGGGAGATCGAGCCGGTGCCGCCCCGCGCGCTGGCCGCGTTCCTGCCCCGGTGGCAGCAGGTCGGCTCGTCGGCGCGCGGCGTGGAGGCGCTGGCCGCGGCGGTCGAGCAGCTCCAGGGGGCGGCGGTGCCGGCGTCGGCCCTGGAACGCCTGGTGCTGCCCGGCCGGGTCGCCGACTACTCCCCCGCCCAGCTCGACGAGCTGTGCGCCAGCGGCGAGGTGCTCTGGGCCGGCTCGGGGGCGATCTCCGGCGGGGACGGCTGGGTCACCCTCGCGTACGCGGACGCCGCCCCGCTGCTGCTGCCCCCGCCCGACGAGGCGCTCACCCGCACCCCGCTGCACGACGCGGTGCTGGAGGCGCTCGGCGACGGGCAGGCGTTGTTCTTCCGGTCGCTGTCCGACCGGGTGGGCTCGACGGACGACGCCGCGTTGACCGCGGTCGTCTGGGATCTGGTCTGGGCCGGCCATCTCACCAACGACACCCTGGCCCCGCTGCGGGCGGTGCTCGGCGCCGGCGGGGCGCACCGGTCTCGCCCGACCGCGCCGCGCACCCGCTACCGCCGCCCCGGGCGGGTGGCCCTGCCGACCCGAGGCGGCCCGCCGACCGTTGCCGGGCGCTGGTCGCGCCTGCCGGAACGCGACACCGACCCCACCCGCCGCGCCGCCGCCCTGGCCGACGTGTTGCTCGAACGGCACGGCGTGGTGACCCGGGGGGCGGTCGTTGCCGAGCAGGTGGCCGGCGGGTTCGCGGCGGTCTATCCGGTGCTCTCCGCGCTCGAGGAGCGCGGCGCGGCCCGGCGGGGCTACTTCGTCGAGGGGCTGGGCGCGGCGCAGTTCGCGGTGCCGGGCGCGGTGGACCGGATCCGGGCGCTGGCGGAGCCGGCCGACGGCGGGCGGGGGCGCGGCGGGCCCACCCTGGTGCTCGCCGCGACGGACCCGGCCAACCCGTACGGGGCGGCGCTGCCCTGGCCGGAACGGGTGGTCGACTCGGGCGACGGGGCCGCCCCGGCGACCGGGCACCGGGCGGGGCGCAAGGCCGGCGCCCTGGTGGTGCTGGTCGCTGGCGACCTGGTGCTCTACGTCGAGCGCGGCGGGCGGACCATCCTCTCCTTCAGCGACGACGCCGACACGCTGGCGGCGGCCGGCAAGGCGCTCGCCGACGCGGTCCACTCCGGCGCGCTGGGGGCGATGTCGGTCGAGCGGGCCGACGGCGGGGCGGTGCGTTCCTCGCCGCTGCGCGACGCGCTCACCGCCGCCGGCTTCCGGGCCACCCCACGCGGCCTGCGCCTGCGCGGCTGAACCGCACCCAGGCCCCATGACCGGCGACTGCGTCGACGCGGGGCGTGGTGGCGGGGCGGCAGCCGTGCAGGGCTCCTGGTGGAGTGGTTGTGACGCGGCGCTCACCGTGTCACAGCCGGGCCGGCGTATGTGTCTCGGGGGTATGACGAACTCGGAACAGACCTCTGTGTTGATCACCGGAGGCAACAAAGGACTTGGTCTCGAGGCCGCCCGGCGGCTCGGGGAGCAGGGCTGGACGATCTTCCTCGGCTCGCGTGACCAGGGTCGAGGACGAGCAGCCGCCGACAGGCTGACCGCCGGCGGCGCGAACGTGATCATGGTCCCGCTCGACGTGACGTCGGAGGAGTCGGTGACCGCCGCCGTACGACGTGTGCGGGAGCACACCGACCGGCTGGACGTGTTGATCAACAACGCGGGCGCCAGCGGGAACGGTGTCGCGCCAGCGGACGCGACGGCCGACGAAGTTCACTCCGTCTACGACACGAATGTGTACGGACCGATCAGGGTCACGCACGCCTTCCTTCCCTTGCTGCGGGCGGCGAAGAATCCGCGGGTGGTCATGGTGTCCAGTGGTGCCGGGTCCATGACGGTCGTGACCGATCCGGACCAGCCCGTCTCGAAGATGCACGAGCTTGCCTACAGCTCGTCGAAATACGCCCTGAACATGATCACCGTCCGGTACGCCCAGGCGCTTCCGGAGATCAAGTTCAACATCGCCACTCCCGGGGAGATCGCCACTCGCAAGTTCGCCGCGACCGACATGAACAATCACACCGGTCAGCTGACCGTCACTGAGGGCACCGACTCGATCGTCAAACTCGCGATGATCGATGCCGACGGGCCGACCGGAATCTTCATCGATCGCAACGGCCCCGCCCCGTGGTGACCGAGGTCGGCGGAGAGGCGCGGAGCGTCGGGGCGGCAGTGCCTCAAGGAGGAGCCGGCGTGACCCGGGCCGAGGAGTTCGAAGAACTGCGGGCGCTGCTGTTCGCGATCGCCTACCGGATTCTCGGCAGCGTGAGCGAGGCCGAGGACGCGGTCCAGGAGACCTGGCTGCGCTACGAGGCCTCCCCGACACGGCCCACGTCGACCAAGGCGTTTCTCTCGGCCGTGGTCACCCGGGTCGCGATCAACGTGCTGCGCTCGGCCCGGCTGCGGCGGGAGGAGTACGTCGGGCAGTGGTTGCCCGAACCGCTGCTGGCCGACCCGTACGAGGATCCGGAGCGGTCGGCGGAGCTGGCCGACTCGGTGTCGATGGCGGCGCTGTTGCTGCTCGAGCGGCTCAGTCCGCTCGAGCGCGCGGTCTTCGTGCTGCGGGAGGTGTTCGGGTTCGGCTTCGGGGAGATCGCGTCGACGGTGGGCCGCTCGGAGGCGGCCTGCCGCCAGCTCGCGGTGCGGGCGCGCCGCCACATGGACGCGGGCCGGCCCCGGTTCGATGCAGACCGCAGGGAGCGCGAGGAACTCGCCGAGCGCTTCTTCGACGCCTTCAGGGAAGGCGATCTCGACGGGCTACGGGAACTCCTCGCCGCCGACGTGCAGATGATCAGCGACGGCGGTGGCAAGGCCCCGCAACTGCCCCGGGCCATCATCGGCGCCGACAACGTGGCCCGGGTGCTCGCCGCGGCCGCTGCGCCGATGGTCCGGATCGGCGGTGTCCTCGAGCCACACGAGGTGAACGGCCAGCCGGGCGCGATCTTCCGCGACCGGGACAACAAGGCGGTCAACACCTTGGCGCTCGACATCCTCGACGGGCAGATCCAGGCGATCCGCTTGGTGATCAACCCCGCCAAGCTCCAGCACCTGGGTTCGGTGGCCGACGCCTGGGCGGTCGCCCGCAGGTTTCACCAGGCTCGCCGGCCCACGGAGTGACGTGAGGCCGAGGCCGCCGGATGGGTGGCGGCTCCGCCATCGTCGACGTCGGAGTCGCTGACGCGCAGCCGGCACCGGCCACCGCACCGCAGGAAACGACAATCTCTACGACTCTGCAAGGAGCAACCGATGGACCTCGACCGCTGGCTGTGGATCGCCACCGGGCTGCTGACCGTTGTCCTCCTGGTCAGCACCTCCAAGATGTTCGTACCCAGGGAGAAGATGGCCTCCATGGGGGGCCACGCCGCGGAATGGGTCCTGGATTTCAGCCCCGGCACCCTCAGGGCCATCGGGACCCTCGAAATCCTGGCTGCGGCGGGCCTGGTCCTGCCCGCGGTCCTCGACATCGCGCCGGTTCTGGTGCCCGTGACCGCCACCTGCGTGGCGTTGCTGTTCGTCGGCGCGGCGGCCATGCGCCTTCGCCGTGGCGAGACGGTGACGATCGTGCCCGACCTGGTCTATCTCGCCATCGCCGCCTTCGTGGCCTGGAGCCGCTTCGGCCCCGAGTCCTTCACGGGCTGACGGGGTCAGCGGGGTCCACAGGTGCGGGCTCGGTGCGGCGGTCCCACAGACGGGGCAGCTCGACAGTGCTCCCGGGGCAAGCCTGCCGGGCAGCCCGCCACACGACCGACGCGGCCGTGCTCGGCACCACACGTCCGACGACGGATGGGCGGCCGGGGTTGCCGGATGCCCGGGCGCGTCAGCGCAGGCCGGTGAGGACCCTCTCGTACCCGAGGCGGTCAGCCTTGGGCGTCCTCGCCTCCAGGTAGTTGAGCACCACCGTGCCGCGCCGGAAGGACTGACCGCCCCAGGCCTCGGCGATGTCGCTGGCGCTCGACTCGTCCGGGAAGACGTAGACGGTGACGGCGTCGGTGGCGATCAGCTCGGAGCAGCCCAGGCCGAGGCCGTCCGGCCCGCAGTCGACCGAGCGGTCCCGTGGGTTCGGCACCTTCAGCCCGGCCGCCTTGAACGCGTCGACGACCTGCCGCGCGCCCGGCGTCCCGGACGGCCGGGCGGGCAACTCCACCGGCGGCGGGCTGGCCGGGCGGCGTTCGGTGGTCCCGGCGCTCGGCCCGGCCGGCCCCCCGCCGGTGGGCGGTGCGGCGGACGTGGTGGCCGTCGTGGCCGTCCCCGGCGCCGTGGGGCCCGACGGCACGTCGGCGGCCGGCGTCGACGCCGAGGCGGCCGGGGGCGCGGCGCGCGGGGGCTCCTCCGCGTCGTCTCCGCAGGCGGCGGTCAGGGCGGCGGCGATCACGAGCACCGCGACGGCGGGCAGGCTGCGGTTGGTCACCCCTGGCAGTCTGCCCAACCCGGTCCCGTCCCGGCAGTGGCCGGTCGGCCATCCGGCTGTCCCATATCCGCCAGCGCCGCCCCGGGCCGGGGACCGCGCCGCACGAGGGCTGATCGTCGAACTGCGGCTCACCGCCGGCGACTAACCTGCCCGGCATGGACCGCACCCCCTGGATCTCGCTGACCACCGACTACGGTCTCGCCGACGGCTTCGTGGCCGCCTGCCACGGGGTGATCGCCCGGCTGGCGCCGGCCGCCCGGGTGATCGACGTGACCCACCTGGTGCCGCCGGCCGACGTGCGCCGGGGCGCGGCGGTGCTGGCGCAGACCGTGCCCCACCTGCCCGAGGGCGTGCACGTGGCGGTGGTCGACCCCGGCGTCGGCACCGCCCGCCGGGGCGTCGCCCTGGCCGCGCCGCGCGGGCTGCTGGTGGGGCCGGACAACGGCCTGCTCGTCGACGCCGCCGAGGCGCTCGGCGGGGTCACGGCGGCCGTCGAGCTGACCGCGCCGGACTGGCTCGCGCCCGAGGTGTCCCGCACGTTCCACGGCCGGGACGTCTTCGCGCCCGTGGCCGCGCGGCTGGCGCTCGGCGCCCCGCTGTCCGGCGCCGGCCCGACCATCGACCCGGCGACCCTGGTCCGGCTGCCGACGCCGGTCGTCCGGCCGGAGGCGGCGGGCTTCACCGCCGAGGTGCTGACCGTGGACCACTTCGGCAACGTGCAACTGGCCGCGCCGGCCGACCTGCTGGCGCCGCTGCCGGCCCGGGTGCGGGTGCGGCCGGACGTCGAGCCGGGGGCCGGGCGCGAGGCGGTGCACGGCCGCACCTTCGGGGACGCCCCGGCGGGCCGGCTGGTGGTGCACGCCGACTCGGCCGGCCTGGTCGCCGTGGCGGTCAACGGCGGCCGGGCGGTCGACCTGCTCACGGTGGCACCGGGCGACCTGCTGCGCGTCGCGGCCCGGTGACCGCCGCGCCGGGTCCCGGCCGGCGAGGGAGGATGGACGGGTGCCCGAAGGCGACACCGTCTGGAACACCGCCCGCGTCCTGCACCGCGCGCTGGCGGGCGCCCGCCTCACCGGCAGCGACTTCCGGGTGCCCCGGCTCGCCGCGACCGACCTCACCGGCTGGACGGTGCGGGAGTCTGCCAGCCGGGGCAAACACCTGCTGCTCCGCCTCGTCGCACCGCCGGGAGACGCACCGCCGGGAGACACGCCGCCGGGAGACGCCGCCACGGGAGGCGGCGGGGCCCGCTGGACGCTGCACTCCCACCTGCGGATGGAGGGCGCCTGGCGGGCGTACGCGCCGGGGGAACGGTGGACCGCCCGGCCGGCGCACCTGATCCGGGCGGTGCTGCGCGCCCCGCAGGCGGTCGCCGTCGGCTACCACCTGCACGAGCTGGCGCTGGTGCCGACGGCCGAGGAGGACTCGCTGGTCGGCCACCTCGGCCCCGACCTGCTCGGCACGGACTGGGACCCGGCCGAGGCGGTACGCCGGCTGGCCGCCCACCCGGACGTCACCATCGGCGAGGCCCTGCTGGACCAGCGCAACCTGGCCGGCGTCGGCAACCTCTACAAGTGCGAGATCCTGTTCCTGCGCGGCGTGTCGCCGTGGACGCCGGTACGCGCCGTGCCGGATCTCGCCGGCACAGTGGCCCTGGCGCAGAAGCTGCTCGCGGCCAACCGGGGCCGCTGGACGCAGAGCACCACCGGGTCGCTGCACCGGGGGCAGACCAGCTACGTCTACGGGCGGCGCGCCCAGCCCTGCCGCCGGTGCGGCACCGCGATCCGCAAGGAGGAGCTGGGCGAGCGGGTCACCTACTGGTGCCCCGTCTGCCAGCCCGAACGCCCGGCCGGCTGACGATCCTGGGGGCACGTCGGCCCTCCCTCCGCCACCGGTCGACCGGCGTGGGGCCGGCGTGTCGGGCGGGACACTCCGCCGGTGCGGCGGGAAAGTCGCGTCCCCGCCACAGATACGGACGATTGGGTACTTCCTAACCCCGCCGTCGCGTCGCATGCTGCGGTTGACTCCTCACGCATCGTCAGCGACGCGCGACCGGGCCGCCACGGCGCCGTGGCGGGCCCCGCGCCCGGACACCGGGGAGAGCCATGGACCTGTTCCGCAGACTCCGGATCCCGTGGGAGCGGGCGGCGCCCCGCACCGGGAACGGCGCCACCGCCGGATCCCGTCCGGCGGGGCCGGTCCCGGCGGCCCGGCGCGTGGAGGAGCCGGTCGTGGTGCCGGCCAGCCTCGACCCGGCGGCCGTCCCGCGCTGCTTCGGTCCGGTGCCGAACTACGCCCGCAGCCCGCTGCCGGTCGTCGGGGCCGACGGCCGGGTGGTGCCCGGCACCGGCATCCGCAAGTTCGTCGACGCGCTGCCCGGCCTCGGCACACTCGGCCGCACCCATCTGGGCGGCCACCTCCCCGTGGCGGTGCCCGACACCATCAGCTACCCGGGCTGCGACTACTACGAGATCGTCCTGGAGCAGTACGCGCAGCGACTGCACCGGGACCTGCCGGCGACCCGGCTGCGCGGCTACCGCCAGCTCAACCTCGGCACGGACGCCAACGGGCACAACACGGTGGTGCCGGCGGGGCGCCCCTGGCACCTCGGCCCGGTCATCCTGGCCCGCCGGGGCCGCCCGGTCCGGGTCAAGTTCATCAACCACCTTCCCACCGGCCGGGCCGGGGAGCTCTTCCTGCCGGTCGACCCGACGGTGGCGGGCGCGGGGACGGGCCCGCTCGACGGCCCCGCGCCCTACCCGCAGAACCGGGCGGTGCTGCGCCTGGCGGGCGCGCACACCGGGTGGATCAGCGCCGGCAACCCCTGGCAGTGGGTGACCCCGGCGGGCGAGATCACCCCGTACCCGAACGGGACCGGCCTGGCCCACGTCCCCGACATGCCGCCGCCCGGCGCGGGCGCCACCACGCTCTACTACCCGAACGAGCAGAGCGGGCGGCTGTGCTGGTTCCACGACAACACCGTCGGCCTGGCCCGGCTGACCGTCTACTCCGGGCAGCTCGCGCTCTACCTGCTCACCGACCCGGCCGAGGAGGAACTCGTCGCCGACGGCGTGCTGCCCGCCGACCAGCTCCCGCTGGTGATCGAGGACAAGACGTTCGTGCCGGACGACACCCAGCTCGCCGGGGAGGACCCGACCTGGGACCGGGACCGCTGGGGCTCCCGGGGCAGCCTCTGGCACCCGCACGTCTACCAGCCCCGGCAGAACCCGCACCGGGCCGACGGGACGAACCCGACCGGCCGGTGGGACTACGGCCCGTGGTCGCGTACGGCCGACGAGCCCGGGCCGCGGGAGCACCCCGGGACGCCCGACGCGGGCCCGGTGCCGAACGCGCACCACGACCCGGTCACGGACCCGGAGGAGCCGCCGCTGACGCCCGGCGTCCCGCACCCGTCGGCGGTGCCGGACGCGTTCGGCGACACCATGCTGGTCAACGGGGTCGCGTACCCGTACCTGGAGGTCGCGCCGCGGACGTACCGCTTCCGGATCCTCAACGCCTGCCTGGACCGCGGCCTGAACCTCCAGCTCTACCGGGCCCGCTCCGACGGCCCGATGTGGGACCCGGAGGGCGACCTGGCCGACGCGGACGCCGGCGAGGTGCCGATGGTGGAGGCGGTCCGCGCGCCGGACCGTCCGGCGGGCTGGCCGACGGACGGGCGCGAGGGCGGGGTCCCCGACCCGCGCGCCGCCGGCCCGGCGCTGGTCCAGATCGGCAACGAGGGCGGCCTGCTCCCCGCGCCGGTGGTCGTGCCCAACCAGCCGGTCGGCTACCGGTACGACCGCCGGGACCCGACCGTGCTCAACGTCGACTCGCACGCGCTGCTGCTCGCCCCGGGCGAGGTGGCCGACGTGCTGGTCGACTTCTCGGCCGTGCCGCCGGGTGGCACGGTGATCCTCTACAACGACTGCCCCGCCCCGCTGCCCGGCTTCGACCCGCGCGCCGACCACCACACGGGTGCCCCGGACCGCACCGCCGAGGGTGGCCCGCCGCCGACCCGCCCCGGGTACGGCCCGAACACCCGCACGCTGCTCCAGTTCCGGGTCGCCGGCACCCCGGCGCCGCCGTACGACCTGGCCCGGCTGCGGGACCGCCTGCCCCGCGCGTACGCGGCCAGCCAGCGCCCGCCGATCGTGCCGCAGGCGGCGTACGACGCGGCGTTCGGCACCCGTACCGGCCGGGGAACGGTCGTCCCGGTGCACGCCACCACGGTCAGCTTCGTGCCGACCGGCGGCGCCGCCCCGGTGCTCCTCCCGTTGCAGGTGAAGGCGGTGCAGCAGGTCTTCGAACCGGAGCACGGCCGGCTGGTCGGCCGGCTGGGCGTCGGGCACCCGCACGCCGGGCCGCTCGCCCCCATCACCCTGCCGCTCGGCCCGACCGATCCGGCCACCGAGGTGCTGCACGTGAGCGATCCGGCGATCGGAGTGGGCGCGCCCGCCGACGGCACCCAGCTCTGGCGCATCCGCGGCAACAGCCGGCAGACCCAGCCGGTGCGGTTCGCCGGCTGCGACGTCCAACTGGTCAACCGGGTCGGCTGGGACGGCGCCACCCGCCCGCCGCACCCCGCCGAGCGGGGCTGGAAGCAGGTGGTCCGGGTCGACCCGCGGGAAGACGTGATCGTCGCCCTGCGGCCCGTCGCGCCGCCGCTGCCGTTCAAGATCGGCGACAGCGTACGGCTGCTCGACCCGGCCCGCCCGGCCGGCGCCCGGACCGGCTCGACCCCGGTCAGCCCGGTCGACGGCCGGCCGTCGCTGGTGGTGAACCAGCTCGTCAACCTGGGCTGGGAGTACCACTGGCACAGCCAGCTCGCCGGGCACCGCGACCAGGGCATGATCCGGCCCCTGGTGCTGCGGGTCTCGCCCAGGGCGCCGACCGGGCTGACCGCGACGCCGGCCCCGGGCTCGGCGACCGCGCTGCCGGCGATCGCGCTGGCCTGGACGGGCAACGGCAGCCGCCCGGCGGCCACCAGCCACCTGCTCCAGCGGGCCACCGACGCCACCTTCACGCAGGGGCTGACCGCGATCACCGTGGCGGCCACGGCGAGCCGCTACACCGACGCCACCGTCACCCCGGGGGTGACCTACCACTACCGGATCCGGGCGGAGAACGCGGTGAGCTGCTCCACCTGGTCCAACAGCGTGCCGGCGTCGGTGCAACTCGCCGCGCCGGCGGGGCTGACCGCGGCGATCCCGCCGGCCGCTCCACTGCGGATCGTGCTGCGCTGGACCAACCGTTCCTTCGCCACCGGCATCGACGTGCAGCGGGCCACCAACCCGACCTTCAGCAGCGGGCCGGGCACCACCGCGATCGGGGTCGGCGACAACCACCTCGACGCGGCGGTCGCCCCGGACACCACGTACTACTACCGGGTGCGGACCACCTATCTCGGGGCCGCGTCACCCTGGTCGACGGTGGCCCGGGCGACCACGCCGCCAGCCCCGGGCCTGCCCACGGGGGTGACCGCCACCGCCACGGCGCCCGGGCCCGACACGGCGACGGTGATCCTCGGCTGGTCGTCGAGCACCCCCGCCGGACCGGGGGCCGGGTTCATCGTGCAGCGGGCGCTGGACCCGGCGTTCAGCCGGGAGGTGTCGACCTTCACCGTCACCGGCCGCGGCTTCACCAACACCGGCCTGGCGCGGGGCGTCACCTACCACTACCGCATCCGGTCGTTCAACGTCGTCGGCAGCTCCCCGTTCACCGGCCCGGTGCCGGTCACGACGCCGCCCTGATCAGGGAGCACGCAGCGGCGCGCCTGATCAGGGAGCACGCAGCGGCGCGCCTGATCAGGGAGCGCGCAGCGGCGCGCCCACGCCGCGCAGCTCGGCCAGCGCCGAGGCGACCCCGTGCAGCAGGTCGGTCGCCTCGGTCAGGCGGGAGGCGGCCGGGTGGTCGGCGTCGGGACGCGCGTCCTCGGCGACGTAGCCGGCGGCGGCCACGACCAGCCGCTCGTACGCCGCGACACCCTGCTCCAGTTGGCCGGCCAACGCCCGGTGCGCCTCGGCCAGCGGCGGCCGGGCGTCGGCGGGGGCGAGCCGCAGCGCGCGTTCGACGCTGGCCACCCGGCCGGCGAGGTCCCGCAGCGAGCGGTCCGCGTCGGCCGCCTCCGACACGGCGGGCCCGGCCAGCCCGGTCAGCCGGCCGGCCATCCCGGCGAGGGTGAGGGCGGCCCGGTCCAGCCGGGCCCACGGCTCGGCGGCGCTGGTGCCGCGCAGCGCCACCCGGGAGCGCACCCGACGCACCTCGGCCAGCACGCCGGGGCCGGCGGGGAGCCGCTCCACGGCGGCGACGAAGCGGGCGCGTGACCGGGCGGCGGCCTCGGCCGGGTCGAGCGCGGGCGGCGCCGGCTGGGCGGCCAGCGCGCGCAGGTCGACCCAGCGCCAGGCGGCGAGCACCAGCGCCCCGCCCGCCCCGGCCGCCCAGGCCGCGTCGGGCAGCCCGAGCCCGGCGTACGGGGTCAGCACGGCGGCCGCGCCGCCGAGGCCCCCTGCCGTGACGCTCCACCGGCGGGCGGACCGTCGCAACCGACTCAGGCGCCGGAAGTACCGCGTGCGCTCGTCTGCCACCTCTGCTGCCTCCTCGACCTGACCGGCCTCAGCCGGCGGCGGTGGTGTCCCCGGTGCCGCGTTCCCGGCCCATGCTGGCCCGGATCTCGTCCAGCCGGGCGGCGGCGGCCGGGTCGGTTGCCGGCGCGGCGGGCTCCGTACGCGCGACGGGCGGTCGTTCCTGCCTGCCGCCGAGCTGCTCACCGGCCATGCTCGACCGGATCTGCTCCAACCGGGCGGAGCCGGCCGAGTCGAGGGTCGCCTTCTGGATCTCCAGCATCCGGCCCTCGACGGAGTTGCCGGCCAGCTCGGCGCGGCCCATCGCGGTGGCGTACCGCTGCTCGATCCGGTCGCGCACCTCGTCGAGCGAGGGGGTGTTGGCGGGCGCGGTCAGCGCCGACATCGACTCCAGCGAGCGGGCCACGCTCTCCTGCATCTTGGCCTGTTCCAGCTGGCTGAGCAGCTTGGTGCGCTCGGCGAGCTTCTGCTGGAGGATCATCGAGTTGTTCTCGACCGCCCGGCGAGCCTGGGCGGCGGCGCCCAGCGCCTGGTCGTGCAGGGTCTTCAGGTCCTCGGTGGCCTGCTCGGCGGAGACCAGTTGGGTGGCCAGGGTCTGCGCGGAGTGCTCGTAGCGGTTGGCCTCGGCCTCGTCGCCCTTGGCGCGGGCCTGGTCGGCGAGGACGAGGGCCTGGCGCGCGTTGGCCTGGAGCCGCTCGACCTCCGACATCTGGCGGGACAGCTTCATCTCGAGCTGCCGCTGGTTGCCGATCACCGCGGCGGCCTGCTGGACGAGCGCCTGGTGCTGGCGCTGGGCCTCCTCGATGGCCTGCTGGATCTGCACCTTGGGATCGGCGTGCTCGTCGATCCTGGCGCCGAACAGCGCCATCAGGTACTTCCAACCCTTGACGAACGGGTTAGCCATCTCCGCGGTATCCCCTCAGTAGCGTCGCTCCGCCTCGACCGGGCGGGCCCGGCCGGCTGCGGCGCGGCAGTGGCTCCATCGTCCCAGCCGGACGCCACCGGGGCATCCGTACCGACCAGCGAAGCGAGCGCCGACGCCGTCCGCGATCAACCCTACGCGGCGGTCGCCACCGCGACCATGGGACGCGGACGGGGGTGGGGTGGGTCAGGCGGCGCAGACCACGTCGCGGTCGCCTCCGCGGACGCGGGAGGTGCGCAGCGTGGCCTTCAGCGGCGAATCCTGGCGGACCTGTACGGCGACCTTGCCGTCGGAGCTGACCTGGTGCACGCCCCGGCCGGTGGCCTTGCGCACCGCGGTCACCCCGGTGGTGTCGACGGTCTCGTCCTGCACCGGCACGAGCACGCCCGGCATCTGCTCGGCGAGCGCGACCGTGTCGCTGACCTCGCGCAGCAGCTCGGACAGGCGCGCGCCCAGCGCGTCGCAGATCGCCGCCAGCAGCTCGCTGGACGGCTCCTTCTGGCCGCGCTCGATCTCGGAGAGGTAGCCCAGGCTGACGTTGGCGGCGGAGGAGACCTCGCGCAGGGTGCGATGCTGCCCCTGCCGGCGCGCCCGCAGTGCGTCACCGATAACCCGGCGTAGCAGGACCATTCGCACCTCCCCTGAGGGACACCACTGTTTCGTGCGGCCGTCCGGCACGTCGTGCCGGCTCCGACCGTCGGAGCCTTCCCGCAACCGTACCCGTTGCCGGCCCCGCCGACATCCCACCCCGCCTCTCGGATTGCGGAGTCTGCTCAGCCTGTGGGATCGGCTCGGCGTGGGACGTGGGCCCGCGTTGCGGGGGTCGGCTCGGCTTGCGGGGCCGGGCGAGGCCCGGCTCGGCCGCGCGAGACGGCCCGGCCGCGCGAGACGGCCCGGCCGCGCGAGACGGCCCGGCCGCGCGAGACGGCCCGGCCGCGCGGGACGGCTCAGCGCCGCCCGGCGGCGGCGGTGTCGGTCCGCCCGGCTTCGGCCCCGCCCGCGTCGGCGTGGTGGATCCGCTCGGCGAGCAGCCGCAGCGCCTCGACGACCGCCGCGGAGCGGATGTGGTCGCGGCCACCGTCCAGGTCGAGCTGCCGGACGTCGACCCCGGCGGGCCCGGCCACCGCCACGTAGACCAGCCCGACCGGCTTGCCGTCCTGCGGCTCCGGGCCGGCCACCCCGGTCGTGGCCAGGCCCCAGTCGGCTCCGCAGCGCTGTCGCCCGCCCTCCGCGAGGGCCACCGCCACATCCGGGTCGACGGGCCCGCGGTCGGCCAGCAGATCCTCTGCCACGCCGGCGAGCTGCGACTTCAGCTCGGTGGCGTAGACCACCAGCCCGCCCCGGAAGATGCCGCTCACCCCGGCGATCTCCACGATCGAGGCGGCCAGCAGCCCCCCGGTCAGCGACTCCACCGTGGCCAGGGTCTCGTGGCGCTCCGCCAGCCGGTGCACCACGCCCGCCGCCGGGCTGCCCACCGGCCGCGCGCCGTCCGCGTCACTCTCCATGTCCCAGATCCTTCCCGCGCCCCGCCGGGCGTACTCATCCTCCCCGAGCCGACAGGATCACAGGGTGGGCGGCCTGGATCCCCGGACCGCCGCCCGGCCGGGGGACCGGGTCAGGAGGCGGGCCGGCGCAGGCGCAGGGCCTGGGCGACGTAGTCGAAACCGGTGACCACCGTGACCCCGACCGCCGCGGCCATGATCCACGGACCGACGGCGGCGAGGGCGGCCGGCATCGGCCACAGGTACCAGGTGATCGCGAGGATCTGGAGCGCTGTCTTGATCTTGCCGCCCCGGCTGGCCGCGATCACCCCGTGCCGGATCACCCAGAAGCGCAGCCCGGTGATGCCCAGCTCGCGGACGAGGATCACCGTGGTCACCCACCAGGGCAGCCGGTCATACCAGGAGAGCAGCAGCAACGCGGCGCCGGTGAGCGCCTTGTCGGCGATCGGGTCGGCGACCTTGCCGACCGAGGTGACCAGGGCGAAGCGGCGGGCGATCCAGCCGTCGACCAGGTCGGTCACCGAGGCGACGGCGAAGATCAGGCAGGCGGCCATCTGCCAGCCGGCGTGGGTCATCCCCGAGATGACCAGGGACGCGCCGAAGATCGGCACCAGGACCAGCCGCAGCGCGGTGAGCGCGTTCGCCGCGTTCAGCACGGGCACCCGGGCCACCACCGGCGCCGGCGTGGAATCCGTCGCCCCGGTCACCGCCGTCCCCCGCTCCGGCCGCCGTGGCGCATCTGGCACCCCACCACGTGGCTCCCCCGCTCTGTCCGGGCCCGCCGTCACCGTGCCGCGCCGGGCGCAGCCGAGATCATCTCATCCGGGACCGCGACGAGGTCCACCCCTTCGGTGCCCGTCACCGTCGCCCGCACCAGGTCGCCGGGGCGCAGCGCGGCGAGGTCCACCCCGCCACCGGACGGCGCGACGAGGGTGGTCGAGCCGTCGACCTCGGGGGCCTGGTGGGCCGCCCGCCCCTCGACCACGCCGTCGGCGACCGAGTCGACCAGCACCTCGACGGTGGAGCCAAGCCGCTCCTCGGCCCGCTGCGAACAGAGCTCGTCGGCGAGCGCGCCGAGCCGGTCGTACCGGCGCTTGACGGTGGCGGCGGAGACCTTGCCGGGCAGCCCGGCGGCCTCGGTGCCATCCTCGTCGCTGTAGTCGAACACGCCGATCGCGTCGAGCCGCGCCTCGGTCAGGAAGCGGACCAGCTCCTGGTAGTCGGCGCGGGTCTCGCCCGGGAAGCCGACGATGAAGTTGCTCCGCGCGCCCGCCTCCGGGGCCAGGGCGCGGGCGCTCGCCAGCAGCTCCAGGAACCGGTCGGTGGAGCCGAAGCGGCGCATCCGGCGCAGCACCGACTCGCTGGAGTGCTGGAACGACAGGTCGAAGTACGGGGCCACGCCGGGCGTGGTGGCGATCGCCTCGACCAGGCCGGGCCGGGTCTCGGCCGGCTGGAGGTAGCTCGCCCGCACCCGGACGATGCCGTCGATCGCGGCGAGCTGCGGCAGCAGCTTCTCCAGCGCCCGGGGATCACCCAGGTCCTTGCCGTACGAGGTCGAGTTCTCGCTGACCAGCACCAGCTCGCGGACGCCGGTCTTGGCCAGCCACTCCGCCTCGGCGAGCAGCTCGTCCGGCGTACGCGAGACGAAGGCGCCGCGGAAGGCGGGGATGGCGCAGAACGCGCAGCGCCGGTCGCAGCCGCTGGCGAGCTTCAGCGAGGCGACCGGGCCGGTGTCGAGCCGGCGGCGCAGCACCTGGCGCAGGTGCGCCGGGGTGTGCTCGTCGGTCTCGGTGACGCCCCGGGCGGGGGTGCCGTGGCCGGGCAGCGACACCGCGCTGTCCCGGCGGGAGACCGGGGTCAGCGGGAGCAGCTCGCGGCGGTCGCGTGGGGTGTGCGCGTGGATCGCCTCGCCGGCGACCACGGCGTCCAGCCGGGCGGCGATGTCCGGGTAGTCGTCGAAGCTGAGCACGGCCTGCGCCTCGGGGAGGCTGTCGGCCAGCTCACGGCCGTATCGCTCGGCCATGCAGCCGGCCGCGACCACCTTCGCGCCGGTGTCGGCGGCGGCCAGCAGGGTCTGGATGGAGTCCTGCTTCGCCTTCTCCACGAAGCCGCAGGTGTTCACGACCACCACGTCGGCGCCCTCGCCGTCGGTGGTGACCTGCCAGCCGTCAGCGTGCAGCCGGGCGGCCAACTCCTCCGAGTCGACCTCGTTGCGGGCGCAGCCCAGCGTCAGCAGGGCGACCCGGCGGCCGTCGGAGTTGTCGGAAGAGGAGGTGGCAGACACCATCCGAGGGTACCGGGCCGCCCGCGACCCCCCACGCACGCCCGTCCTGCAAGGAAGGGCACCTTGTTAACGGATTCGGTAGAGGAAGGGGCCCTTCCTTCGTGGCTCGGCGCCGGGGTGACGGACGCCGCGCCGGTCAGACGGTCGCCGCGCCGACCCGGACCAGGCGGTCGAGCAGGAACACCTCGGTTCCGGCCAGGCCGGTCGAGCAGAAGACCGAGACCTGGTCCGCGCCGGTCCGGCCCGGCACCGCGCCGGCCAGCACCCCGCCCAGGTCGCGCAGGCGCCCGGCGTACGCCGGGAGCGCCGCGAGCATCGGCGGATCGTACGCGGCGGCCTGCGCCGGCGAGTCGGTGACCAGCAGGTCGGCGGCGTCCAGCAGGTCGGGGCCGAACTCGTGCCGGTCGGCCTGCTTGAAGCCGACCGTGTTGACGTGGGTGCCGGGAGCGAGGTCGGCGGCGTCGAGCACCGGGGTGACGCTGGTGGTGGCGAGCACCACGACGTCGCGGTCGGCCACGGCGGCCCGGGCCGACGCCACGGCGCGCGCCGGCACGCCCAGCTCGGCGCGCACCCGGGCGGCGAACGCCTCTCGCCGGACGGCGGAGCGGCTGTGCACCGTGACCTCGCGCAGCGGGCGGACCGCAGCCGCCGCCCAGACCTGCGTCCACGCCTGCCGGCCCGAACCGACCACGCCCAGGGTCGCGGCGTCCGGGCGGGCCAGGGCGTCCACGGCGGCCCCGCCGAGCCCGCCGGTGCGGCGGGAGCCCAGCTCCTCCCCGACCGCCACCGCCCGGACCGCCCCCGTACGCCCGTCGTGCAGCACCACCACCTGCTCGCTCTCCGGGTGCCCGAACGTGTCGTACGAGCGGAAGCCGTACCACTCGCCGGTGAGGTGCCCGGCGGTGAGCACCATCCGCCCCCCACCCAGCGGCGCGGCGGCCCGGGGCGGGGCCACCAGGCGGCCGGCGTACGCGGCGAGCAGGGCGTCCCGCATGGCCGCCACGGTGGTGGGGGCGTCCAGCGCGGCGGTGACCTCGGCGTCGGAGAAGAGCAGCGGCATGCGCCCATACTGCAAGTTGAAGTCAAGTTAAGGTCAACGAGGGGTGGCGGGGCTCACCACCCTCCTCCGGCACGTCCCGTTCGGTGCTAGCGTCGGCCCTGACGGCCACGGCCGTCCCGGACGAGTGGTGGGCGTACCCGGTCAGGCCAAGACGCCCGCGTGACGTGCAGACCCGACTCGTCCCGGCCCCGGAGGTCCGGGCGCAACCGCAGAGGTGATCTTCAATGGCCTGGATCGTGCTGGTGATCTCCGGACTCCTGGAGACGGCGTGGGCGATCGCCCTCGACCGCAGCGCCGGCTTCAGCCGTCCCGTCCCGTCGGCGGTCTTCGTGGTGACGCTGGTGCTCAGCATGGCCGGGCTGGGGTACGCGCTTCGCGAGATCCCGGTCGGCACCGGCTACGCCGTCTGGGTCGGCATCGGGACGGTCGGCACCGCCCTGGTCGGGATGCTCGCGCTGAACGAGCCGGCCAACCTGCCCCGGATCGCCTGCCTCCTGTTGGTGATCGCCGGCATCGTGGGCCTGAAGATCTTCCACTGAGGACACGGGCCCGAGGCGTGACGAACGGCCACAGTGGGTAGAGGTCGGCCTGGTAACGCAGGCTCTCACCCACCGGAGGCAGACATGGCCGACATGCCCACCACCGCCCGCCCGCGCAGTGGCGCCGCCCGCATCTGCACCATCCTGGGCTTCGTCTTCGCGGTCATCGCGATCCTGTTCCTGCCGCCGCTGTTCGGCCTCGCCGGCCTGATCCTCGGGATCGTCGGCGCCGTGCTCGGCGACAAGCCGCTCGGCTGGTACGCCGCCGTCGCCAGCGTGGCCGGCGCGATCATCGGCATGGTCATCGGCGCTGCCCTCTACAACTCCTGACCGCCGCTCCCCCACGGACGGGCCCGCCGGCTTCCGGCGGGCCCGTCCGTGTCCTACCCGGTCGACCAGGGCGGGCCGAAGGAGCCGGCAACGCGTCGGCGCCCGGTCGGCGTCACTCCTCGCCGCCGCGCAGGCCGACCAGGACCTCCTCCAGCTCGTCGGGCTTGACCAGCACGTCGCGGGCCTTGGAGCCCTCCGACGGGCCGACCACGCCCCGGGTCTCCATCAGGTCCATCAGCCGCCCCGCCTTGGCGAAGCCGACCCGCAGCTTGCGCTGCAACATGGAGGTCGAGCCGAACTGCGAGGTGACCACCAGCTCGACGGCCTGCACCAGCAGGTCGAGGTCGTCGCCGATGTCCTCGTCGATCTTCTTCTTGCCGCTGTCCGGCGCGGCGAGCACATCGGGGCGGAACTCCGGCTCGCGCTGGCTCTTGCAGAACTTCACCACGTCGGCGATCTCGCGCTCGGTCACCCAGGCGCCCTGGATCCGGATCGGCTTCGAGGCGCCCATCGGCAGGAAGAGACCGTCGCCGCGGCCGAGCAGCTTCTCCGCGCCCGGCTGGTCGAGGATGACCCGCGAGTCGGCCAGGGAGGAGGTGGCGAACGCCAGCCGGGACGGCACGTTCGCCTTGATCAGGCCGGTGACCACGTCGACCGACGGGCGCTGGGTGGCCAGCACCAGGTGGATGCCGGCCGCGCGGGCGAGCTGGGTGATCCGGACGACCGAGTCCTCCACGTCGCGCGGGGCGACCATCATCAGGTCGGCCAGCTCGTCCACGATCACCAGCAGGTACGGGTACGGGCGCATCTCCCGCTCGCTGCCCGGCGGGGCCTTGATCTCGCCGGTGCGCACCTTGCGGTTGAAGTCGTCGATGTGCCGGACCCCGTTGGCGGCGAGGTCGTCGTAGCGCATGTCCATCTCGCGGACGACCCACTCCAGCGAGTCGGCCGCCTTCTTGGCGTTGGTCACGATCGGCGTGACCAGGTGCGGGATGCCCTCGTAGCCGGTCATCTCGACCCGCTTCGGGTCGATCAGCAGCAGCCGCACCTCGTCCGGCGTGGCCCGGGTGAGAATGGACACCAGCAGCGAGTTCAGGCAGGACGACTTGCCCGCGCCGGTCGCGCCGGCGATCAGGATGTGCGGCATCTTGGCGAGGTTTGCCACCACGTAGCCGCCCTCGATGTCCTTGCCGAGCGCCACCACCATCGGGTGGTGGTCGCCGGTGGCGGCCCGCGAGCGCAGCACGTCGCCGAGCGCCACGTTCTCCGGGTCGGTGTTCGGGATCTCCACGCCGACCGCGCTCTTGCCCGGGATCGGGCTGAGGATCCGCACGTCCGGCGACTTCACCGCGTACGCGATGTTGCGGGAGAGCTGGGTGATCCGCTCGACCTTGACGCCCGGGCCCAGCTCCACCTCGTAGCGGGTGACGGTCGGCCCGCGGGTGAAGCCGGTGACGGCGGCGTCCACGTCGAACTGCTCGAAGACGCCGGTGAGCGCGGCGATCACCTCGTCGTTGGCCCGGCTCCGGCTCTTCGGGGCCGCGCCGCTGCTGAGCATGTTCGCCGGCGGCAGGGTGTAGTCGCCGGCCAGCCCGGTCAGCGCGAGCTGCTCGGCCCGGGTCGGTGCGGGCGAGTGCTCCGGCGGCTCGACCGGCTTGCGGCTGGCCGGGACCTTGCCGGGGCGCTTGCGGGGCAGCACGAGGGTTTCCTGGAGGTCCGCCCCGTCGAGTTCGTCGTCGAACTCCGCCGGGTCGACCGGCGGCGGCGCCGCCCGCTTCGTCGCGCGCTTGCGGGCGGGCTTCGCGGGCGCCTCGTCCGTCTCCTCCTCCGCCGGCGGGGCGACCAGGGTGCCGGCGAGCAGGCCGAGCCGCTCCGGGATCTTGTTGATCGGCGTCGCGGTGACCACCAGCAGGCCGAAGACCAGCAGCAGGATCAGCAGCGGCACGGCGACCCAGGCGGTGACGGCCCGCTCCAACAGGCTGCCCACGCCCGCGCCGACCAGGCCGCCGGCGAAGTCGCGCTGGACCGCGTCGACCGGGTTCTGCCCGATGTGCAGCATCGCGGCGGTGGCGACCAGCATCGAGCCCCAGCCGACCAGCCCCCGGCCGCGGTGCTCCGGGTCGCCGGGCTCGCGCATGAGACGCCAGGCCCCGATCATCAGCAGCACCGGCACCACGATGGCGATCGCGCCGAGGAAGAGCCGGACGGTGTCGGCCAGCTGCTCGCCGACCGGGCCGGCGCCGGAGAACCAGATGGCCACCGCGCTGAGCAGGGCGAGACCGAAGACCAACAGCCCCGCGCCGTCACGGCGGTGCTCCGGGTCGAGCCCGCGGGCCGAGGCGGCCTGCCGGCCGGCGGCGCGGAACGCCCAACCGACGCCGTGCGCCAGCCCCATCCACAGTGCGCCGACCGCGCGCCCGACGAGGAGCCCCGGGCCCGGCCGCGCCGCGGGCCGCCGCCGGGGGGCCGGCCGGGCGGTCTTCTTCGCCGGCTGGCGGGCACGGCTGTTCGTGGTGCCACGCGGCGACGCGCCGCGCCGCCGACTCGCCTGAGAGGTACGGCCCGCCATAGCATCAACTTAACGGCGTGACCCGGCAGATCGCCGCTTTTCCGGGTCGTGTCCGCGCGTCGCAGCGCGGACCGCGCCGCTTCACGTGATATCTGCCTCAGAAGGGATGCCCGATGGCGTCGCCGGGAATCGAGGACGGTCCGGACGGCCCCCTGGCCGGACACCCGGCGGCGCTGCGACCGCTGACCGGTGAGCTGATCGCCGCCGTGCTGCACAGCCGGGGGTACGTGGTCCAGGCCGACGCGGACGGCGACCTGGTCGGCCGCTGGGCCGACAGCCTGATCTGGTTCCTGCGGCCGGGCGCCGCCGGTGAGCTGCTCCAGGTCCGCACCCTGGCCGCGCCGACGTTCCCGATCGAGTACGTGCCGGCGCTGCACGCCTTCTGCAACGCGTGGAACCACGACCGGCTCTGGCCGAAGGCGTTCGTGCACGTCGAGGACGACGGGCGGGCCCGGGTCTGCGGCGAGGTCATCACCGACCTGGAGCGCGGGGTCACCCCGCACCAGCTCGACCAGCTGCTCGACTGCGGCATCGCCACCGGCTGCCAGCTCGCCACCGAGGTCGCCCGGCTGCCCGGCGGGGTCGTGGCGTGACGGGCCGGGGCGGGGAGCCGGCCCCTCGCGGGCTGGACCCCTTCGGGCCGACCGGCCGGTGGGGCGGGCGGCGGCGCGGGGGCGGGCACCGGGACCCGGCGCTGGCCGAGGCGCTCGCCGACGCCCGCGACGCGCCCGACGGCGAGGCCCGCGGCGCGGAGCTGGAACGGATCGCCGCGCACGCCGACGCCACCGGCGACGACCGGTCCGCGGTGGAGGCCCGGTTCGCGCTGATCGAGGGCTATCTGCTGCACGGGGAGCGGTGGCGGCTGGTCGAGCCGGTACGCCGCTGCCTCGCCGCCGTCGACCGTCGCCCCGACCTGCTGCCCGGCCCGGACGCCGCGCTGCTGCTGCGGTACCAGCGGTACGCCGTGGAGGCCCTGCTCGGCAGCCCCCGGGTCGGGCTGGACCAGGCCCTGGCCATGCTGGACGATCTCGCCGCCCGGGCCACCGCCCGCTCCCCCGTCCCGCCGGACGGCGACGCAGCCGACCCGGCCTGCGGGACAGGCTCCGGCGGTGCCGCCCAGGCGGGCGTAACGGGCCACGGCCCCGTCCCGGCGGGCGTAACGGGCCACGGCCGCGCCCCGGCGGGCGCGACGGGCCACGGCGGCGCCGGCGGGTCGGGCGGGGACGCGGCGGTGGTCGCCGAGCTGCGCTGCCGGATCGCCGACCACCTGGGCGACGAGCCGGCCGCCCGGCGGTGGTTCGACCGCTGGTCGGCGGCCGGGGCAGCGCCGGCCGGCGGCTGCCCCGGCTGCGCGCCGGCCCGGCGGGCGGAACTGCTCGCCGGGTGGGGCGACCACCGGGCCGCGCTGGACGCGCTGGCGGAAACGGCGGCCGGCACGGGCGGCTGCACCGAGCAACCCGAGCGGGCGCTGGCCGCCGGGCTGCTGCCCTGGCTGCGCGCCGGGGAGCCGGCGCGGGCAGCCGAGGCGCACGTGCGGGCGTACCGGCGGCACCGGCGGGAGCAGGCCGCCTTCCCGTACCTCGCCGCGCACCTGCGGTGGTGCGCGCTGGGCGGGCACCCCGCCCGGGGGCTGGACGTCCTGGCCGAGCAGCTGCCCCGGCTGGACCGGCCGCACGACGACCTGTCCGCGATGGAGTTCGCCGCCGCCGGGGCGCTGGTCTGCGCGCTCGCCGTCGAGGCGGGGCTGGGGGGCCGGACGGTGCACCGACCCGGGTACGGCGACCGCCCGGCCGCCGACCTCGACGTGGCCACGCTCGGCGCCACCCTGCTCGGGTTGGCCACCGCGCTGGCCGGCAGCTTCGACGCCCGCAACGGCACCGGCCACCAGTCCGGCCGGATCGCGTCCTGGCTGGCCGAGCGGCCGCTCGCCGCACCGGTGCCGCTGCCGCCGGACGACGCGCCCGACGACGACCCGGGCGACCCGGCCGACGACGACCCGCCGGCCGACGGGGAGCCACGCCCGCTGAGCGTGGAGATGATCACGGCCGCCCTGGACCGGCGCGGGGACCACTACGCCGTGGACGCCGACGGCACCGTGGTCGGCCGGTGGGGCGAGGCGCTCATCCAGTTCCGCCGGGCCGGCGAGCGGGGCGAGATCCTCCGGGCGCGCGCGGTGGCGAGCCGCCGGCTGCCGGCCGACCGGCTCGCCGAGGCGTACGCGTTCTGCAACGCGTGGAACCACGACCGGCTGCTGCCGAAGGCGTACGTGCACGACCTCGGGGGCGAGCTGGTGCTGGCCGGCGACGTCAGCACCGACCTGGCGCACGGGGTGGCCCCGGCCCAGCTCACGGTCCTGCTCGACGCGGCCGTCGACACCGGCGTCGCGTACGCCGATGCCGTGGCCGCGCTGCCCTGACCGGCCGGGCGGGCACACGGGTGAGGTCCGAAACCCGCCGGACGGTCTCCTCCCGCCCTGGTGGACTCGTGCCTATGACGACGCACCGACAGCGCACCGCCCTGCTCCTGCACTCCCTGCACCGGCCCGGCTCCCCCCTCGTGCTGCCCAACGCCTGGGACGCCGCCAGCGCGCGGATCGTGGCCGACTGCGGCGCGACCGCCGTCGCCACCACCAGCGCCGGCGTCTCCTGGAGCCTGGGCGCGCCGGACGGCGACGAGCTGGACCGGGACGGCGCCCTGGCGGTGGTCGCCCGCGTCGCCGCCGCCGTCACCGTCCCGGTCACCGCCGACATCGAGAGCGGGTACGCCGCCGACCCGGCCGGGGTCGCCCGCACCGTGACCGCGGTGCTCGCCGCCGGCGCGGTCGGCGTCAACATCGAGGACGCCCCGCCGGCAGGGACGTCCCCGCTGCGCCCGGTCGACGGGCAGTGCGCCCGCATCCGGGCGGCCCGGGAGGCCGCCGACGAGGCAGGGGTACGGCTCTTCGTCAACGCCCGCACCGACGTGTTCCTGCGGGCCGTCGGCGACCCGGCGGACCGGCTGGCGGAGACGCTGCGCCGGGCGGCGGCGTACCGGGCGGCGGGCGCGGACGGCATCTTCGTGCCGGGCGTGGTCGACGCGGAGACCATCGGGGCGCTGGTCGCCGGGATCGACGGGCCGGTCAACGTGCTCGCCGGGCCGGGGTCGCTCCCCGTGGCCGCCCTGGCCGGGCTGGGGGTGGCCCGGGTCAGCCTCGGCTCGGCGCTCGCCGAGGCCGCGTACGGGCTGGTCCGCCGCGCCGCCACGGAGGCGCTGCGCTCCGGCTCGTACGACTCGCTGGCCGGCGCGATCAGCTACGGCGAGCTGAACGCGCTGCTGGCCTGAGCCGACGGCCCCGGACGCCGCGACGCCCGCCGGCACACGGGGTGCGGGCGGGCGTCGGTGAAGCGGGGGTCAGACCTCGACGACGGTGGGCACGATCATGGGCCGGCGCCGGTACGCGTCGTTCACCCACCGCCCCACGGTGCGCCGGACGATCTGCTGGAGCTGGTGCGGGTCGGTGATGCCGTCGGCCGCCGCCCGGTTCAGGGCCTCGGTGACCAGCGGGATCACCGGGTTGAACGCCTCCGGGTCCTCCGAGAAGCCCTTGGCGGAGAGGGTGGGACCGCCGACCACCTTGCCGGTCACGGAGTCGACGACCACGGTGGTGGCGATGAACCCGCCGTCGCCGAGGATCCGCCGCTCGGTGAGCAGCGACTCGCTGACGTCGCCGACGGCGAGGCCGTCGACGTAGACGTAGCGGCTCTTCACGTGCCCGACGAGGCTGGCCCGGCCCTCGACGAGGTCGACGACGTCGCCGTCCTCGCAGAGCACCACGCGGTCGGGGGCGACACCGGACTCGATGCCGAGCCGGGCGTGCGCGCGCAGGTGCCGCCACTCACCGTGCACCGGCATCAGGTTGCTGGGGCGCACCACGTTCAGCAGGTAGAGCAGCTCGCCGGCGGGGGCGTGGCCGGAGACGTGCACCTTGGCCACGTCCTTGTGCACCACCACCGCGCCGGCCCGGGCCAGCCGGTTGATGACCCGGTAGACGGACGTCTCGTTGCCGGGCACCAGCGACGAGGCGAGCACCACCGTGTCGCCGGGGGCGATGGTGATGTGCCGGTGGTCGCCGCTGGCCATCCGGCCCAGGGCGCTCATCGGCTCGCCCTGCGAGCCGGTGGACATCAGCACGATCTGCTCGGGCGGCATGGTGGTCGCCTCTTCCAGCCCGACGACCAGCCCGGCCGGGATGTTGAGCAGCCCGAGGTCGCGGGCGATGCCCATGTTGCGGACCATGGAGCGGCCGATCAGGGCGACCTTGCGGCCGTGCTCGGCGGCGGAGTCGAAGACCTGCTGCACCCGGTGCACGTGCGAGGCGAACGAGGCGACGATGATCCGGCCGCGCGCCTTCGCGAAGATCGAGTCGAGCACCGGCCCGATCTCGCGTTCGGGGGTGACGAAGCCGGGGATCTCCGCGTTGGTGGAGTCCGACAGCAGCAGGTCCACGCCCTCGGCGCCGAGCCGGGCGAACCCGGCCAGGTCGGTGATCCGGCCGTCCAGCGGGAGCTGGTCCATCTTGAAGTCGCCGGTGTGCAGCACCAGGCCGGCCGGGGTGCGGATGGCCACCGCGAGCGCGTCCGGGATCGAGTGGTTGACCGCGAAGAACTCGCACTCGAACGGGCCGAGCCGCTCCCGGCCGCCCTCCCGCACGGTCAGCGTGTAGGGCTGGATCCGCCGCTCGGCGAGCTTCGCCTCGACCAGGGCCAGCGTGAACTGCGAACCGACCAGCGGGATGTCGGGCTTGTGCGCGAGCAGGTAGGGAACCGCGCCGATGTGGTCCTCGTGGCCGTGGGTGAGCACGATCGCCTGGACGTCGTCGAGCCGGTCGAGGATCGGGCCGAAGTCCGGCAGGATCAGGTCGACGCCGGGCTGCTCCACGTCCGGGAAGAGCACCCCGCAGTCGACGACGAGCAGCTTGCCGTCGTACTCGAAGACGGTCATGTTGCGACCGATGGCGCCGAGCCCGCCGAGCGGGATGATCCGCAGCCCACCCTCCGGCAGCGGCGGGGGCAGTTCCGCCTCGATGTGCGCCTCGGTCACGCGTCCACCTCATTCTGCGGCGCCGTCACCCGGCGCCCGTCGTGTCGTTCGGTCATTCGGGCAGTTCCAGGCCCGCTGCCGCGCAGTCCGCGCGGAGCTGGGCGATCTCGTCGTCGGTCGCGTCGACCAGCGGCGGACGCACCGGGCCGGCGGGCATCCCGGCGGCGGCCAGGCCGGCCTTCACCAGGATCACGCCCTGGGTGCGGAAGATGCCGGTGTACAGCGGCAGCAGCCGCCGGTGCAGGTCCAGCGCGCCGGCGGTGTCCCCCGCGTCGTACGCCTCGATCATCCGCTTGGTGAGCGCGCCGGTGAAGTGGGTCGAGGTGCCGACCACGCCGACGGCGCCCACGGCCAGCGCGGGCAGGGTCAGCGAGTCCTCGCCGCTGTAGAAGGCGAGGTTGGTGCGGGCGGTGACCCAGCCGGTCGCGGTCAGGTCACCCTTGGCGTCCTTCACCGCGACGATCCGGCCGTGCTCGGCCAGCCGCACCATCGTCTCGGTGGCAATCGGCACGCCGGAGCGGTGCGGGATGTCGTAGAGCATCACCGGCAGCCCGGTGGCGTCCGCGACGGCGGTGAAGTGGCGCAGCAGGCCGGCCTGCGGCGGCTTGTTGTAGTACGGGGTGACCACGAGCAGGCCGTGCGCGCCGGCCTTCTCCGCGCCGGTGGCCAGCTCGATGGTGTGCCGGGTGTCGTTGGTGCCGACCCCCGCCACGACCTTGGCGCGGTCGCCGACGGCCTCCACCACCGCCCGGATCAGGTGTTCCTTCTCCGCGTCGGTGGTGGTCGGCGACTCGCCGGTGGTGCCGTTGACCACCAGCGCGTCGTTGCCCTGCTCGTCCACCAGGTAGCTGGCGAGGCGCGCCGCGCCGTCGAGGTCGAGCGAGCCGTCGGCGGTGAACGGGGTCACCATGGCCGTGAGCACTCGCCCGAAGGGGCGGGACACCGCCCGGGCGGGGGTGTCAGGGTGGTCGTGCGTCATGCCACCAACCTAGCGGACGACCACCGGCACCCCGCCGGGGAAGGGCTCAGGACAGCTCGGCGTGCGGGCTGGCGGCCACCTCGGTGCCGTCGGGCAGGGCCGAGACGACGAAGTCGGCGAAGACGTTCGGGGCGACCCGCTGGAGTTGCCGCAGGCACTCCACCGCCAGCTCGCGGATCTCGACGTCGGCGTGCTCGGTGGCGCGCATGGCGATGAAGTGCCGCCAGGCCCGGTAGTTGCCGGTGACCACGATCCGCGTCTCGGTGGCGTTGGGCAGGACGGCGCGGGCCGCCTGGCGGGCCTGCTTGCGCCGCAGCGTGGCGTTCTCCACGTCCGCGAAGCGCCGCTCCAGCCCCTCCAGCAGCTCGTTGTACGCGCGCACGCTCGCCTCGGCGGCCTCCACGAACTTCTTGTGCAGCTCCGGGTCCTCGGCGATCACCGAGGGCTCGACCATGGCGGCGTCCCGCTCCGGCACGTACCGCTGGGAGAGCTGGGAGTAGGAGAAGTGGCGGTGCCGGATCAGCTCGTGGGTGAACGAGCGGGACACGCCGCTGAAGTAGAAGCTGACCGAGCCGTGCTCCAGCACGCTCAGGTGCCCGACCTCGAGGATGTGCGCGAGGTAGCCGGCGTTGGTGGCCGTGGCCGGGTTGGGCTTCTTCCAGCTCTGGTAGCAGGCCCGGCCGGCGAACTCGGCGAGCGCCTGGCCGCCCTCGGCGTCGGTCGACCACGGCACGTCGTCCGGGGCCTCGAAGTGGGTCCACGCGATGAGCTTGACCTGTGGCTGCACCATGTCCGGCATTCCTGGCACTGTAGTGGCCCCACGGTCGTGGGGGAAAGTTGGGCTCACGAGCCGAACGGGTCGTTGAGCTGCGAAACGGTCGGACAGGTGCCGGTCCGCCTGACCGACACGTGGCCAAGATCTCGACGCGCTCGGGCTGCCGCTGGGTGGATGCGCGACGACGCTGGCGAGCTGCCCTCACAGACGGGGCAGCCACCCGAGCGGTCGGGCAGCCACCCGAGCGGTCGGGAGCCACGCGAGCGGTCGGGAGGCCGGCAACCGCCACCGGTCGTCGGCGCGGACGACAGCGGCCACGACCGGGCCGGCGGCGCGGAAGCGCCACCACCGGGTCGGCGGCGCGGGCGGCGGCCGCGAGCCCGGCGCGCAAGGAGGGTGCGCGCCGCCCGCCGGTGGAACGCCATGGGTGTCACGAGCCCTGCGTGACACCCATGACGTTCCACTCTGCGAGGTCAATGCCCCGGCGGGCGGCCGGGCGAGGCGAGCAGACCCCCACCACCCGTGGTGGTCCTACAGACGGGGCAGCTCGACAGTGTCGCGGCAGGGCACCGTGGGCTGCCGGAAGTCGATGGTGCGACGGGCCGACGACCGCCGCGCCCGACCCACCCGACCCACCGCGCCCGAGCCGCGCCCGACCCACCCGACCCATTCGACCCTGCCGGGAAGTCTGGAGGCGTGGGCCGCCTCGGAAAGCGTGGGCCGCGCCGGAGGAGGGTCAGACGTAGAGCGAGGTGAACGGCGCCCAGGGGAGGTTGCGTACCACCGAGAAGGCCAGCCAGGCGGCGAGGAAGCCGCCGATCACCTTCGAGCTGAGTTGCAGCTCGGGCAGGCGCCAGCCGAACGCCTGCTTCCCCGCCCAGGCGACGAAGAGGTAGGCCAGGAAGGGCAGCGCGAAGACGAAGAGGAAGTGGTGCCGGGCGGCGGCCGGCAGATCGGCGTGCAGCACGTACCAGAGCGCGCGGGTGCCGCCGCAGCCCGGGCAGTCCAGCCCCGTGGTCAGCTTGAGCAGGCAGGTCGGCGCGGCGTCCGGCGCGGCGTGGGTCGGGTTGCTGAGCAGCGTGTAGCCGATGCCGGCGGCGACGCAGCCGAGCGCGGCCAGCGGCACGGCCCAGCGCGGCGAGCGGTCGTAGAGGCGGACGACGAAGCGGGTCAGCCGGTCCGGCTCCGGCACCGGGTAGGGCGGCACCTGGCCCGCGGGCCACGCACCCGGCTCACCGGCGGGCCAGGCACCCGGCTCGCCCGCCGGCCAGGCACCCGGCCCGCCCGCCGGCCAGGCACCCGGCTCGCCCGCCGGCCCCGTGTGGGGCTGCCCCGACTGAGACGCCTGGGGCGGGGCGTCGACCCCGCCGCTCTGCGGATGCGGCTGGGGGGCCGGCCCGTCAACGCTCGTCACGTGGCTCACCGTACACCGGCCACGCCCAGCAGCGCGGCGGCCAGCGGGGCGGCCAGGTCGCCGGCAGCGGGCGGCGCCACCGCATCCAGGCCGAGCCAGCCGGCGAGGCGGTGCAGCTCGGCGGCGAGTGCCAACGCGGTCTCGCCCGGGTCGGCGCCCGGCTCGACCCAGGCGGCCGGCACCAGCAGCACCCCGGCCTTGCGATCGGCCTTCAGGTCGACCCGGGCGGTGAACCGCTCCCCCTGCAGGAAGGGCAGCACGTAGTAGCCGTGGACCCGCTGCGGCGCCGGGACGTAGATCTCGATCCGGTAGCTGAAGTCGAAGAGCCGCTCGGTGCGGGCCCGCTCCCAGACCAGCGGGTCGAACGGACTGACCAGGGTGTTGCCGCGCACCCAGCGGGGCAGCCGCGCCCCGGCGTGCAGCCAGGCGGGCTGCCGCCAGCCCTGCACGGCGACCGGCAGCAGCTCGCCCGCCTCGACCAGCTCCGCGATGGCCTGCCGGGCGCCGGCGAGGGGCAGCCGGAAGTAGTCGCGCAGCTCCGGCTCCGCGGCCACCCCGAGCGACCGCGCGGCGATGGCCACCAGCGTGCGGTACGCCTCGGCGTCGGTCGGCGTGGGCGCGTCCAGCACGGTGGCCGGCAGCACCCGCTCCGGCAGGTCGTAGCGGCGGGCGAACGAGGAGGTGCGGTCGGCGGCGGTCACCTCGCCGGCCCAGAAGAGGAACTCCAGCGCCCGCTTCACCGCCGACCAGTTCCACCCCCAGTTGCCGGTCTCCCGGGGCGCGTCGTGCTCGATCTCGGCGGCGGTGAGCGGCCCCCGGGCGGCCACCTCGTCGCGGACCCAGGCGACCAGCCCGGGCTGCTCCTCGGCGATCCGGCGCATCCCGCCCCACGCCTGCGAGTGGGCGCGGGCCATCCGCCAGCGCAACGCCGGGTGCGACCCGACGGGGACCAGCGACGCCTCGTGGCCCCAGTATTCGAACAGCTCCCGGGGACGTCGGTAGGCGGCGGTGTCGAGCAGCGACGTCGGGTAGGGCCCGAGCCGGCTGTAGAGCGGCAGGTAGTGCGCGCGTTGCAGGACGTTGACCGAATCCATCTGGATCAGCCCGACCCGGTCGAGCACCCGGCGCAGGTGTCGGCGGGTGGGCACGCCGGTGGGCGCGGGGTCGGCGAAGCCCTGGGCGGCGAGCGCCACCCGGCGTGCCTGGGCGAGCGAGAGTGTTTCCGGTGCGGCCATCGTCGGGCACCCTAATCCACCCGTACGACACGGGAGCGGACGCTGGACCGATCGCCCGCCGGGGCATAGAACGGACGCATGCTCACGATCCGGCACGAGGAGCCCGAGGACGCCGAGGCGGTCGCCCGGGTGCACATCCACGGGTGGCAGGCCGGCTACGCGGGGATCATGCCCGACGAGGTGCTGCGGCGGCTCAACGTCGCGGCGTGGGCGCAGCGCCGCCGGGACCTCGGCACCGCCGATCCGGAGCACCCGTTCACCACCCTGCTCGCAGAGGCCGACGGGACGCTGGCCGGGTTCACCACGTTCGGCCCGTACCGGATCAACCAGGACCGGGGCGACCTCGACCTCGCGCACGGGGAGGTGGTGGCGATGTACGTCGAGCCGGCGCACTGGGGCGACGGCACGGCGGGGGCGCTGCTGGCCTCGGCCCGCGCCGGCCTGGCCGGGCGGGGCTGGTCCGACTACCGGCTCTGGGTGCTGGCCGACAACCACCGGGCCCGCCGGTTCTACGAGCGGGCGGGGCTGTCACCGGACGGTGAGCGGTCAACCTACCCGGTGCCGTTGGCCGGCGGGCGACCCCCGGTCGGGCTCGTCGAGCTGCGGTACGCCGGACGCCTCGACGGCTGACCTGGCCGGCGTCGCCCGGCGGCGGCTGATCCGGCCGGCGTCGCCCAGGCGACGGACCGGCAGAAACGCCAGCAGCGCCAGGCTGATCCAGACGTAGGTGTTGCTGCCGAGGAAGCCGTCGAGCCCGGTGAAGTCCTTCTCCCAGGCCCAGACGATCCGGCTGATCAGGAAGCCGTACCCGACGATCGCGGCGCCCAGCAGGACGCGGCGTCGGCGGCCGCCGGCCGGTGCGGCCACGCCGTTGTCCACCAGCAGGATCAGCGCGGGCAGCAACCAGACCAGGTGGTGCACCCAGGTGACCGGGCTGACCAGGCACATCACCGCGCCGGTCAGCGCCAGGCCGGTCGCCTCGTCGCCGGCGGCCACGGCGGCCCGGGAGCGCCACGCCCACAGCGCCAGCGTGGCGAGCACCAGCGCCAGCCAGGCCAGGGTGCTCGGGTGTTCCGGATTCAGCCGGGCGACCACCCCGCGCAGCGACTGGTTGGAGACGAACGCCAACTCGCCCACCCGGCCGGTGTTCCACAGCGCCTCGGTCCAGAACTCCCGCGACGCGTCGGGGAAGAGCGCGGCGGCGAACAGGGTCGCGCCGGCCGCGGCGGCCATCGAGGTGAGCGCGGCCCGCCAGCGCCGGGTGACCAGCAGGTAGACGATGAAGATGCCCGGGGTCAGCTTGATCGCCGTGGCCAGGCCGATGCCCACCCCGGCCCAGCGGTTGCCGGCCGGCAGCAGCCGGAGCAGGTCGACCGCGACCAGGAAGAGCAACAGCATGTTGACCTGGCCGAAGTTGACCGTCTCGCGCATCGGCTCGTACGCGGCGGCCAGGCAGAGCGCCACGGCGAGGGCGTACCAGCGGGTCCAGCCGGCCCGGCGGGAGATCGGGTCGACCAGCCACCAGAACAGCACGGCGGTGACCACCACGCTGGCGGCCACGCTCACCACGATCGCCGCCGACCACGGCAGGTACGCCATCGGCAGCATGACCAGGGCGGCGAAGGGCGGATAGGTGAAGCCGTACTGCGTGCCGGGCTTGAGGAAGTCGTAGATCTCCCCGCCGTCGTGCACCCACCAGGTCAGCGCGCCGTAGTAGACCTTCAGGTCGAAGAATCCGTGTCGGACGGCCGCCACGGACAAAAACGCGGCCACCGCGACGGCGAGCCCCACCACGCTCACGACCTGCCGGACCGTCCGTCGGGGACCCTGCGCCACCGTCGCCTCCCTCGCCCTGCGTAGGCTTCCGTCCCATGGCTCTCGGGTACGTCCGCCCGGCGCGTCCGGAAGACGCCGGCGAGATCGCACGCATCCAGCTCGCGACCTGGCGGGTCGCCTATCGCCGGATCCTGCCCCGGCACGTGCTCGACAACCTGGACGAGACGTGGCTCGCCCGGCGGTGGAGCGCGGCGGTGCAGGAGCCGCCCTCCGGCACGCATCGGGTGCTCGTCGCCGTCGAACAGGCCGAGCAATCGTATCTGGTGGGGTTCGCCGCCTCCGGTCCGGCCGATGCCGAGGCACTCGCTCCGGGCGAGCCGGCCGAGGCGCTCGGGCCGGGCGTGGCGGCGGTGACCGACCTGCTGGTGGAGCCGCGCTGGGGGCGGCGCGGGCACGGTAGCCGGCTGCTCGCCGCGACCGTCGACCTGTGGCGCGCCGACGGGTTCGCCCGGGCGGTGGCCTGGGCGTTCGACGACGACGAGGCGACCCGCAAGTTCCTCACCAGCACCGGCTGGGAGCCCGACGGCGCGGCGCGTGCCCTGGACGTGGACGACATGCTCGTCCCGCAACTGCGCCTGCACGTGGCGGTGCCGACGGAGGCGGACCCCGCGGACGCGACGCCCACGGAGGCGACGCTGCCGGACGTCCCGCCGGCCGGGTCGGTGCCGTCGCCGGCGCCCCCCGTGGACTGACGACAGGCCTCCGCGCGGGCCCGGATCGGCGGACACTGTCGGGGGCGTCGCCTACGGTGACCCCATGACCGCAGCGACGGCGACCAGCGGAGCGGGCGTGGCCCACGGCGGCGCGACCGGTCGCGACCCCGACGGTGCCGCCGGGCCGGCGTCGGGCCCGGCCGACGCGACGTTCGAGGCGCACCGGGTCGGGCTGACCGGTTACTGCTACCGGATGCTCGGTTCGATCTTCGACGCCGAGGACGCGGTGCAGGAGACGCTGCTGCGCGCCTGGCGCGGGCGTGACGGATTCCAGGCCCGGTCCTCCACCCGGACGTGGCTCTACCGGATCGCCACCAACGTCTGCCTGGACCAGTTGCGGGGGCGGGCCCGGCGGGCCCTGCCGATGGAGTTCGGCGGGCCGGACGAGCCGGTCCTCGCCGCGCTGGGCGCGCCGGCGCCCGAGCGCTGGGTGGGCCCCGCGCCGGACGCGGCCGTGCTGCCGTCCGGTGATCCGGCGGCGGTGGCCGAGGCCCGCGAGTCGGTCCGGCTGGCGTTCGTCGCCGCTCTGCAGCACCTGCCGCCCCGGCAACGGGCCGTGCTGATCCTGCGCGACGTGCTGCGCTGGCGGGCCGACGAGACCGCCGAGCTGGTCGGCGCCTCGGTCGCGGCGGTGAACAGCGCCCTCCAGCGGGCCCGCGCCACCCTGGCCGCCCGCGACGGGCTGCCGCGCGCCCCGCTCGACGGGCGGCAGCGCGACCTGCTCGACCGCTACGTCGCCAGCTTCGAGCGCTACGACATCGACTCGCTCGTCGCGCTGCTGCGGGAGGACGCGGTGCAGAGCATGCCGCCGTTCGCGCTGTGGCTGCGCGGCCCCGGGGACATCCGGCGGTGGATGCTCGGCCCGGGCGCCGAGTGCCGCGGCTCGCGGCTGGTGCCGGTGTCCGCCAACGGCGGCGCCGCCTTCGGTCACTACCGCCCCGACCCGGCGGGCGGGCACCGGCCGTTCAGCGTCCACGTGCTCGAGTTCTCGGCGGGGCGGATCAGCCGGCTCACCCACTTCCTCACGCCGGAGCTGTTCGCGCGGTTCGGGCTGCCGCACCGCCTCGACCCCTGAGCCGGGCCGCCGCGCCCGCCCCGACCCGCCGGGGCGATGAGTTCCGAAGGCCCGGGCCGTCCACCCCTCGTACGCCACGACAAGGAGGAGCGACATGTTCACGGACACGAAGGCGATGAGCAGCTTCGCGGTGGACGACATCGACCGGGCCGTCGACGAGCTGACCGGGCGCGGCGTCCGGTTCGAGCGCTACCCCGGCATGCCGCAGGACGACAAGGGCGTCATGCGCGGCCAGGGGCCGTCGATCGCCTGGTTCACCGACCCGGCCGGCAACATCCTCTCCGTGCTCCAGGAGGGCTGACGCCCCGCCCGCGAACCGGCGGGCGGTCAGGCGGAGGCGGCGGGGCGCAACTCGGCGACCAGTTCGTCGTCCTCCATCGCGCCGGTGGGCGTGAAGCCCAGGCTCGTGTAGAGCCGGGCGGCCGAGGCGTTGTCGGGGTGGTAGGAGAGCCGGACGGGGTGCCCGCCGTCCTGGGCGGCGAGCCACGCGGCGAGGGTGCGCACGGCCGCCCGGCCGACGCCCCGGCCCTGCTCGGCCGCGTCGATGACCATCCCACCGATCCAGCGCGAGCCGTCGTCGTCCACGCCCCACATGACGTGCCCGGCCACCGTCTCGTCCGCGTACACGGCGAGCGAGTTCCAGACGTCGGAGCGCATCGTCAGCAGCAGGTAGCGGGCGGCCAGGGCCGGCACCCAGGCGCGCTGGTCGTCGCGGGGGGCGACGTCGGCCACCGCCCGCCAGTTGTCGTCGTCCACGGGGCGCAGGGTGACCCGGCGGCCCGCCCGGTCGAGGATGTCAGCGTCGATCACCCGGGCAGCCTAGGAGCCGCCCGGCAGCCACGCGACGGGATTCCCCCGGCGGTGAGCTGCATCTCGCCCATCAGGTGGCTGGAGACGAAGACGGTCCGACCCTCGGCGTCAGTCGAGCAGGGCGTCCAGGCCGACGGTCAGCCCCGGCCGGTTGCGGACCGCGCGGACGGCCAGCAGCACGCCCGGCATGAACGACGCCCGGTCGTACGAGTCGTGCCGGATGGTCAGCGTCTCGCCGGTGGTGCCGAAGAGCACCTCCTGGTGGGCGACGAGGCCGGTGGCGCGCACGGCGTGCACGCGTACTCCCTCGATGTCGGCACCCCGGGCGCCCGCCACCTCGTCCTTTGTCGCGTCGGGCGCCGGACCCAGCCCGGCCTCGGCGCGGGCCGCGGCGATCAGCCGCGCGGTGTGCGTGGCGGTGCCGCTGGGCGCGTCCAGCTTGCGGGGGTGGTGCTGCTCGACGATCTCGACCGACTCGAAGTGCCGGGCCGCGCGGGCGGCGAACTGCATCATCAGCACCGCGCCGATGCCGAAGTTGGGGGCGATCACCACGCCCACGCCGGGCTTGCGGGCCAGCCAGCCGCGCACCCGATCCAGCCGCTGCTCGGTGAAGCCGGTGGTGCCGACGACCGCGTTGATGCCCTGGTCGATGCACCAGTGCAGGTTGTCCATGACGACGTCGGGCGTGGTGAAGTCGACGACCACCTCGGCCCCGGCGTCGGAGGCCGCGAACAGGCCGTCGCCCTGGTCGACCATGGCCACGAGTTCCATGTCGCCGGCGGCGTCCACGGCCTTGCACACCTCGACGCCCATCCGGCCCCGGGCGCCCAGCACGCCGACCCGGATCGGCTCGTCCGCGCTCTTCTCCTGCTCGTCAGTCACGGGGCACAACCTATCCCAATCGGGACGTCCGCATCCCGCCGGACCCGAGGCAGGGCCCGGCCACGGGCGCGGGCGGGTGGCGCGGCCGGTCAGCGGGCGGAGAAGTCGCCCTCGCCGAACGGGCCGACCACGGCCAGCGACATCGGCCGGCTCAGCAACTCGGCGGCGAGGGTGTTCACGTCGGCCACGGTGACCGCGTCGACCCGACGGAGCAGCTCGTCGACCGGCATCAGGTCGCCGTAGAGCAGCTCGCCCTTGGCCAGCCGGCTCATCCGCGAGCCCGTGTCCTCCAGGCCCAGCACGAACGAGCCCTTGCTCATTCCCTTGCCGCGGGCCACCTCGGCCTCGGTCAGGCCGTCGGCGGCCACCCGGGCGAGTTCGGCCCGGGTCAGCTCCAGCACCTCGTCCACCTTGCCGGGCGCGCAGCCGGCGTAGACGGCGAAGAGGCCGCTGTCGGCGTACTGGCTGGCGTAGGAGTAGACCGAGTAGGCCAGGCCACGCTGCTCGCGGATCTCCTGGAACAGCCGGCTCGACATGCCGCCGCCGAGGACGTTGTTGAGCACGCCGAGGGCGAAGCGGCGCTCGTCCATCCGGTCGATGCCGGGGCAACCGAGGATGACGTGCGCCTGCTCGGTCTCCTTCGGCTCCACCAGGGTGGCGGCGGGCCTGGTGCGTACCGCCGGGGTGGCCGACCGGTGCGGCGCCGGCACCGCCGGGTCGGTGTCCAGCGGGGTGCCGCGCAGCGCCTGGCGGACGAGCTTCACCACCGCGGTGTGGTCCAGGTTGCCGGCGGCGGCGATGACGATCTGCGGGGCGGTGTAGCGGCGGCGGTAGAAGCCCTGGATCTGCCGCCGGGTCATCGGGGTGACCGTCTCCTCGGTGCCGGAGATCAGCCGGCCCAGCGGGTGGTCGCCGTAGACCGCCCGGGCGAAGAGGTCGTGCACCTCGTCGCCGGGCTCGTCGTCGTGCATGGCGATCTCTTCGAGGATCACGCCCCGCTCGGTCTCCACGTCGGCCGGCTTCAGCACCGAGTCGGCGACCAGGTCGCACATGACGTCGATGGCCAGCGGCAGGTCCTCGTCGAGCACCCGGGCGTAGTAGCAGGTGTATTCCTTCGTGGTGAAGGCGTTGGTCTCGCCGCCCACCGCCTCGATCTCGGAGGAGATGTCCAGGGCGCTGCGCTTGTTGGTGCCCTTGAACAGCAGGTGCTCCAGGAAGTGCGCCGCGCCGGCCTGCGGGCCGGTCTCGTCGCGGGAGCCGACCGCGACCCAGATGCCGAACGACACGCTGCGCATCGCCGGGATCGCCTCGGTGAGCACGCGCAGCCCGCTGGGCAGCACGGTACGGCGTACCGTGCCGCCCAGCGGGTCGTCACTGATCGTGCGGGTCACCGCCCGGGAGGCGCCGCCGGAGCGGGCCCCTCCGGTGCCGCGGAACGCGGCGTCCGAGGGGCCCGGGAACGACGCCACCCCCCGTCGATCCGGCGGAAACGGCGCACGAACGGCCCGACTCACGTGTTGTTGCTCCCAGATCGACGAGGGGTGGGTGGTGCGGTGCGCTGGTGCGTCAGCTGTGCCGGGTCCGGCGGCGCGGACGCTCGCCGCCCTCGCCACCCTCGCCGCCGCCCTGGCCGCGCTCGCCGCCGCCCGGGCCACGACCGCCCCGGTCGCCGCCGCGGTCGCGGTCGCCGCGGTCGCGCGGGCCCCGGTCACCCCGGTCCCGGCCGGCCGGCCGCTCGCCACCGGCGGCCTCGTCGGCGGCCGGCGCCTCGGCACCCTCCGGGCGGACCTTGTCCAGGTAGATCTTGCCGCGGGCGTCGATGTCGGCGATCTCGACCTCGACCCGGTCGCCGACGTTGAGGAAGTCCTCGACCTTCTCGACCCGCTTGCCGTCGCCCACCTTGGAGATGTGCAGCAGGCCGTCGCGGCCCGGCAGCAGCGAGACGAACGCGCCGAACGCGGCGGTCTTCACCACGGTGCCGAGGAACTTGTCGCCGACCTTCGGCAGCGTCGGGTTGGCGATCGCGTTGATCCGCTCGACCGCGGCCTGGGCCGACGGGCCGTTGGTCGCGCCGACGTAGATCGTGCCGTCGTCCTCGATGGAGATCTCGGCACCGGTCTCGTCCTGGATGGCGTTGATGGTCTGCCCCTTCGGGCCGATCACCATGCCGATCTTGTCCACCGGGATCTTGACGGTGGTGACCCGCGGCGCGTAGTCCGACATCTCGGCCGGGGCCTCGATGGCCCGCTGCATCACGTCGAGAATGGTCTGCCGGGCCTCGTGCGCCTGCTGGAGCGCGGCGGCCAGCACGTCCGACGGGATGCCGTCGAGCTTGGTGTCGAGCTGGAGCGCGGTGACGAAGTCCCGGGTGCCGGCGACCTTGAAGTCCATGTCGCCGAACGCGTCCTCGGCGCCGAGGATGTCGGTCAGCGTCACGTACTGGGTCTTGCCGTCGACCTCGTCGGAGATGAGGCCCATGGCGATGCCGGCGACCGGCGCCTTCAGCGGCACACCGGCGGACAGCAGGCCCAGCGTCGAGGCGCAGACCGAGCCCATCGAGGTGGAGCCGTTAGAGCCGAGCGCCTCGGAGACCTGCCGGATGGCGTACGGGAACTCCTCGCGCGACGGCAGCACCGGGATCAGCGCCCGCTCGGCGAGCGCGCCGTGGCCGATCTCGCGCCGCTTCGGCGAGCCGACCCGGCCGGTCTCACCGGTCGAGTACGGCGGGAAGTTGTAGTTGTGCATGTAGCGCTTGGACTTCTCCGGGGAGAGGGTGTCCAGCGACTGCTCCATGCGCAGCATGTTCAGCGTGGTGACGCCCAGGATCTGCGTCTCGCCGCGCTCGAACAACGCCGAGCCGTGCACCCGCGGCAGCACGCCGACCTCGGCGGTCAGCGGGCGGATGTCGCGCGGGCTGCGGCCGTCGATGCGGACCTGCTCGCGCAGCACCCGGTTGCGGACCTCGGACTTGGTCAGCGACCGGAGGGCCGCGCTGAGCTCCTTCTCCCGGCCCTCGAAGCGCGGACCGAGCTCGGCCAGCACGCGGCCCTTGATCGCGTCCAGGGCCTCCTCACGGACCGCCTTGCCGGCGATCTGCAGGGCCTCGGCGACGTCGGCGCGGGCCACGTCGGCCACCGCGTCGTACGCGTCGTCCTGGTAGTCCAGGAAGACCGGGAACTCGGCGACCGGCTTGGCGGCCACGTCGGCCAACTCGCTCTGCGCGCGGCACAGCTCGCGGATGGCCGGCTTGGCGGCCTCCAGGCCGCTCGCCACGACCTCCTCGGTCGGGGCGGGGGCGCCGCCGGCGACCAGCGCCACGGTGTGCTCGGTGGCCTCGGCCTCGACCATCATGATCGCGACGTCGCCGTCGGCCAGGGCGCGGCCGGCCACCACCATGTCGAAGGTGGCCCGGGCCAGCTCCTCGTGGGTCGGGAAGGCGACCCACTGGCCGTCGACGTGCGCCATCCGGGTCGCCCCGATCGGGCCGGAGAACGGCAGGCCGGAGAGCTTGGTCGACATCGACGCGGCGTTGATCGCCACGACGTCGTAGGGGTGCTGCGGGTCGAGCGCGAGGACGGTCTCGACGACCTGGACCTCGTTGCGCAGGCCCTTGACGAACGACGGGCGCAGCGGCCGGTCGATCAGCCGGCAGGTGAGGATCGCGTCCTCGCTGGGGCGGCCCTCACGGCGGAAGAACGAGCCGGGGATACGGCCCGCGGCGTACATCCGCTCCTCGACGTCGACGGTCAGCGGGAAGAAGTCGAACTGCTCCTTCGGCTGCTTGCCGGCGGTGGTGGCGGAGAGGACGACCGTCTCGCCGAGCTGGGCGATGACGGAGCCGGCGGCCTGGCGGGCCAGCCGGCCGGTGGAGAAGGTGATCTCACGGGTGCCGAAGGACCCGTTGTCGATCACGGCGGTGCGGGATTCGGTGCCGAGGTTGGTCTCGGTCATGGTGCTGTCGTGCTCCTTCGCATCGGGGGCCCACGACGCGGGAGCTGCTCAGACGGCCGGTCTTCGATCGAAGCGCCCGGGTGGCCGGCGAGGTGCCGGGGTGCCCGGGGGCCACTACCGGAGACCGGTACGCTGACCTGCTCCCATTCTCGGGTGGTCGCGCGACCCTGGTTTTCGGGTGGTACCGGAGCGGGGGAGCGGCCCGAGTCAGGCCACTCCCCCGTCACGTCACCGGCGCAGACCGAGCCGCTCGATGAGCGACCGGTAGCGGTTGATGTCCTTCTTCTGGACGTAGTTGAGCAGCCGACGGCGACGGCCGACCAGCAGCAGCAGCCCGCGGCGGCTGTGGTGGTCGTGCTTGTGCACCTTCAGGTGCTCGGTGAGCTCGGCGATCCGCTTGGTGAGGACCGCGACCTGCACCTCCGGCGAACCGGTGTCGCCCTCGGCGGTCGCGTACTCCGCGCGGATCTTGGCCTTGGCTTCCTGGTCGAGCGCCATGTTCTCCCTGTTTCGTGGGTTGTTCGATGATGTCCGTCGGATCGGTCGGTGGACCGGAAACGGACCGGTACCTCGCACCCGCGGCGTCGTGCAGGCACGCGAGGCCCCACGTCGGTCAGCCGACGTCCCCGCCAGACTACCAGTACGGCCGGGCGCCGGCCGGTCAAGGGCCGCGAGGCGGTCAGCCGAGGGCCCGGCGGGTCCGCTCGACGTCCTGCCCCATCTGGGCGATCAACGGCTCGATCGCGTCGTATCGGATCTGCCCGCGCAGGTGCGCGACGAAGTCCAGTGCCAGCCGCTCGCCGTAGAGGTCGCCGTCGAAGTCCAGCACGTACGCCTCCACCCGCCGCTCCCGCCCGGAGAAGGTCGGATTGGTGCCGACCGACACCGCCGCCCCCAGCGGTTCGGCGTGGCCCCGGCGCACCAGCCGGGCGGCGTAGACGCCGTCGGCGGGCACCGCCGCGTACCGGTGACAGAGCAGGTTGGCGGTGGGGAAGCCCAGCTCACGGCCGCGCTGGTCGCCGCGGACCACCACGCCCTCCAGCCGGTGCGGGCGGCCGAGCGCGGCGGCGGCGGCCACCACGTCCCCCGCGTCGACGCAGGAGCGGATGTACGTGGACGAGAAGACGGTGCCCGCCTCGGCGACCAGCGGGGCCCCCTCGACGCCGAAACCGAAGGTGCGGCCGAGCCGCTCCAGCAGCGCCACGTCGCCGGCGGCGCGGTGCCCGAAGCGGAAGTTCTCCCCCACCACGACCAGGGCGGCGTGCAGGTGCTCGACCAGGACGTCGTGCACGAACGCCTCGGCGGGCAGCCGGGAGAACTCCGGGGTGAACGGCACCACGCACAGCACGTCCACGCCGAGCGCCTCGATCAGCTCGGCCTTCCGGGCGGGCTCGGTGAGCACCGCCGGGTGCGAGCCGGGGCGGACCACCTCGGCCGGGTGCGGGTCGAAGGTGACCACCACCGACTGCACGCCCAGCTCGCGGGCCCGGGCCACGGCGTGCCCGATGGTCGCCTGGTGCCCCTTGTGCACGCCGTCGAAGACCCCGATGGTGACGACCGACCGCCCCCAGCCACCGGGCGCCGCGTCGTACCCCCGCCACCGCTGCATTGCGCTCCTCCCTGCCTCCGCCGGCCGGCGGTGTAAGGAAGGGCCCCTCATTAACGCCTGGTGTATAGGAAGGGCCCCTTGCTAACACTTTCCCGGCTGACCTGCGCCCCGCCGTCAGGCGGGGGCGAGCACGATCTCCGCGCGGGCCCGGCCGTCCCGCTCGCTGACGATAGCGATCAGCCCGCCGTCGGGGCCGAAGACCGCATAGGGGCCGGGAATGCCGGCCGGGTCGAGTGGCCCGCCGTGGGAGAGCACCTTCGCCTCGTCGGCGCCGGCGTCGCGCCGCGGGAAGAACCGGTCGGCCGCCGCGGCCAGCGGCAGGTGGACCACCTCGGGCGCGCGCCGCTCCAGCTCGTCGAGGGTGGCGGCCTCCGCGAGGGTGAAGCCGCCGACGGCGGTACGCCGCAGCGCGGTCAGGTGCCCGCCCACCCCGAGCGCCAGGCCCGCGTCCCGGGCGATGGCCCGGATGTACGTCCCGGAGGAGCAGGTCACGTCGATGTCGACGTCCACCACGTCGGGGGTGTCCCGGCGCACGGCCAGCAGGTCCAGCCGGGAGACGGTGACCCGGCGGGCGGGCAGCTCGACGCTTTCCCCCTCGCGCACCCGCTTGTACGCCCGCTGCCCGTCGACCTTGATCGCGCTGACCGCGCTCGGCACCTGGTCGATCTCGCCGGTCAGCGCGGCGAGGGCGGCGTGGATCGCCTCGTCGGTGACCCGGCCGGCCGGAGTGGTGGCGATCACGTCGCCCTCGCCGTCGTCGGTGACGGTGGCCTGGCCGAGCCGGACGGTGGCCGTGTAGCTCTTGTGCGCGCCGATCACATAGGTGAGCAGGCGGGTGGCCCGGCCGACCCCGATCACCAGCACGCCGGTGGCCATCGGGTCGAGGGTGCCGCCGTGCCCCACCCGGCGGGTCCGCGCCAACCGGCGGATCCGCGCCACCACGTCGTGCGACGTCATGCCGCCGGGCTTGTCGACCACGATCAGACCGTCTGCGCTCACGACACCCAAGCCTGCCAGACCGGCTCGGACGCCCCGTCGCCGCCGTACGCGGGTCGGGTGGACGGCCGGCGCGGCGTCCACCGGTCGGACAGCGCTGCCCGGCGGCGACCGAACGGGACCACGGCGGCGCGCGGCGGGTGCGAAGATCATGCGCCCCCTCCCCGCACTCCCACCTGGACAGCCGAATGAGCACCGACCAGCGGCCGAACGAGCCGACCGCGCCTTTCGACCCGTACGCCGACCAGCCCGCGGAGCCGGTCCGCGTCCCGACCTGGATGCGCGAGCCGGAGACGGAGCGCGCGCTGACCCGCCCGGAGCGGTTGCGGCTGGGCTGGGCGAGGCAGAGCGGGAAGCTGCTGGGCGGCGTCGCCGCCCTGGTGACGCTCTCGTTCCTCGCGGTGGTGGGCACCATCGGATTCGGCGTCTACGAACGGGTCCGCGACAACGAGCCCATCCTGCCCGACCGCCGGGCCGTGCCCGGCCAGGTCCGTCCCACTGACGCCGACGGCAACTCGGTGAGCCCGTGGGCGGCCACTCCGGCGGAGTCGTTCGCCGCCGGGAAGGACGCCATCGTCCTGCCGCCGGCGAAGACGGCCGCGCCGTTCACGGCGAAGCAGGTCGCCGAGGGTCTGGCAAAGGTCCGGCAGGCGCTCGTCGAGGGCCGCGTCGACAGGTCGATGCTGGTGGTCAACGACCCGGAGCCCTTCCTCGGGCTGATCGCGCCCGACAATCGGGACGACGTCCGGCGCGACCTGGCCGACGGCGCGGCGCTGAACTACGTGACCCGGGTGGACAACAAGGCCGACCCGCGGCTGGACAACGCCGACACCGTCCGCGCCCGGGGCACCGTCACCTACCGGGCGACCACCGATGCCGACGGCTTCCGGGTGTTGGAGATCACCACCAGCTTCATCTGGGTCTACCACTTCGACCTCTGGCGGGCGCAGGAGTACCCGCCGGGAGCCGAACTGGTCACGGTGCGCGACGAGGTGGTCTGGCACCTGCCGCACCCCGACGACGTGCGGCCCTCCTCACGGGGGCTGTGGGTGCACGAGGCGGCGAGCACCCTGTTCAACGCCGACTGCGCCGGAATCAAGCGGGGCTTCCTGGCCCTGGCCCCCGAGGAGCCGCTGCGCAGCCGGCCCTCGGCACGGCCGACCGGCAACGTCTACGACCCGGGTTGGCGGCCCGGCGACGGCGAAAGCTGCTGAGCCGCGACGACCCGAGCGCCCTTGCTGGCGCTCCCACCTCGCTGGCGGCGGTCAGCGCACCGCGCCGACCACGGCCCAGCCGCCCGAGCGCAGCCGCAGCAGCAGGGCGACCAGCCGGATCACCACGAACAGCGTGAGCCCGGCCCAGATGCCGCCGAGCCCGAGGTCGAGCCCGTACGCCAGCCAGATGGCGGGCAGGAAGCCGCCGAGGGCGGCCACGATGGTCAGGTTGCGCAGGTAGCGGACGTCCCCGGCGCCGATCAGCACGCCGTCGAGGGCGAACACGACGCCGGCCAGCGGCTGCATCGCCACGAACCACGGCCAGGCCAGCATCGCCTGGTCGCGTACCTGCGGATCGGAGCTGAACCAGCCGGGGACGACGCCGGCGCCGGCGGCGATGAGCACCGCGAACGCCACGCCGCAGGCACCGCCGAGCAGCCCGATCCGGCGGGCGAGGGCCCGGGCCCCGGCGGCGTCGTTGCCGCCGAGCGCGGCACCGACCAGCGACTGGGCGGCGATGGCGAGCGCGTCGAGCACCAGCGCGGTGAAGAACCAGAGTTGCAGGGCGATCTGGTGGGCGCCCACGGCGGCGGCCCCGAAGCGGGCGGCGACGGCGGTGGCGGAGAGGAAGCTCGCCTGGAACGCGACGCCCCGGATCAGCAGGTCCCGGCTGAGCACCAGTTGCTGCCCGATCAGCCGGGGCCGGGGCCGCAGCGGGACCCGCTCGGCGACCAGCGCCCCGGCGAAGAGCGCCCCGCCGATGGTCTGGGCGACCACGTTGGCCACCGCGGAGCCGACCAGGCCGAGGCCGAGCGGGTAGACCAGCAGGGGGCAGAGCACGGCGGAGAGCAGGTTCGGCCCGAGCACGAACGCCAGCGGCCGGCGGGTGTCCTGCACGCCGCGCAGCCAGCCGTTGCCGGCGGCGGCGAGCAGCAGGCCCGGGGCACCGAGCGCCGCGACCCGCAGCCACTGCGCGGCGGCGTCGGCCACCTCGCCAGGGCCTCCGGCGAGCGTACGCGCCAGCGCCCCGCCGCCGACCTGCATGCCGACCGCGACCAGCACGCCCACCCCGAGCGCCAGCCAGGAGGACTGCACGCCCTCGGCGACGGCGGCGGCCCGGTCGCCGGCCCCGAAGCGCCGGGCCGACCGCCCGGTGGTGCCGTACGCGACCACGGTGCCGAGCCACGCGATGAGGGTCAGCACCGTGCCGCCGACGGCGAGCGCGGCGAGCGGCACCCGGCCGAGGTGCCCCACCACCGCCGTGTCCACGAGCACGTAGAGCGGTTCGGCGGCCAGCACCACCAGCGCCGGCAGGGCGAGCGCGGCGATCCGGCGGGGTGACGCGGCGGGGGCGGCGGCGACGGCTGGCTGACTCATCGCCGCCGATCCTGGCACGGGCACGGTAAGGATCGCAAGCTATCAGATCACTTACCGGGTAAGAGGTGGACGACGGTCACGGCACCGAGCAGGAGCACTCCCCCGACGGCCACCCCCACGGGCAGCGTCTCGCCGACGAGCCACCCGGCGAGCAGCACGGCGGTGAGCGGCTCCGCCAGGGTCGACAGCGCGGCGGCGCTGCCCGTGGTGGTGCGCAGCCCGGCGTAGAACAGGGCGTACGCCACGGCCGTGGTGACCACCCCGAGATGGACCAGCAGGCCGACGGGCGCGAGCCGGGCCGGAACGGCGATCCCCCCGGCCAGCGCGACCGGCGCCAGAGCCACCGCGCCCACCACGACGGAGACGGTGGTGAGCGTCATCGGCGCGACACGACGCGCGGCATGCCGGCTCAGCACGATGCTGGCGGCATAGCCGACACCCGAGCCGAAGGCCGCGAGCAGGCCGAACAGCGGGCGCGGCGCGGCGGCGCCCGGCTGCCCGGCAGACACCGTGACGAGCACGAGGCCGGCGACGCCGGCCACCAGGGCGCCCAGCAGGGTCCGCCCGGGCAGCCGCCGCACGCGCAGGGTCTCCCACGCGAAGATGAGGACCGGGGCGAGCCCGAGGCTGACCAGCGTGGCCACCCCGACGCCGCCCGCCGCGACGGCGACGAAGTAGAGGGCCTGATAGGCCCCGAGACCAACCCCGATCAGGACGAGGACCACCGGTTCCGACCGCAGCGCCGCCAGCACCGGTCCCAGCCGGTGCGCCACGAGGGCGAGCAGCGCCACCGCGCCGATGGCGAGGCGGTAGAAACCGATGCCTGCCGGCGTCAGCGCGGTGGACTCGCGGACGAGTTGCACGGCGACACCGGTGGTGCCCCACAGCACGGCGGCGACGGTGACGTACAGCAGGCCGACACGAAGGCCGGCAGGGGACGAACGGCGGGGTTCTGGGGTGGACGGAGATTCGGACGACCAGGAAAGGGACGATCGGGACACGGGTGCGCTCCACGGAAGAATCGAGCCGCTGACAGAGGTGACGTCTGTCGGAGCGCACACAGGACGGACGGGCCGCGGGCGGCGGTGGCTCGGCCGGGATCGGCGGGAGGCCCGTCGTCCGGGCAGGTCGCACCGCGAGGGCCGGTGGTCACCCGGGCTCGGGGGACCCACCGGTGGCGTGACGCTCCGGTCAGGAGCGCGGTGGGGGCAGGACGCCGCGGAACGACCTCATGCGCGGACCCTATCGCAGCGCGTCCCCGCCGGCCCGGGTTTCTGCTCACGCCGGGGGCAGCTCGGCGAGCCAGCGGCGCACCTCGGCGCGGCTGCGCAGCCGGACCACCGGCAGCGCCGGCGCGTGCGTGGCGACCGCGGCGAGCAGGCGGGGCCGGGACCGGCGCGGATAGCGCCACACGTACCGGAGGAACTCGGCGTCGATCTTCTCCGGACAGCCGGGCGGGAGGTCGGGGCGGCCGGTGGCGCGGTACACCCACCGGCGGCGCAGCACCCGGCCGAGGCAGAGCAGCCGACCCGGGTCGCAGAGGACCAGCAGGTCGGCGCGGGGCAGGCGGAGGTCGAGGGTGCCGCCGTAGTTGCCGTCCATCACCCAGGACGGCCGGGCGGCGAGTTCGGCGACCGCGGCACGCCAGCGGGCATCGTCGGAGGCCACCCAGCCGGGCTGCCAGAAGTGCCGGTCCAGGTGGATCAACGGAAGGTCGAGCCGCTGCGCGACCTCGCGGGAGAGCGTGCTCTTGCCGGCGCCCGAACTGCCGGCGACGAGGATCCGACGCATGCGGCGACGGTAGCGGCCCGCCGGGGGCGCCCGCGACCGACGACGGGTGCGGGGCGGACAGCGACGGGCGCCGGACGGACGGTGACGCCGTCGGCGAAGGCCGTCGGCGGCGTCACCGCCGGTCGGCCTGGGTCACTGACGGGTGTCCATCGAGGTCTGCAGCGCGCGGCGCATCTGCTCGCGGGCCTCGTCGGTGGTCTCGGGCTTGGGCTTGCTCGGCATGGTGGTGGTCCCCTTCCAGGGCGCGGGCAGCCGCCGACGCGACGGCGGCCCTCACGGGCGGCGTGCTGAACGCCCGGCAGCGGTCCGGGGTCACCGGAGCGGCTGGTGGGCAGCGGGTGAGCCCGGGTCGGTCCGACCCTGGAGGGAGGCGTTGCCGGGTGTGGCACCACCGCCCACGACCGGCGCCGCCACACGACGCCGGCCGATTCCCAAGTTATCGTTCAGGTCCACATGCTGCCCACGGTTCCCGCGATCTGGACTCACATTGGTCCGTCGGGTCGTCCCGGGTCGCGGACCGGCGGGGGGAGGCCGGCAGTCAGCGGGCCAGGAAGTGCCAGCCGAGCCACCACCAGAAGCCGAAGAGCCCGATCCGGCCGACCGGCACCGGCCCCACCTCGTAGCGCATCACGTACGCGCAGACCTCGCCGAGCGTCGGGATCCGGGAGCCCTCGCGCCGGGCCGCCCACTCGACGGCGGCGAAGAGCACCAGCGCGGCCAGGAAGCCGCCGATCGCCATCGCCCGCATCATCGCCGCACCAACCCCCAGAACGCGGACAGCCAGGCCAGCCAGGCGGCCGACCGGACCAGCCGGTCCTCCAGCATCGGATCCGCCAGCCGGGAGAAGGTGGGGAAGTCGTCCCCGACCGCCAGCACGAACGTGGCCCCCTCGAAGACCCCGAAGACCACCACCGGAAGGGCCCACCAGGCCGCCGGGGCGCCGAGCCGGCGCGGGGCCGGCCGCCGGGGCACCCGGTTGCTCAGGCCCAGCCAGATCAACACGCCGCCGGTGCCGAGGGTCCAGAGGTTGGCCTCCGTCGAGAACGACGGGAACCGGCCGCCGACCAGCGAGAGGCAGACGAGCACCGGCACGGTGACGGCGGGACGGTCCCAGGCGCGGGGCGCCTCGACGGTGAGGTCGTGGGGCTGCTCCATCCCGCGATTCTCCCCGGACTCGCCGAGCGCGGGAAGACGGACACTCCCCGGAGCTGACCCTGATCTTCCCGTGCGGGCCCGCCGGGTCAGCGCCGGTCGGGCCCGGTCAGCGCGCCGTCGAGCTCCGCGCGGATCCGGTCGACGACCTCGTCGACCGTCCCCCGCCCGGTGAATCCGGCGGCGAAACGGTGCCCGCCGCCGCCCAGCGCGACCGCCACCCGGCTGACGTCCACCGCGCCCTTGCTGCGCATCGACACGGCCCAGTCGCCGGTCGCGGTCTGCTTGACCACACAGCTCACGTCGGCCTCTGCGGTGCACCGGACCGAGTCGATCAGCGCCTCCAGCACGTACGCCGGCTGGTCGTGCCGGGCCAGGTCGTCCTGCGTGGCGTACGTCCAGACGAGGCCGTGCCCGACGGCCGCGGCCGGCTCCAGGCGCGCCCGGCCGAGCACCTCGCCGAAGAGGCGGACGGCGCCGAACGGCCGGGTGTCGAAGATCCGGCGGGAGATGTCACCGGGGCGGATGCCGGTGGCGATCAGGCGGGCCGCGAGCTGGTGCACCGCCGGCGTGGTCGCCTCGAACCGGAACGAGCCGGTGTCGGTGCTCAGGGCGACGTAGAGGCACTCCGCGATCTCCGCGTCCAGCGCGACGCCGAGCCGGGCGAGCAGCCCCTCGGCGACCACCGAGGTGGCCGCCGCGTGCGGGTCCACCAGGTTGACCCGGCCGAAGCGGGTGTTCGACGCGTGGTGGTCGAGCACCAGCGCGCCGCCGGCCGCGCCCAGCCGGTCGACCAGCTCGCCGAGCCGGGACTCGCTGGCCGCGTCGAAGCAGACGACCAGATCCGGGTCCGGGTACGCCTCGGTCGCCGGCACGAGCAGGTCGAGGCCGGGCAGGCCGCGGAACGGCTCGGGCACCTCCGGCGGGCCGGGGAAGGTCGCCTGCATCCGCCGTACGCCCAGCCGACGCAGCCCGAGCCCGAAGCCGAGCATGCTGCCCAGCGCGTCGCCGTCCGGGTTGACGTGGCAGATCAGCAGCACCCGCCCGTCCGGCGGCAGCCCCCGCACCGCCGCGACGGCCGCCGCCCAGTCCGCCTCGGCGGGGCCGGAGTCGGCCGGTGGCGTCGCCTCGGCGAGGGTGCCACCGGCCGGACCGCCGGACGGTTCGGTCACCGCTGGTCCCCGCCCCGGGGCGGAGCCTCGTCCTCGTCCTCGTCGTGGGCCTCGTCGTCGGAGTCCAGCCGGTACGGCTGGGCCTCGCCCGCGTACGCGGCCCTGGCGGCGAGCCGCTGCACCTCGGCGTCGGCGGTGCGGGCCTGGGCGAGCAGGTCGTCGATGTGCTTGACCTGGTCCTGGACGTCGTCGAGGACGAAGGTCAGGGTCGGCGAGTGCCGCAGGCCGAGCGCCTTGCCGACGGTGCTGCGCAGCATGCCCTTGGCGCTCTCCAGCGCCGCGGCGGTGCCGGACTGGGCCGCCGCGTCGCCGAGCACCGTGTAGAAGACGGTCGCGTCGCGCAGGTCGGCGGTGATCCGGGCGTCGGTAATGGTGATCATGCCGAGCCGGGGGTCCTTGATCTGGCTGCGCACCACCGACGCGACCAGTTCACGCACCCGCTCCGCGTGCCGGCGTACCTTGGCCGGATCCGACATTTCGCCACCTCCACGGCGTCCCGTTCCCGGCCGTCACCGGCGACGCGGAGCGCCCCGGAGCCGACCGGCCAACATCTCGAACACTACCCGCGCGGCGACCGCCGCCGCGCGTCGCCGGCGGTGCGCCGGCCCGGCCCGACGCCCGGCACACCCGCACCACCGGGGTCGTCACCGCCCGCCGCGCGCACCCGCGCCGCCGGGCGTCGGCACCGCCCGCCGGACGCGGGCACCCGCGCCGGCGTCAGTCCTCCTCGCCGTAGAGCCGCCGGCGCACCGAGAGCAACTCGGCCTCCGGCCGGCCGGCCACCAGGCGCTCGCAGGAGTCCAGCACCTCGCGGACGTGCGACGCCTCGGCGGCCACCACGGCCACGGCTATCTCGGCCCGACCGTGCAGGTCGAGCGCCCCGACCTCGGCGGCCGAGACCTCGAAGCGGCGCAGGGCCGCCACGATCGGGCGTACGTATGATCTCTTGGCCTTGAGCGACCGGGAGTCGCCCGGCAGCAGCAGGTCGAAGACCGCGGTTCCGGTGAACATCGCCCCGGACGATACCCGGACGTACCCCCACATGATCAAGGGGTTTACGCCTTTCGGCGTAAACCCCTCGATCAGTGGTTCACCGGATCAGGCGCGAGCCTTCTCCCGCATCTCGAAGGTCTCGATGATGTCGCCGACCTGGACGTTGTTGTAACCACCCAGGGTCAGACCACACTCGAAGCCCTCGCGCACCTCCGTGGCGTCGTCCTTGAACCGCTTGAGCGAGCTGATGGTGAGGTTGTCCGCCACCACCGAGCCGTCGCGCAGCAGGCGCGCCTTGGCGTTGCGCCGGATGATGCCCGACCGGACGATGCAACCGGAGATGTTGCCGACCTTGGACGAGCGGAAGACGTCGCGGATCTCCGCGGTGCCCAGCTCGACCTCCTCGTACTCCGGCTTGAGCAGCCCCTTGAGGGCGGCGTCGATCTCCTCGATGGCCTGGTAGATGACGGTGTAGTACCGGATCTCCACGCCCTCGCGGTCGGCCATCTCGCGGACCTTGTTGGAGGCCCGCACGTTGAAGCCGATGATCGTGACCGCCTCGGACGAGGCGCTCGCGAGCATGACGTCGCTCTCGGTGATCGCACCCACGCCCCGGTGGATGATCCTGAGCTGGACCTCCTCCGGGATGTCGAGGTTGAACAGCGCGTCCTCGAGGGCCTCCACGGAACCGGAGACGTCGCCCTTGAGCACCAGGTTGAGCGAGGTCTTCTCGCCCTCCTTGAGCTGCTCCATGAGCGTCTCGAGGGTGGCCCGGCCACGGGAGTTGGCGAACGCCGCCGCCCGCCGCCGCGCCTGCCGCTGCTCGGCGATCTGGCGCACCGTGCGGTCGTCCTCGGCCGCCAGGAAGGTGTCACCCGCACCCGGCACCGCGGTCAGACCGAGCACCAGGACCGGACGGGCCGGACCCGCCTCGGCGACCTGGTTGCCGTTCTCGTCGAGCATCGCCCGGACCCGGCCGTGCGCCCCACCGGCGACGATCGAGTCGCCCGCCCGCAGGGTGCCCTTCTGCACCAGCACCGTCGCCACCGCGCCGCGGCCCTTGTCCAGGTGCGCCTCGATGGCCACACCCTGCGCCGGCCCGTCGATCGGAGCGGTCAGCTCCAGCGACGCGTCGGCGGTCAGCAGGACCGCCTCGAGCAGGTCGTCGATGCCGATGCCGGGCTTCGCCGCCACGTTGACGAACATCGTGTCGCCGCCGTACTCCTCGGCGACCAGCCCGTACTCGGTCAGCTGCTGGCGGACCTTGTCCGGGTTGGCCTCCGGCTTGTCGACCTTGTTGACCGCCACCACGATCGGCACGTCGGCCGCCTTGGCGTGGTTCAACGCCTCGATCGTCTGCGGCATCACGCCGTCGTCGGCCGCCACCACCAGCACCACGATGTCGGTCACCTGGGCACCACGGGCACGCATGGCGGTGAACGCCTCGTGACCCGGGGTGTCGATGAAGGTCACCGCCCGGTCCTCGCCCTCGTGCGGGACGTGGACCTGGTACGCGCCGATGTGCTGGGTGATGCCACCCGCCTCGCCGGCCACGACGTTCGCCTTGCGGATCGCGTCGAGCAGCTTGGTCTTACCGTGGTCGACGTGACCCATGACGGTCACGACCGGCGCACGGCTGACCAGGCGGTCCTCCGCGACCTCGGCGTCGAGGTCGATGTTGAACTGCGCGAGCAGCTCGCGGTCCTCGTCCTCCGGGCTGACGATCTGCACGTTGAAGCCGAGGTGCTCACCCAGCAGCTGCAGGGTGTCGTCGGAGCACGACTGGGTCGCGGTGACCATCTCGCCCAGGTTGAACATCTCCTGGACCAGCGAACCCGGGTTGGCGTTGATCTTGTCGGCGAAGTCCGACAGCGAGGCGCCACGGGAGAGCCTGATGACCTGACCCTGACCCCGGGGGGCACCCGAGCTCATGGTCGGGGCCGACAGGTTGTCGAACTCCTGTCTGCGCTGCTTCTTGGACTTGCGACCACGGGTCGGCCGGCCACCCGGACGCCCGAAGGCACCCGCGGCGCCACCGCCACGGCCACGACCGCCGCCACCGGGACGACCACCGCCACCAGCCGGGGCACCCGGACGGAAACCGCCGCCGGGAGCACCGCCGCCGCCACCACCGGGGCCGCCCCGGTAGCCACCGCCACCGCCGCCACCACCACCGGGACCGCCGCGGAAGCCACCGCCACCGCCGCCGCCACCGGGACGGAAGCCACCGCCACCGGGACGACCCGCGCCGCCGCCGGGGCCGCCACGTCCGCCACCGGGACCGCCGGGGCGACCCGTGGTGGGCCGCTGGCTCGGCATGGAGGCCGGGCTGGGCCGCGGCGGCATGGAGGCCGGGCTCGGCCGCGGCGGCATGCCCGCCGGGCTGGGCCGGGGACCGCCGGCACCGGCGGCCGGCGGCCGCTGCTGCTGCTGACCGCCCTGGATGCCGAACGGGTTGTTGCCGGCGCCGCGCGCCGGCGGGCGACCACCCGGCCGGGCACCCGGGCCCGGCTGCGGGGCGCCGGGACGACCCGCGGCCGGGGAACCCGGACGGGGCGGCACGGCGTTCGGGCCGGGACGCGGACCCGGACGGGGACCGCCCTCGGTCGGGGGCTCCCGTCGGACGTTCTCCCGCTGCTGCTGGCGGGCGGCCTGCGCGGCCTTGACCGCGGCCTCCTGCTCAGCCTTCAGCGCGGCGGCGCGCGCCTCGGCGGCCGCCACCTCGATGTCGTGCGCGCTCGCCGGCTTGGCGACCGGGGTCGCCGGCTGCGGCGGGCCGGGGACCGGGCCCTTGGGCTTCGGTCCAGGGGTCGGCGCGGCCGGCCGCCGCGGCGGCATCGGCTTGGCCGAGACCCGGGGGGCACCCGGGGTCGGGGACGGCGTCGGGGTCGGTGCCGGGCTCGGGGCTGCCGCCGGAGGGGCGGTCGGCGCCGAGGACCCACCGGCGGACGCGACGAATGCGCCACGCAGACGTCGGGCGACGGGCGCCTCGACGGTGCTGGACGCGGACTTCACGAACTCGCCCATCTCCTTGAGCTTGGCGAGAACGGTCTTGCTTTCGACCCCGAGCTCTTTCGCAAGCTCGTGTACGCGGGCCTTACCTGCCACTGCACTCCTCACTCCGAGGTCGTGCGGGCAGCACCCGCAGCGACCTCACTCGTGCACTTGAAGCCTGGTCATTTCAGGGACTTCATCGTGTGCTCATGTCGGTCGTCCTACCTTGCTAGCGACCCTCGCCCGGTCGGGCTGACCGGACGTAGTGGTTGGCGCATCGACGTGCTCCGCGAGCTCACCGTGGTCGAGGACCCCGGTGACGCGCAGCGCCCGCCCGAAGGCGCGCCGCCGCACCGCTTGCGCGAAGCAGGCCGGATCCGGGTGCATGTTCGCTCCCCGACCCGGCAGCCTGCGGGCCGGATCGGGCCGGAGGCTGTGACCAGCCTCGTCGCCGACCGCGACGATCCGCAGCAATTCGCTGGCCGGCGCACGTCGCCGGCAACCCACACAGGTGCGCTCCGGCAGCGCGCGTCGTACCACTGGAGAAAGTCTACCCCTAGGCGCCCGAGATCGCGCTGCCCGGCTCCGGGACGTGATCAGCCCCGCTCCGGCCGCTCGCCCCGGCCTGCTCCGCGTCGGACCGGATGTCGATCCGCCAACCGGTCAGCCGGGCAGCAAGCCGGGCATTCTGCCCCTCCCTGCCGATGGCGAGGGAGAGCTGGAAGTCCGGCACCGTCACCCGGGCCGTCCGGGTGGCCAGGTCGACCACCTCGACCCGCAGCGCCTTGGCCGGCGACAACGCGTTGCCGACGAAGGTCGCCGGGTCGTCCGACCAGTCGATGATGTCGATCTTCTCGCCGTGCAGCTCGCTCATCACCGCGCGGACCCGCTGGCCCATCGGGCCGATGCAGGCCCCCTTGGCGTTCACGCCCTGGGCGGTGGAGCGGACCGCGATCTTCGTACGGTGACCCGCCTCACGTGCGATCGCGCCGATCTCGACCGTGCCGTCGGCGATCTCCGGCACCTCGAGCGCGAAGAGCTTCTTGACCAGCGCCGGGTGCGAACGGGACAGGGTGATCTGCGGGCCGCGCATCCCCTTGGCCACGTGCACCACCACGCAGCGGATCCGCTCGCCGTGGACGTACCGCTCGCCGGGCACCTGCTCCGACTGCGGCAGGACGCCCTCCAGCTTGCCCAGGTCGACGGTGACGATGCCCTTCTCCGCCCGCGCCTCGTGCGCCTGCACCACGCCGGTGACCAGGTCGCCGTCGCGGCCGACGTACTCGCCGAAGTGCACCTCGTCGGTGGCCTCCCGCAGCCGCTGGAGGATCACCTGCTTCGCGGTCATGGCGGCGATCCGGCCGAAGTCGTGCGGGGTGTCGTCCCACTCCCGCACCACCGTGCCGTCGTCGTCCAGCTCCTGCGCGTAGACCAGGGCCGCGCCGGACTTGCGGTCGATCTCCACCCGGGCGTGCGGTTCCGCCCCCTCGGTGTGCCGGTAGGCCGTCAGCAGCGCGGTCTCGATCGCCGCGAGGATCGTGTCGAACGGGATCTCCCGCTCGCGCTCGAGTGCGCGCAGCGCCGCGAGGTCGATGTTCACCTCTCCTCGTCCTCCACATCATCTTCGTCGTCGAAGTCGTCGGTGTCGTCCATGTCGTCGGGTTCGTCCGTCTCCTCGATCTCGTCGAGGCGGTGGAACTCGACCTGCACCCGGCCGGGGCCGAGCTCGGCGTAGGTCCACGTGGTGCGGCCGGTGTCGGTCTCCAGCACCACGCGTTCGTCGTCGGCCTCGACCACCCGGCCGGTGACCTGCCGGTCGCCGGCGGGCTGCCCGGCGCGCTGCCCGGGCGGAGCGCCCGCGCCGCGGGCGGTCACCTTGACCAGCCGCCCGACGTTGCGCCGCCAGTGCCGGGGCAGGGTCAGCGGCCGGTCCACGCCCGGGGAGCTGACCTCCAGCTGGTATTCCCCGGCGACGATGTCACCCCCGGACTCCTCGGCCGCGTCGAGGGCCGCGGAGACGGCCCGGGAGACCTCGGCGACGGCGTCCAGGTTGATCCCGCCGTCGGCGTCCACGATCACCCGCACCACGTGCCGGCGGCCCGCCCGGGAGACGGTGAGCTCCTCCAGGTCGTAGCCGGCGCCGGCGACCACCGGCTCGATGACCTCACGCAGCCGGGCCCGCCGGGCGGCGAGGTCGCCGCGCGGGCCGCCGGCGCGTTCCCCGCCCCGGGGGGCGTCGGCGCGCCGGGGTCTGCCCGCCGGACCCGTCGACCTCGTGGCACGGCCACGCTGCGTCATCTCCGCACCCTTCTCGTGATCGACGGCGCCCCGATCGGTCGCCATGCCGGTATGCCACCGGAGCTGACGCGCCGGTGGCTGCGCAGAGCGTAACGCGCCTGCCGGGCACCGGACCGGGCGGCGCACCGACGCCGGTGGCCCACGTACGGCCGGTGATGGTGTTGACTTGTCCGGTGGCGACGGGCAGAACGACACAACGCGGCGGAGCAACCGGGCATTCCCGGCGAACGGTGCTGCGCGCCGGGGCGCTCCTGGCACTCGGCGGCGCGACGGCGCCACTGACCGGCTGTGATCTTCTCGACCGCGACGACGATCCCAGTCCCGGGCCCGACCCGCTCACGCCGCTGCTCGACGAGGCGCTCCGGCTCGCCGCCGGGCACCGCGACGCCGCCGCGGCGCACCCCGCGCTGGCCGGCCTGCTCACCCCGATCGCCGAGGCGCACGGCGCGCACGCGGCCGAGCTGGCCCGGGTGATCGGCGTGCCGCTGCCCTCGGCGCCCGCCGCGGCCACCCCCGCCCCGGCGGCCGACCCGGCCGCCGCCCGGGCCGCGCTGCGGGAGCGCGAGCGCACCGGCCGGGAGACGGCGACCAGTGCCTGCGCGGCGGCGCCGGCGGAGCGGGCCGCCCTGCTCGCCTCGATCGCCGCCGCCCGGGCCACGCACGTGGAGGCGCTGAAGTGACCGCACCGACACCGTCACCGACCGGGCCGGCCGGAGCCCTGGGCGCGGCGCTCACCGCCGAGTACGCGGCGATCTGGGCCTACGGCCCCATCGGGGTACGCCTCACCGGCGCGGCCCGGACCGCCGCCCGCGAGGCGGAGGCCGCGCACCGGCGCCGCCGCGACGACCTGGTGATGCAGCTGAGCGCGGGCGGCGGCAGCGTCCCGCCCGACCGGGCGGGCTACGCCCTGCCGTTCCCGGTGACCGACCGGGCGAGCGCGCTGCGGCTCGCCGTCGAGGTGGAGGAGCGCACCGCGGCGTTCTGGCGGGCGGCGGTGCCCGCCACCACCGGCGCCGACCGCGACCGGGCGCTGGCCGCCCTGGTCGAGTACGCCCTGCGGGCGACCCGCTGGCGCCGGACGGCCGGAATCACCCCGCTGACCGTGCCGTTCCCCGGCCGGCCCGCCTGACCGCCGCTGCCGGCGGTGACGCTCCGGTTGCGGGTCGCATACCAGGTATGCATACTCCGGAGCCATGTCCATCCGTCACGGGCTGCTCGCCCTGCTCGAACGCGGCCAGATGTACGGCTACCAGCTCCGCGCCGCGTTCGAGGAGTCGACCGGCTCGACCTGGCCGCTGAACATCGGGCAGGTCTACACCACCCTGTCCCGCCTGGAGCGGGACGGGCTGGTCCGCTCGCTCCCCGAGAGCGAGGCCGGGCAGCGCCCGTACGAGATCACCGACGCCGGGCGGACGGACCTGGCGCTGTGGTTCGCCACCCCGATCAGCCGCACCGACCGGCCCCGCGACGAGTTGGCGATCAAGCTGGCCCTCGCGCTGACCACGCCCGGCGTCGACGTGCGCTCGGTGGTGCAGACCCAGCGCAGCGCGACCATGCGGACGCTGCAGGAGTTGACCCGGTTGAAGTACGCCAGCGACCGCCCGGAGGACCTGCCGTGGCGGCTGGTGCTGGACGCCATGGTCTTCCAGGCCGAGGCCGAGGTGCGCTGGCTGGACCACTGCGAGACGAGCCTGGTGCGCTACCGTCCGACGGGGCCCGGCCGCGCGCCGACGACGCCCGCCGAGGCGGTGGACCGGGCGGACGAGGAGGCGCGACGGTGAGCGTGGGCAGCGGGCCGGCGGGCGACAGCCCGGCCCCGGCCGTGCTCGATGTGCGCGACGTGCACCGCACCCACGGCACCGGGCCGGCGGCGGTGCACGCGCTGCGCGGCGTGAGCCTCGCCGTCCACCCGGGCGAGCTCGTCGCGGTGATGGGGCCCTCCGGCTCCGGGAAGTCCACCCTGTTGGCCCTCGCCGGTGGGCTGGACGGCCCGACCGCCGGCGAGGTGCTCGTCGAGGGCGAGCACCTCGGCGCCCTGGACCGGCGCCGCCTCGCCCAGGTGCGTCGCCGCCGGATCGGCTACATCTTCCAGGACCTGAACCTGCTCGGCAGCCTCACCGCCGTGGAGAACGTCGCGCTCCCCCTGGAACTCGACGGGACCGGCGTCCGGCGGGCGCGCCGGCTGGCGCTGGACGCGCTGGCCGAGGTGGGCCTGCCGGAACTCGGCGACCGGTTCCCCGACCAGCTCTCCGGCGGCCAGCAGCAGCGGGTGGCGATCGCCCGCGCGCTGGTCGGCGAGCGCCGGCTGGTGCTCGCCGACGAGCCCACCGGGGCGCTGGACTCGCAGACCGGCGAGGCGGTGCTGCACCTGCTGCGCCGGCGGGTCGACGCCGGGGCCGCCGCAGTCCTGGTCACCCACGAGGCGCGGCACGCCGCCTGGGCCGACCGGGTGGTCTTCCTCCGCGACGGGGTGCTGGTCGACTCGACGGCCCCGCTCGGCAGCGTGGAGCAGCTGTTGACCGGCAGCGGTCGGTGACGGCGGGCCGGGGCGGCCGGCTCGCGGGCGCCGTCGGCTCCTGGTGGGTGGCGCTGCGGATCGCCCGCCGGGAGGCCCGACGGGCGCGGGGGCGTACGGCGCTGGTGCTCGCGATGATCACGCTGCCGGTGCTGGTGCTGACCTTCACCGCGGTGAGCTGGGACATGTCCGAGCTGACCCGGGCCGAGCGGACCGAGCGACAGCTCGGTGTCGCCGACGCGGAACTGCTCTGGGTGGCGCGCGGGCCGGTCACCCAGGACTCCTGGGGCGATGGCTGGGTGTCCGACCACGACGCGACCCCGCCGGCCGAACGGGTCACCGCCGAACAGGTCACCGCCCTGCTGCCGGCCGGGAGCCGGGTCGTCCCGCTGCGCCGCTGGGTGAACTTCGACGCCCGGGTCGGCGACCGGGTCGACCGGGACGTCACCGGCCGCGCCGTGGACCTCGCGGACCCGCTCGGCCGGGGGCTGGCCCGGTTCCGTTCCGGCCGGGCGCCGGCCGGGCCGGACGAGATCGCGCTGAGCCCCGCCGCGCTGCGCCGACTCGACGTCCGTCCCGGTGGCACCGTCACGTCCGGGGACGGCTCCCGCTCGTGGCGGGTGGTCGGGGTGGTCGAGTACCCGGACGACCTGGGACCGATCGTCACGCTGCACCCGGCGACCGCCGGTCCGACGGACGCCGAGCCGGACATGACCTGGCTGGTGGACCTGCCCGGGACGGCGGACGAGACACTGTTCCGCCGGCTCAACGACCACGGCGTCGTGGTCCACGCCCGCACCCCCGCCCCGCCCTCGGGGGTGGACTTCGCCGGGCCCGAACCGTTCTCCTCGGTCGACGTCGAGGGGATGAGCGTGTCGGTACTCGTCGGCGGGCTGGGGCTGCTGGAGGTGGTGCTGCTCGTCGGCCCGGCCTTCGCGGTCGGCGTACGGCGGCGGCGCCGGGACCTCGCGTTGGTCGCGGTGGCGGGCGGCGACGACGCCCACCTGCGCCGGATCGTGCTGGCCGACGGCGTGGTGCTGGGCGCCCTCGGGGCGGCCACCGGGCTCACGCTCGGCGTCGCCGCCGCGTTCGCCGCCCGGCCGCTGGTCGAGCAGCACCTCTACGGCGCGCGCTTCGGCGGGTACCGCTGCTGGCCGGAGGCCCTGGTGGCGGTCGCGGCCGTCGCGGTGCTGTCCGGCGTGCTGGCCGCGCTGGCCCCGGCCTGGGCGGCGGCCCGGCAGGACGTGGTGGCCGGGCTGGCCGGCCGCCGCACCCCGCCCGCGCACCGGCGGCGCTGGCTCACGGCCGGCGTGTGCATGGCGGCCGGCGGGGCGGCGCTGGCCGCGTTCGGGGCCGCCCGGACGTCGCCGCCGGTGATCCTCGCCGGTCTGGTCCTCGGCGAGCTGGGGCTGGTCTTCGCCACCCCGACGCTGGTCGGCCTGCTCGCCCGGCTCGGGCGGTCGCTCCCGCTGGCGCCCCGGATCGCGCTGCGCGACGCCAGCCGCAACCGTTCCTCGGCCGCCCCGGCGATCTCGGCGGTGATGGCGGCGGTCGCCGGCAGCGTCGCGGTCGGGGTGTACCTGGCCAGCGACCACGCGCGGAGTGCCGCGACGTACGAGCCGAGTATGCCCGCCGGCACGGTGCTGGTGCACCGGCCGGACCTGGACACCGCACCCGCCCTGGCCCGGGTCACCGAGGCGGCCCGCGACCAGCTCGGCGCCGCCACGGTGGCGCCGCTGGCCGGGGTGCGGTGCACGACGGAGGCCGAGCCCTGCTCGGTCGCTCCGGTGCTGCCGCCGCACCGGGCGTGTCCCTGGCCGGCCGGCGACGGCCTGAGCGAGGCCGAGCGGCGGCAGGCCCGGGCGGACGCCCGCTGCCGGGGCGACAACCTCCACGGCGCGTACTTCCAGGTGCTGGTGGACGATGGGAACGCCCTGCCGCTGCTGACCGGTGCCGACCCCGCCGACGTCGCCGCCGCGGCCGCCGTGCTGCGCGCCGGCGGCGCGGTGGTGACCGATCCGCGCTACGTGGTGGACGGGCGGATCGAGGTGGCGGTGAACGGGTCGGGACCGGCCGGGCCGGTGACCTCGGCGCCCACCGCCGTCGCCGCGTACGCGCTGCGCACCGGGGTGCCGACGGAGCGGCTGCTGCTCTCGCGGCGGGCGGCCGACCGGCTCGGGCTGGCCACCCGTGCGCTCGGCTGGGCCGTCGCGGCCGACGGGGCACCCGACCAGGGCCGGCAGGACCGGTTCGCCACCGCGCTGCGCCCGCTCGGCGCCCACGTGGAGATCGAGCAGGGCGACCGGTCGGACGACGGGCGGCCGGTGCTGCTCCTGCTGGCCGCCGCGGCCGGGGTGATCACCGTGGGCGCCGCCGGCATCGCCACCGGGCTGGCGGCGGCCGAGGGGCGCGCCGACCTGTCCACGCTGGCCGCGGTGGGCGCCGGCCCCGGCCTGCGCCGGCTCCTGTCGCTGTGCCAGTCGGGGGTGATCGCCGTGCTGGGCTCGGTGCTCGGCATCGTCGCCGGCCTCGGCTCGGCGGTGATCATCCTGACCGCCCTGAACCGCCGGTACGCCGGCTCGTGGCCGGTTCAGGACCCGTACCCGGTGGTGGTCCCGTGGGCGACCCTCGGCGTCCTGGTGGTGGTGCCGCTGGTCGCGATGCTCGGCGCGGGACTGTTCACCCGGTCCCGGCTGCCGGTCGAGCGACGCCTCGACTGACCGGCCGGCGCCGCGCACACTGGTGCCCGGGCCCGTCCTGCAAGCCCTCACCCGCCGCGTCGAGAGTCCCCACCGGGCGCGGCGGGCCGGGCGGGTCGGGCGGGCGCGACTAGGCTGGTGCGGTGACCTGCGCCGCCGCGACACCGCGGGCCGGCTCGTGCCGGGCGGCCCGGTCGGCGAGGGCGTGAGGTGGTCGGCGTGGACGTGGACGGCGTGGCCTCCGGCGGCGACCCGCACCCGGGCGATCCACGCTGGGCGGTGGCCGAGCGGGTCGCCGACGCCGCCCGCCGGCGCTTCCCGGCCGACGTGCTCGCCGTCGCCGTGCACGGCCCGCTCGCGCACGGCGACGACGACGGCGGCGGGGACGGCGAGGTCGGGCTGCTGGTGGTGACCTACCGGCCCGGCGGCGGCCCGCCCCCGGCGACCCGGCGGGTCGACGGCGTGCTGGTCGACCTGACCGTGGCCGGCGCGGACGACTACCTCCACCAGGCCCGGCTGATCTCCCCGCTCTGGCCGCTGACCGCCGACCGGTACGTCAGCACCCGGGCGCTGCACGACCCGACCGGCTGGCTGCGCACGCTCCGTGACGAGCACCTGGGCCGGCTGGCCCGTGCCCGGCCGGCCGAGTTCAGCACGGCGGCCCGGCAGGCGTGGTACAGGGGCAGCGCGGCGCACGCCCGGGCGGCCCGGCTGGCCGGGTGGTACGAGACCGACCAGGCCCTGCTGATGCTCGGCGAGGCGCGGCTGGCGGCGGCCACCGTGAACGGGCTGCTCAGCCGCACCTACTTCCGCGACCCCGGGGACGCGGTGCGGCGCACCGGCCTGGCCGGCGCGGACATGACCGAGGTGGGTGCCGTGCTGGCCCGCCAGGCGGCGGAGCTGACGGCCCGGGGCCGCCCCGTCGACGGGACGGTCGACGACCTCCTCGACGGCTGACCCGCCGCGCGGCGGCGGGACGCCCTGGCCGACGAACCGGAGCGCCTACGACCGGCTCCGCCGGCCCGAGGGCGCGGCGGCGTCAGCCGAGGGCGCCCTGGACGCCGATGAGGGCGCCGACGAGGTAGGTGGCGCCGGCCGCCGCGGCACCCAGCAGGAGCTGGCGCAGGCCGCCGGACCACCAGGGCCGGGCGGTGAACCGGGCGACCACCGCCCCGGCCGCGAAGAGCCCGAGCCCACCGACGGCCAGCGCCAGCCAGAGGCTGGTCGAGCCGAACAGGTAGGTCAGCAGCGGCACCAGGGCCCCGACCGAGAAGAACAGGAACGACGAGATCGCGGCCGCCCACGGGCTGGGCTGGTCGTCGGGGTCGACGCCCAACTCCTCCCGGACGTGCACCCGCAGCGCCTCCTCCGGGTTGCGCCGCACGGCCTCGGCGACCTGCATGGCGAGGTCGTGCGGCAGGCCCCGGGCGACCCACGCCTCGGCCAGCTCGCGCGCCTCCGCCTCGGGGTGCCGCTCCAGCTCGCGGCGTTCCTTGGCCACCTCGGCCGCGACCTGCTCGTTGGCCGAGCGGACGCTCGTGTACTCCCCCAGCCCCATCGAGATGGCACCGGCCACCAGGCCGGCGGTGCCGGTGAGCACGATGCTGCGGGGCGACACCCCGCCGCCGCCGACGCCCGCGATCAGGGCGATGTTGGTGACGAGGCCGTCCATCGCGCCGAAGACGGCGGGCCGCAGCCAGCCGCCGGACACGTCCGCGTGGTGCGCCTCGCGCAGCGCCGCAGGGGTGTCGGTCACGGCAGTGTGAGGATCTCGTGGCCGTCCTCGGTCACCACGATGGTGTGCTCGAACTGCGCGGTCCACTTGCGGTCCTTGGTGACCACCGTCCAGCCGTCGTCCCACATGTCGTACTGGTGGGTGCCGAGGGTGATCATCGGCTCGATCGTGAACGTCATCCCCGGCTCCATCACGTCGGTCGGGCGGGGGCTGTCGTAGTGCGGCACGTAGAGCCCGCTGTGGAAGGACTCGCCGATGCCGTGGCCGGTGAAGTCGCGGACCACGCCGTAGCCGAAGCGCTTCGCGTACGACTCGATGACCCGGCCGACCACGTTGATCTGGCGGCCCGGGGCGACCGCGCGGATGCCGCGCATCATCGCCTCGTGGGTCCGCTCGACCAGCAGCCGGGCCTCCTCGCTGACCTCGCCGACGCAGAAGGTGGCGTCGGTGTCGCCGTGCACCCCGTTGATGTACGCCGTGACGTCGACGTTGATGATGTCGCCGTCGGCGAGCACGGTGGAGTCGGGGATGCCGTGGCAGATCACCTCGTTGAGGCTGGTGCAGCAGGACTTGGGGAAGCCCTTGTAGCCCAACGTCGACGGGTAGGCGCCGTGGTCGCAGAGGAACTCGTGCACGACCCGGTCGATCTCGTCGGTGGTCACGCCGGGCTTGCAGTGCTCACCCGCGAGCTGGGTGGCCTGGGCGGCGAGCCGACCCGCGATCCGCATCTTCTCGACGGTCTCCGGGGTCTGCACGTGCGAGCCGCGCCACTCCTGGGGACGCTTCTTGCCCACGTACTCGGGGCGGACGATGTGGGCGGGCACGGGCCGCAACGGAGAGAGCGTGCCTGGGGTCAGCGGCGCACGGACGGTCATGGGCCCAAGCCTATCGCCGCGGGGCCGGGCGGCCCCCGCCCCCGCCCGCCCGGCCCGGTTGTTGCCGCGCCCGAGAGGCTGTGCCATTGTGGCTGCGTGGATCAAGGGGACGGCGCGCCTCCCGTATTCTCCGCCAGCGCGGAGGCCGACGGTGGTCACGTCCGCGTCGTGGTGACCGGCGAGGTCGACATGGCCACCGCCGACACGATGGTCCAGACCGTGCTGCGGGAGCCGGCCGAGCGGGTGACGCTCGACCTGCGGGCGGTCACCTTCTTCGACTCGGCGGCGATCCACGCCGTGGTCCGGCTCGCCCAGCAGTTCCCCGACGCCCTCGCCGTCCTGCCGTCCCGGCAGGTCCGCCGCGTGCTGGACATCGCCGGTCTGGGCGAGCAGACCTGGCTCCGCCCGGCCTGATCCCGCGCCGCTCCGGCCGCCGCCGGGCGGGTGCTCAGTCCGCCAGCCGCCGGCGCAGCGTCACTTCCGTCCCCTCGGGGGTACGCGTGACCGACATCTCCCCCAGCGCCTCGATAAGGGACAACCCCCGCCCGCGGAAGCCCGACCCGGTCGACTCCCGCCACCGCCCGCTGTCGCGCACGGTGGCCACCACGGTGCGATCCTCGATGACCACCTCGACGGCGATCGCCGGCTCCGCGGGGTCGACGGGATGCTCGATGGCGTTGGCGGCCGCCTCGGAGACGGCGACGGTCAGGTCGAACAGGTCCGTCTCGTTGACGGAGTGGGCGACGAGGAAGTCCTCCAGCCGCTTGCGCAGCACGCTGAGCCGGGTGGGGTCGGTCGGCAGCCGCAGCGCGAACCGGTTGAGTTCCGCCGCCTCCAGGGCCAGCACCGCGACGTCGTCGCGCAGGGGCCGCCCGGCGATCCGCCGGACCACGGCGTCGATCACGTCGGTCACGTGCTCGCCGGGCGTCGCCGCGTCCTGCCTGAGCCGGGCCAGCGCGTCGTCGATGTCTAGCTGCCGGTCCTCGATCAGCCCGTCGGTGTAGAGCAGCAGCCGGCTGCCCGGGGTCAGTTCCCCCTCGACCGTCCGGTAGGACGTGTCGGGGATCGCCCCGACGGGCGGGCCGAGCGCCCGGTCGTGCAGGAACGCCACGTCGTCCCCCCGGATCAGCAGCGGCGAGGGGTGGCCGGCGCTGGCGTACCGCAGCCGGCCGGTGCGCGGGCTGAACCAGAGGCAGACCACGGTGGCGAAGGAGCGGCCCTCCGTCGTCCCGACCAGCCGGTTGAGCCGGGTCAGCGACTCGCCCGGGTCGAACCCCTCCAGCACGTACGCCCGCAGCGCGTTGCGGAGCTGGCCCATCGCCGCCGCCGCGCGGACGCCCTTGCCCACCACGTCGCCGATGACCAGCACCAGCTCGTCGTCGCACAGGGCGACGACGTCGTACCAGTCTCCGCCGACCTCCACGTCGGCGCTGCCCGGCAGGTAGCGGCTGGCGACGACGGCGCCCGGCAGCTGCGGCAGCGACCGGGGCAGCAGGCTGTGCTGGAGCGTGGTGGCGATGCGGTGCTCGGCCTCGTAGAGCTGGGCGTTCTCCAGTCGCACGCCGACCAGCCGGGCGAGCTGGGTGAGCGCGGCCTCGTCGGTGCGGGCGCCGTCGCCGTCCGGCCGCCAGACCCGCAGCTCGCCGAGCTGCTCGCCGACGGTGCCGGTCAGCGGCAGCACGAAGGACGGCTCGACGGGGGCCGACCCGCCGCCGTCGGCCTCGAAGCGCATCCCGGTCGCCGAGACCACCACCCGGGCGGCCTCGGCGAGGCTGAGCGCGTGCCGCGCGGCGACCTGGAGCACGTCGGCCGTGGATCGGGCGGTGTTGACCGCCACCGCGGCGTCGGCCAGCGCCCGTAGCCCGCGGATGATCTGGCCGCGGAGCTGGCCCAGCTCGACGTTGGCCCGGACCCGGGCGATCAACTCCTGGCCGGAGAAGGGCTTGGTGAGGTAGTCGTCGGCGCCGGCCGAGAGCCCGGCGACCGCCTCGGCGGAGCCGGCGCGGGCCGACAGCAGCACGATCGGCACGTGCCGGGTACGCGCGTCCGCACGCAGCGCGGCGACCAGCCCGAAGCCGTCCAGCCGAGGCATCATCACGTCGGTCAGCACCAGGTCGAAGGCGCCGTCGACGGCCAGCCGCAGCGCCTCCAGGCCGTCGGTCACCGCGACCACCTCCCATGACGGGGCGAGCAGCCGGGTGACGTGTTCGCGCAGGTCGGCGTTGTCGTCGGCGACCAGGATCCGCCCGGCGGCGCCCGACCCGGCCACCCGGGTCGCCCCGGCTCCCGCGGCGTCGGCCCAGCGGGCGGTCTCCGCCACGTACAGGTCGGCCCGCACCAGCTCGACCGGCGCCGGGGGGCCGGCGTCGGCGACCCGTTCGGGCGGCAGGTGCCCGGTGCCGAAGGGGACGGTCACGGTGAACGTGCTGCCCTCGTCCACGCGGCTGCTGGCGGCCACCTCGCCGCCGTGCATCTCGACCAGCTCGCGGACCAGCGCCAGACCGATCCCGGTGCCCTCGTGGGTGCGCGAGCGCGCCCCCGGCGCCCGGTGGAAGCGGTCGAATACCTGCGGCAGCTCCTCGGGGACGATGCCGACGCCCGTGTCGGCGACCTCCAGCCGGGCGGTGCCGTCGACGGCGCGGACCCGCACCCGGATCTCCCCGTCGAAGGTGAACTTCACCGCGTTCGACACCAGGTTGAGGACGATCTTCTCCCACATGTCCCGGTCCACGAAGACCGGTGCCGGCAGCGGCGGGCAGTCGACCACCAGGCGCAGCCCGGCCCGATCGGCCGCCGAGCGGAACGTGCTGGCCAGCCGGGAGGTGTAGTCCGCCAGGTCGGTCGGCTGGTAATGGGCGGCCAGCCGACCGGACTCCAGCCGGGAGAAGTCGAGCACCGTGTTGACGAGCTTGAGCAGCCGCAGCGCGTTGCGGTGCATGGTGGTGAGCCGGTCCGTGTACGCCGCGGGCAGCGCCGGGTCGGCGAGCAGGTCCTCCAGCGGGCCGAGCACCAGGGTCAACGGGGTGCGGAACTCGTGGCTGATGTTGGCGAAGAAGTTGGTCTTGGCCCGGTCGAGGGCGGCCAGCTCGGCGGCCCGGGCGCGCTGGTGCTCGTACGCCTGCTGCTTGCCGACGGCCCGGGAGACCTGCGCGGCGACCAGGTCGAAGAAGTCGCGGTACTCGGCGGTCAGCGGCAGCCGGCGGGCGAGGCCGACGACCAGCGTCCCGACGGTCTCGTTCGCCGCGGTGACCGGCAGCACCAGCGCCCGCTCGGCCGCGCCGGCCGGGACCCGGGCGAGCAGGTCCGTCACGGCGACGGTGGTGGCGGCGCCGCCGGCGGCGACCTCGGCGAGCGACGCCGGGGACGGCGTGGTGACCGCCGCGGCGTCGACGCCGCTGCGCCCCGCCAGCGCGAGGCGGCCGGTGTCGTCGGGCAGGTGCACCAGGGCGAACGGCACGTCCGGCCGGTGCCGGTCGAACACCGCGGCGGCGGCCCGGCCCAGCTCCGCCGTGCTGCCCACCTCGGCCAACTCGCTGCCCAGCTCCGCCAGCAGCCGCAGCCGGCGCTCGCCGAGCACCCGGCCGGTGGTCTCGTTGACGATGCAGAAGATGCCGTCGACGGTGCCGTCGACGCCCAGGATCGGGTCGTACGAGACGTCGAAGTACGTCTCCTCGAGGAAGCCGTGCCGGTCGAGCGGGAAGGGATGGTCCTCGGCCCGGTACGACCGGCAGCCGCGCCGGACGCCCTCCAGCAGCGGCCCGAGCACGTCCCAGGTCTCCGCCCAGTGCTCGCGGGCCGGCCGGCCCAGCGCGTCCGGGTGCTTGCCGCCGATCGTCGGCCGGTAGGCGTCGTTGTAGAAGGCGAGCTGCTCCTCGCCCCAGAACATGACGATCTGGGCGCTGGAGGCGAGCATCATGCCGACCGCCGCACAGAGCGCAGCCGGCCAGCGGTCCGGGGTGCCCAGCGGGGTGGTGGACCAGTCGAACGCGCGCATCCGCTCGCCCATCTCGCCGCCGGCCGCGAACGCCGCGGCGAGCAGCGGGGGAAACTCCGCTTCCCGGACGCGGTCGGGCGGGTGCCCCTCGTCCACGCCCCCCTGGGCCGAGCTCATGCAGCCTCCCGCTCCGGCCTTCCCCGCCTCGGCCCGATGATCCATCCGGCCGTGCCCCGCTCAGTACCCTGACGGGCCGGCAACGTAACGCATGCCACGCCCTGGTCGCTGATTACGTCCGCTCGGCCGGCCGTCGGCTGCTCGACGGCACCTCCCCCGCCATCCGGAGGGCGCGGGCTCACAGCGGGGTGACGTACGCGCCGGTGATGCCGCCGTCGACCACGAACTGCGCGGCGGTCATGAAGGAGGCGTCGTCGCTGGCGAGGAAGGCCACCGCGGCGGCGATCTCCTCCGGCCTGCCGAACCGCCCCATCGGCACGTGCACCAGCCGGCGGGCCGCGCGCTCCGGTTCGGCGGCGAAGAGCTCCAGCAGCAGCGGGGTGGCGACCGGGCCGGGGCAGAGCGCGTTGACCCGGATGCCCTCCCGGGCGAACTGCACGCCCAGTTCCCGGGTCATCGCCAGCACCCCGCCCTTGCTCGCCGTGTACGCGATCTGCGAGGTGGCCGCGCCCATCAGCGCCACGAACGAGGCGGTGTTGACGATCGAGCCCTTGCCCTGCCGGCGCATGTGCGGGATGACGTGCTTGCAGCAGAGGTAGACGCTCGTGGTGTTGACCCGCAGCACCCGCTCCCAGGCGTCCAGCCCGGTCTCCAGGATGGAGTCGTCCTCCGGCGGGGAGATGCCGGCGTTGTTGAACGCGATGTCGATCCGCCCGTGCCGCTCGGCCACCCCGTCGAAGAGGTCCCGTACGGCCGTCTCGTCGGCGACGTCCGCCGCGACGAACTCGCCGCCCACGGAGTCGGCGGCCCGCTTGCCGGCCTCCGGGTCGATGTCCACGCAGACCACCCGCGCCCCCTCGGCGGCGAACCGCCGCACGGTGGCCAGCCCGATCCCGCTGCCCGCACCGGTGACCACGGCCACCCGGTCCTGAAGACGACCCTGCACGCGCCTCACTCCTCCGTTGCGATGAACACGTTCTTGACGTCGGTGAAGGCGTGCAGCGCGTCCGGGCCCAGCTCGCGGCCCAGCCCGGAGCGCTTCATCCCGCCGAAGGGGGTCCAGTACCGCACCGAGGAGTGCGAGTTGACGCTGAGGTTGCCCGCCTCGACCGCCCGCGCCACCCGGACGGCGCGGCCCACGTCCCGGGTCCAGACCGAGCCGGACAGGCCGTACTCGGTGTCGTTGGCGAGTCGCACCGCGTCGGCCTCGTCGTCGAACGGGAGCACCGAGACGACCGGGCCGAAGATCTCCTCCCGCCAGTGCCGGTCCGCCGTGGAGTCGGCGAGCAGCACCGTCGGGGCGTACCAGAAGCCGGGGCCGTCGGGGCGGGAGCCGGTGAAGGCGACGGTCGCCCCGTCGACGTACCCCGCGACCCGGTCCCGCTGGCCGGCGGAGATGAGCGGGCCCATCTCGGCGGTCTCCCGGGCCGGGTCCTCCACTCGCAACGCCCGCACCGCCAGCTCGAGCAGCTCCAGGAAGCGGTCGTACGCCGGCCGCTGGACCAGGATCCGGGACCGGGCGCAGCAGTCCTGGCCGGCGTTGTCGAAGACGGCGTACGGGGCGGTGGCCGCCGCCTTCTCCAGGTCGGCGTCGGCGAAGACCAGGTTGGCGCTCTTGCCGCCCAGCTCCAGCGTCACCCGCTTCACCTGGGCGGCACAGCCGGCCATGATCCGGGTGCCGACCTCGGTGGAGCCGGTGAAGCAGACCTTGCGGACGGCGGGGTGGGTGACGAAGCGCTCCCCCACCACGGACCCGGCTCCCGGCAGCACCGTGAACACGTCCTCGGGCAGCCCCGCCTCGCGGGCCAGCTCGGCCAGGCGCAGCGCGGTCAGCGGGGTCAACTCGGCGGGTTTGAGCACCACCGTGTTGCCGGCGGCGAGGGCCGGCGCGAAGCCCCAGGCGGCGATCGGCATCGGGAAGTTCCACGGCACGATCACCCCGACCACGCCGAGTGGTTCGTGGAATGTCACGTCCAGCCCGCCCGGCACGGGGATCTGCCGCCCGGTCAGCCGCTCCGGCGCGCCCGCGTAGTAGTCGAGCACGTCCCGGACGTTGCCCGCCTCCCACCGCGCGTTGCCGACGGTGTGCCCCGAGTTGCGCACCTCCAGCTGCGCCAGCTCCTCCAGGTGCGCGTCCACCAGCGCGGCGAACCGGCGCAGCAGCCGCGCCCGGTCCCCCGGCGCCAGTGCCCGCCACCGCGGGTACGCCGCGTCCGCCCGCCCGATCGCCGCGTCGACCTCGTCGGCCGAGGCCGACGGCACGACCGCCACCACCTCGCCCGTCGTCGGGTTCACCACCTCGGTCACGGGCCCCATCCCTTCCCGTCGAGCACGCGGTCGAGGTCAGAGGCGTTCGAAGCCACGGAAGAGCTCCCAGTCGGTCACGGCGGCGTCGAAGGCGGCCAGCTCGACCCGCGCCTGGTTGGCGTAGTGCGCCACCACCTCGTCACCGAATGCCTCCCCCGCCACCGTCGAGGACTCCCACCGGGCGAGGGCGTCGCGCAGCGTGCCGGGGACCCGCTCGGCGGCCGGGTCGTCGTACGCGTTGCCGGTGCACTCCTCGCCCAGCTCCAGTCCGCGCTCGATGCCGTGCACGGCGCCGGCGACCAGCGCGGCGATGGCCAGGTACGGGTTCACGTCCGCCCCCGGGACCCGGTTTTCCACCCGCATGCCCTGCCCGTGCCCGACCAGCCGCAGGGCGCAGGTGCGGTTGTCCGTGCCCCACCGCAGCGCGGTCGGGGCGAACGACCCGGGCTGGTAGCGCTTGTAGGAGTTGACGTTCGGGGCGAACAGGAGGCTGAACTCCTGCATGGTGGCGAGCAGCCCGGCCAGCACCCGCCGCCCGGTCGCCGACAGGTGCGCCGGCCCGTCGCCGAGCAGCGCCGACCGGCCGTCCGCGTCACGCAGGGAGAAGTGGATGTGGCAGGAGTTGCCCTCCCGCTCGTTCGGCTTGGCCATGAAGGTGATCGACATGCCCTCCTGGGCGGCGATCTCCTTCGCCCCGTTCTTGTAGATGACGTGGTGGTCGGCGCAGGCCACCGCCTCGTCGTAGCGGAAGGCGATCTCGTGCTGGCCTAGGTTGCACTCCCCCTTCGCGCTCTCGGGGGTCAGCCCCGCCCCCGCCATCTCCCGGCGGATGCGGCGCAGCAGCGGCTCCACGCGGGCGGTGCCGAGCAGGGAGTAGTCCACGTTGTACTGGTTGGCGGGGGTCAGCTCCCGGTAGCCGCGCCGCCAGGCGTCCTCGTAGGAGTCGCGGAACAACACGAACTCCAGCTCCGTGCCGGCGTACGCGGTCAGCCCGTGCCCCGCCATCCGGTCCAGCTGACGGCGCAGGATCTGCCGGGGCGAGGCGGCCACCGGCCCTGACCCGTCCAGCCAGGCCAGGTCCGCCAGGAGCAGCGCGCTGCCCGGCTGCCAGGGCACCCGGCGCAGCGTGTCGAAGTCCGGCACCATGGCGAAGTCGCCGTAGCCGCGTTCCCAGCTCGACATCGCGTACCCGTCGACGGTGTTCATGTCGACGTCCACGGCGAGCAGGTAGTTGCAGCCCTCGCTGCCGTGCGCGACGACGTGGTCGAGGAAGTGGGGGGCGTGGAACCGCTTGCCCTGCAACCGGCCCTGCATGTCCACCAGGGCCAGCACCACGGTGTCGATCTCGCCCTCGGCGATGGCGACCCGCAGTTGTTCCAACGTGAGCGGAGCTTTCCTCATCGGCGGGCCTCCATCACCAAGGTCTACTGGCTAACCTGACCACCGTCAATGCCCAGCCCCGGATCCCGGCAACCGCCCGGGGTGGGTGCGCCGGGCTCGCTCCCGCCGACCGGCCCGGGCCGGCGAGCGGGCAAATTGCGTTGCCGTCCGGGCGCGTGCGCCGCATGCTTGAGCCCGTGACCAGGCCCGATCGCGACGGGCCACCGCCGGGCGCTCGGACCGCCCCGGCACCGCGGCGGCGCGGGGCACGTCACCTCTCTCTCACCCGTGCGGCGCTGCGCCGTACCCGACGCCCGCCCCGCGCCGCCGCCCCACCACCACGCCGTCAGGTCAGCAGCAGACCGACGACCCAGAGCGCCGCCACGAGCAGGCCGGCGAGGAACTCGACCAGCATGGACAGGCCGGCCGCCGCCACGGCCTGCTTCGTCGCCGGCCAGGCCAGCCGGGAGTCGCCCAGCCGCAGCCGCTCCGCCGCCCACACCCCGCCGACGAAGCCGAGCACCAGCCCGACCACCGGTACGACGAAGAAGCCGACCAGTCCCAGCACGCCGCCGGCGAGCAGCGACGAGGTGGGCACCCCGGTGCGTTTCAGGTTCCGCCCCGGCCAGGCGTACTTCACGACGGTGCCGCCGGCGACGACCACCGTGGCGGCGGCGAGCACCGCCCAGCGCCCCGGCCCGGCGCCGCCGAAGAGCGCCCAGACCAGCACCCCGCCCCAGCACAGCGGCAGCGCCGGCAGGCCGGGCACCACCACGCCGGCCAGCCCGGCGAGGATGGCCAGCGCGGCGAGGACGGCGACGGCCGCCTCGGTGTCGGCGAGGCTCATGCCGCGGCTCCGTGCCCGCCGCCGCGCAGCCGGGCCGTGATCTCCGCCGCCGGCGCCGGCGGGCCGAAGTACCGCCCCTGCCCGGTGTCGCAGCGCAGCGCCCGCAGCCGCTCGGCCTGCACCCCGGTCTCGACCGCCTCCGCGGTGACCCACAGCTCCAACGCGTGCGCCAGCCGCACCAGCGCGTCCACGATCCGCTCGTCCCGGTGGTCGGTGGCCGCCTCCGGGCCGTCGCCCCGGATTCCCTCGACGAACGGGCCGGCCAACTTGAGGCAGTGGATCGGCAGCCGCCGCAGGTACGCCAGGTTCGAGTAGCCGGTGCCGAAGTCGTCGATCGCCAGCCGTACGCCCAGCGCGGCCAGCCGGTGCAGCGACCGCAGCGGCTCCCCCGCGGTGCCCATCACGGCGCTCTCGGTCAACTCCAGTTGCAGCAGCCCGGCCGGGAGCCCGGTGGAGGCCAGCGCGTCGGCGACGGTCTCCACGATCCGCGGGTCGTCGGCCTGCCGGGCGGCCAGGTTGACGCTGACCACCAGCCGGGCCGCGGGGAACTCGCGCCGCCACTCCTCCGCGTCCCGGCAGGCCTGCCGCAGCACCCACTCGCCGAGGCGGACGATCAGGCCGGTCTCCTCCGCCAGCCCGATGAACCGGTCCGGCCCGATGAGCCCCAGCTCCGGGTGCTGCCAGCGGACCAGCGCCTCCACGGCCAGCATCGAGCCCTCCAGCAGGGACACGATCGGCTGGTAGTGGAGCACGAACTCGTCCCGGTCCAGCGCCGCCGGCAGCCCGGCGGCCAGCGCGGAGCGGGCGATGTCCCGGGCGCCGCGCTCCGGGTCGTAGACCGCCCACCGGCCGCGGCCCTCCGCCTTCGCCCAGTAGAGCGTGGTGTCGGCGGCCTTCATCAGCTCCGAGGCGCTCGTCCCGCCGACGGGACACTCGACGATGCCGACGCTCGCCGAGACGGCGAGCTGGTGCTCGCCGATCCGGACCGGGGCGGAGACGGCGGCCAGAGCCGCCTCGGCGACGGCCACCGCGTCGTCGATGCCGGTGCCGTCGTCGACCAGGATGACGAACTCGTCCCCGCCCATCCGGGCGACCAGGTGGCCGCGCCCGGCGACGCACTCGGCGAGCCGCCGGGCGATCACCACCAGCAGCCGGTCACCGAGGTCGTGGCCGAGGCTGTCGTTGACCGCCTTGAAGCCGTCCAGGTCGAGAAAGCAGACCCCGACGCGGTGGTCCGCGTCGGCCATCTCGAAGACCTGGCCCAGCGTCTCGAAGAACAGGGTCCGGTTGGGCAGGCCGGTGAGCGGGTCGTGCAGCGCCTGGAAGCGCAGCCGCTGCTGGAGCTCGTACCGCTCGGTGATGTCCTCGATCATCGCGACGGTGAACCGGGGCCGGCCGTCGTCGTGCCGGATCAGCGAGACGGACAGGTCGGTCCAGACCACGCTGCCGTCCTTGCGGTGGTAGCGCTTCTCCACCCGGGCGCTGTCGTGCTTGCCCTCGACCAGCTCCTGGTAGAGCTCCCACATCCCGGCCGCGTCGTCGACGTGGAACAGCGACGCCACGTTGATCTGCCGCAGCTCCTCGACGGAGTAGCCGAGCATGTCCGCGAACGCCTGGTTGACGTCGATGATCCGACCGTCGATGCCGGCGATGCCGATGCCCGTGGGCGCCCCGACGAAGACCGCCCGGAACCGGGCCTCGCTGTCACGCAGGGCCTGCTCCACCTCGTCCCGCGCCTGCCACGCCGAGCGGGCGATCCGCTCCTGCTGGGCGAAGGTGCGGTCGCGCAGGGCGCGGGCGAACCCGGCGGCCAGCCCGCCCTGCAGGGCCGCGACCCGCTCCACCGTCTCGTCGTGGTGCGCCCGGGCGGGCAGCACCTCGGGAAGGAAGCGCTCGCCGAGGGCCCGCACCGACCAGTCGAGCACCCGCGGCTCCGTCAGGTGCTCCTCGACCAGTGCGCGCCCGACCTCCTCGGCCGGCAGGGCCGAGAAGGGTTCGGCGAGCACGGCCAGCGCCAGCCGGACGGTGTGCAGGTGCAGCAGCCGCTCGGTCTCGGCCGCGCTGAGCGGCACGAAACCGAGCCGGCGCACCGCCCGGGACCACTCGGTCGCGTACCGCAGGGCGCCCGACCGGCTGAGGTCGTCGCCGCCGGGCTCCGGTACGGCGCCCATGGGCTCAGGCGGTGGGCTGGTCGTACCGGGCGACGCCGCCGAAGGCACCGAACCGCTCCGGCTGGTCGTCCACGTCGGACGGCGAGTCCGGACGCCAGAGCGGCATGTGCACCACGCCCGGCTCCAGGATCGTCCAGTCGCCGAAGAAGCTGGTGACCTCGGCCCGCGAGCGCAGCGTGATCTCGGTGTCGGTACGCGCCGAGAGGCGCTGCGCGTCGAGCATCTCCTGCGGCTGGTCCTCGAAGGTGGAGTGCGAGATGACCAGGAAGCTGCCCGGGGCGGCGGCGGCCCGCAGGGTGGCCAGGACGTCGCCGGGTCGGTCGGCGTCCGGGATGAAGTGCACCACCCCGGCGAGCAGGATGCCCAGCGGCCGGCTGAAGTCGAGCAGCGCCAGCTCACGGGCCTCGGTCAGGATCCGCTCCGGCTCGCGCAGGTCGGCGTGGATCACCCCGGTCAGCTCGTTGCCGGCGAGCAGCTCCCGGCTGTGCGCCACCGCGACCGGGTCGATGTCGACGTAGACCACCCGGGCCTTGGGGTTGGCCGTCTGGGCGACCTCGTGCACGTTGCCGACGGTCGGGATGCCGGAGCCGATGTCGAGGAACTGGTCGACCCCGGCGTCCAGCAGCGTACGCACGGCCCGGCGCAGGAACTCGCGGCCGGCGCGCATGGTGGCCGCCAGGTTGGGGGTCATGCCGGCGATCTGCTCGGCGAGCTGCCGGTCGATCTCGAAGTTGTGCGCCCCGCCGAGGAAGTAGTCGTAGACCCGGGCCGCGCTCGGCCGGGAGAGGTCGATCTCGGCGGGAAGTCCGTCCGGCATCTGCACTGCTGCACCCCATGTCGTCGCCGCGGTGCGGGAGGGAACCGGCGTCGGGGCGCGTGGGGGGCACGCGGAGCCACACCGGCCGACCCGCGGATCGAGTGGTGCTCACCACTCTAGGCCGCCCACTCCCGGCACGGCGAGGTCCCATGACCCACTTCGTCGGCCCGTCCGGTGTCCGTCACCGACCGGACACCCGGGCGCCGACCGGCCCCGCCCCGCGCCCCTCCGGCCGGCGGGGGCGGCGGGCCCAGGACGGGCCGGCCGGTCTCCGACCGGCGACGGGTCAGCCGGCGGACTCCAGCAGCAGCGAGATGCCCTGCCCCACGCCGACGCACATGGTGGCGAGCGCCCGTCGCCCGCCCCGGCGCCGCAGCTCCAGCGCCGCGGTCAGGGCCAGCCGGGCGCCGCTCGCGCCGAGCGGGTGCCCGAGCGCGATCGCCCCGCCGTTCGGGTTGACATGCTCGGCGTCGGTGGGCAGGCCCAGCTCGCGCAGCACCGCGACGGACTGCGCGGCGAACGCCTCGTTCAGCTCGATCACGTCGACCGCGTCGAGGCCGACGCCGAGCCGGTCGAGCAGCTTCCGGGTGGCCGGCACCGGCCCGACGCCCATGGTCCGGGGCGGTACGCCGGCCGCGGCGGCCCCGGCGAACCGGGCCAGCGGGGTCAGGTTGTACCGGGTCACGGCCGCCTCGGAGGCGACCAGCAGCGCCACCGCGCCGTCGTTGACGCCGGAGGAGTTGCCGGCGGTCACCGTGCCGCCCTCGCGGAACGGGGTGGGCAGCGCGGCCAGCTTCTCCAGCGAGGTCTCCCGGGGGTGCTCGTCGACCTCGACGAGCTTCGTCTCGCGCCGCCCCGCCGGCACGCTCACCGGCACGATCTCCTCGGCGAACCGGCCGTCGGCCTGCGCCTTCGCGGCCCGCTGCTGCGACCGGTACGCGAACTCGTCCTGCTCGGCCCGGCCGACGCCGTACTCGGCGGCGACGTTCTCCGCGGTCTCCGGCATGGAGTCGATGCCCCAGTGCTTCTTCATCAGCGGGTTGACCAGCCGCCAGCCGATGGTGGTGTCGTACACCTCCGCGTTGCGGGAGTACGGGGTCGTCGCCTTCGGCATCACGAACGGGGCGCGGCTCATGCTCTCCACCCCGCCGGCCACGACGAGGTCGGCCTCGCCGGCCACGATCGACCGGGCGGCGGTGGCCAGGGCGTCGAGGCCCGAACCGCAGAGCCGGTTGACCGTGCTGCCGGGCACCTCCTCGGGCAGCCCGCCGAGCAGCGCCGCCATCCGGGCCACGTTGCGGTTGTCCTCCCCGGCCTGGTTGGCGCAGCCCAGGATCACGTCGTCCACCCGCGCCCAGTCCACGGACGGGTGCCGGGCGACCAGCTCGCGGATCACGTGCGCGGCCAGGTCGTCGGGGCGGACGCCGGCGAGGGCGCCGCCGTACCGGCCGATCGGGGTGCGGACACCGGCCACCAGGTATGCCACGGTCATCAGCGCGATCCTTCGGGGGGTGGGAAGGGGCGGGGGCAGGCGCTTTCCGGGTCACGGGGTCGCCCGGCCGCCAGGATATCCGCGCGCCCAGCGGATAGGTTGACGGCATGGCCCGGGCCCAGTTCAGCGCAGAGACCAGCGGCGGTGGCGCGTTCGTCCGCCAGCCCAACCGGTTCACCGGTCGGGTCACCCCCCACTCGACCTCTCCCGCAGGGGGCGGCCCGGACGACCAGGACCGCTGGCCGCTGGAGCCGGGCCGCTACCGACTGATCTGGTGCCGGGCCTGCCCCTGGGCGCACCGGGCCCGGATCGTCCGTAACCTGCTCGGCCTCCAGGACGCGATCTCACTCGGCACGGTCGACCCGATCCGCGACGAGCGCGGCTGGCGGTTCAGCCTCGACCCGGACGGGTTCGACCCGGTGCTCGGCATCGGCTTCCTCTCCGAGGCGTACCTGGCCACGGACCCCGACTACACCGGGCGGGTCACCGTGCCGGCCCTGGTCGACACGCACACCGGGCGGGTGGTCACCAACGACTATCCGCAGCTCACCCTCGACTTCTCCACCGAGTGGCGCAGCCTGCACAAGCCGGGCGCGCCGGACCTCTACCCGGTGGAGCTCCGCCCGGAGATGGACGCGCTGATGGCGGAGATCCACCGGGACGTCAACAACGGCGTCTACCGCTGCGGCTTCGCCACCTCGCAGGCCGCGTACGAGGAGGCGTTCACGGCGCTGTTCGCCCGGCTCGACGCGCTGTCGGAGCGGCTGGCGGGCCGGCGTTACCTGATGGGCGACGCGATCACCGAGGCCGACGTGCGGCTGTTCACCACCCTGGTCCGCTTCGACGTGGCGTACCACGGGCACTTCAAGTGCAACCGGCAGAAGCTCACCGAGATGCCGGTGCTCTGGGCGTACGCGCGGGACCTGTTCCAGACGCCGGGCTTCGGCGAGACGGTCGACTTCGACCACATCAAGCGGCACTACTACGGCACCCACGCGGCGATCAACCCGACGGGCATCGTCCCGCTCGGCCCCGACACCTCCGGCTGGACGACGCCGCACGGGCGTGGCTGAGCCGCGCCGGGCGGACCCGACCGCCGCCCCGGGCGTGGCCGAGCCGCGCCGGGCGGGCCCGTCCGTCTCCCCGTCCCGGGCCGCCGCCGCGTCGGCCGCGACCGGCTGCATCGTCGCGGGCGCGACCGCCGTGACCGTCGCCGTGGTCGCCGGTCCCGGCCCGGGCCTGACCGGGTACGTCAGCGAGGCGGGCGTCACCGACAGCGCGTACGCCCCGGCGTACCGGATCGGGGTCTTCGCCCTCGCCGCGGCGCTGCTGCTGCTCGCGGCGGCGCTGCCGGCGGGGCTGCGGTTCGCGGCCGCACTGCTCGCCGCCGGGAGCGTCTGCACCCTGGTCTCGGGCGCGGTGACGTGCAGCGCGGGCTGCCCGCTGCCGCCGTTCGAGCGGGCCACGGCGGCCGACCTGGTGCACGGCGGGGCGAGCATCGTCGCGACCGCGGCGGTGGTCTTCGCGATGCTGGCGATCGCCTTCCCGCCCGGGGCCGACCGGTCGCTGCGCCGGCTGGCCGCCGGGGCGGCGGCGGCGGCGCTGCCGCTGGCCGGGGTGGTGGGCCTGGCGATGCTCGCGGTGGGCCGGGGCACCCTGGTCGGGGTGCTGGAGCGACTGCTGCTCCTGGTGGCGCTCCTCTGGGCCACCGCCACCGCCACCACCATCGCCCTCCGCCGGTAAGGAAGGGCACCTTGTTAACGCCTCCGGTAGAGGAAGGGCCCCTTCCAAGCATTCGCTGTAAGGAGCGTCACCGGAGTCGATCCTTCCGGTCAGTCGGCCGGGGGGATAACCTCGGCGGGCGATGACCAACGTCTGGCACCTCACCGTGCGCCTGTATGTCGACCTCCGACTGCAGGCCAGCGGCATCTGTCCGGCGCAGCCGCTCTCCTGACGCTGCCCCGTTCGACCCTCCAGACCCTGGGACACATCCTCATGGCTTCCGCCCTGCGCAAGATCCCCTTCTCCGTGCAGATCCTGCTCGGCCTCGTCCTCGGCGTGGCGCTCGGCTTCCTCGCCCGCGCCAACGACCTGAGCTGGCTCACCAGCACCCTCGACACCGTCGGCGGCCTCTTCGTCCAGCTCCTCAAGCTGGCCGTGCCGCCGCTGGTCTTCACCGCCATCGTGGTCAGCGTCGTCAGTCTGCGGGGGGTGGCCAACGCCGCCCGGCTCGCGCTGAAGACCCTGCTCTGGTTCGGCGCCACCGCGTTGGTCGCCGTGGCCGTCGGCATCGGGCTCGGCCTGCTCACCAACCCCGGCCGTGGCGTCACCCTGGACACCGCCGGCGCCGCCGCCCCGAAGCGGACCGGCTCCTGGACCGACTTCCTCACCGGCATCGTGCCGACCAACCCGGTCGGCGCGTTCGTCGAGGGCAACGTGCTCCAGATCGTCTTCCTGGCCCTCGTCGTCGGCGCCGCGGCGCTGCTGGTCGGCGAGAAGGCCGAGCCGTTCGTGGCGCTCAACCGGGCGCTGCTGGAGATCGTCCAGAAGGCGCTCTGGTGGGTCATCCGGCTCGCCCCGATCGGCACGCTCGGCCTGATCGGCAACGCCGTCGCCTCGTACGGCTGGAACCTGGTGGCCCCGCTCGCGAAGTTCACCACCGCCGTCTACGTCGGCTGCGCGATCGTGCTGTTCGTGGTCTACCCGCTGGTGCTGCTGGCCGCCGGCCGGCTCAACCCGCTGCGCTTCTTCGCCGGCGCCTGGCCCGCGATCGAGCTGGCCTTCGTCTCCCGTTCCTCGGTGGGCACGATGCCCGTGACCCAGCGCTCGGTCGAGCGGCTCGGCGTTCCCCGCGAGTACGCCTCGTTCGCGGTGCCGTTCGGCGCGACCACGAAGATGGACGGCTGCGCGGCGATCTACCCGGCCCTCGCGGCGATCTTCGTCGCCCAGGTCTTCGGGGTGGACCTCGGCGTCACCGACTACCTGCTGATCGCCTTCGTGTCGGTGGTCGGCTCGGCTGCCACCGCCGGCCTGACCGGCGCGATCGTGATGCTCACGCTGACCCTGAGCACGCTCGGCCTGCCGCTGGCCGGCGCCGGCCTGCTGCTGGCGATCGACCCGATCCTCGACATGATCCGCACCGCCACCAACGTGGCCGGTCAGGCGCTGGTGCCGACCATCGTCGCGGCCCGCGAGGGCACGCTGGACCGGACCGCGTACGACTCGGCCGGCCGGCGCTCGCCGCTCGACCCGGCGGACGCCGAGGCCGACGCCCGGTCCCGCCGGCCGGAGGACCTCAGCCCCGTCCCGGCCTGAGGACTCCTCCCGCCCGCCGCTGCGGGACGCCGCTGCGGCACCTCCCCGGCGGACCACGCCCGCCACGACCCCGGCGGGCCAGCCCCGCCACGACCCCGGCGGGACGTCCGGGCGACGCCCACCACCGACGGGCGCGTCGACGCCGAGGAGGACCTCCGTGGGGAGGTCCTCCTCGGCCGGTAGAGAGGATGACGACATGAGTGTCCTGTTCACACCGCTGGCCCTGCGCGCGGTGACCCTGCCCAACCGGATCGCCCTGGCGCCGATGTGCCAGTACACCGCTGGCCCGGACGGCCTGCCCACCGACTGGCACCTGGTGCACCTCGGCGGCCGGGCGGTCGGCGGCGTCGGCCTGGTGCTGACCGAGGCCACCGCGGTGGTGCCGGAGGGTCGGATCAGCCCCCAGGACACCGGGCTCTGGTCCGGGGCGCACGTCGACGCCTGGCGGCCGGTGACCGCGTTCGTCGCGGCGCACGGCGCCGTGCCGGCGGTGCAGCTCGCGCACGCCGGGTTCAAGGCGTCGACGTACCGGCCGTGGGCGCCGCGCCGGGGCGGGGTGCCCGACGCCGAGGGCGGGTGGGCGCCGGTCGGCCCCGGGTCGACGCCGTTCGTGCCCGACTACCGGGTGCCGACCGCCCTGGACGAGGCCGGGATCGCCGGCGTGGTCGAGGCGTTCGCGGCGGCGGCCGGGCGGGCCGTCGACGCCGGGTTCGCCGCCGTGGAGATCCACGCCGCGCACGGCTACCTGCTGCACGAGTTCCTCTCGCCCCTGACCAACCACCGGCAGGACGGCTGGGGCGGGGACCGGGCCGGCCGGATGCGGCTGACCCTGGAGGTGGCCCGGGCGGTCCGCGCGGCGGTCGGCGAGGACGTGCCCGTGCTGACCCGGATCTCCGCCACGGACTGGGAGCCCGATGGCTGGACGGTCGAGGACAGCGTGGTGCTCGCCGGCGAGCTGGCCGGTGCCGGGGTCGACCTCGTCGACTGCTCCTCGGGCGGCGCGTCCAGCACCGCCACGATCCCCGTCGGCCCGGGCTACCAGGTGCCGCTGTCCGCCCGGGTACGCCGCGAGGCGGGCGTGGCCACCGGCGCGGTCGGCCTGATCGTCGAGCCGGAGCAGGCCGAGGAGGTCGTCGCCGCCGGCGACGCCGACCTGGTCCTGCTCGGGCGGGAACTCCTGCGCGACCCGTACTGGCCGCACCGCGCCGCCGCCAAGCTCGGCGCCACCCCCACCTGGCCCGCCCAGTACACCCGCGCCCGCTGACCCCACCCCCTCCCCGGCCCCCTCGCGGTGGGGCCGGGGAGAGCGGGTCAGCCGGCCAGGTGGGACCAGTGCGGTTCCAGGTCGCGCCAGGGGCCCTGGGCGGCGACCGAGCCGGACAGCAGGACCACGACGTGGTCGGCCCGCACCAGGGCGGCCCGCTTCGAGGTCGAGCCCACCACGGTCACCCCGTGCTCGCGCAGGGCCTGCCAGAGCGCCAGCTCCGTGGTGACGTCCAGCGCCGAGGACACGTCGTCGGCGACCAGCAGCTCGGTACGCGGCGCGAGCGCCCGGGCCAGCGCGAGGCGCTGCAGCTGCCCGCCGGAGAGCCGGGTGCCCTTGTGCCCGATCAGCAGCCCGAGCCCGCCCCCGGCCGCCGCCAGGTCGTGGTCGAGCTGGGCGGTCGACACCGCCGCGGCGGCGTCCACCTGGTGGCCGAGCGTGATGTTGTCGGCCACCGTGCCGGAGAGCACCCGGGGCAGCTGGCCGACGTAGCCCACCTGGTTGGGGCGCAGGAACAGCTCCGGCTCGGTGACCGGCTCGCCGTTCCAGGTCAGCAGGCCGGTGTGCGGCGCGATGCCGGCGAGCGCCCGCAGCAGCGACGACTTGCCCGCGCCGACCGGCCCGACGACCAGCACCAACTGGCCGCGTTCCACCGTCAGGTCGACGTCGCGGACGGCCACCGTCCCGTCGGTGTGCCGGACCCCGAAGCCCGTCAGCTCCAGCCGGCGCAGCGGGCGCCGGGGCGGCACGTCCGGCGCCGGGGCGGTGCCCGCGCCGAGGTCCACGTCCGGCACCGCCGCCGAGTACGCCGCCACCCCGGTCATCGCCACCGTCCGCCGCGTCCACACCCGTGCGGAGGGGATCTGCGAGATCAGCGACGCCGTCGTCCAGGCGAACCAGCGGGCCGCCGCCAGGGTGGCGACCGCGACCAGGGTAGCGCCGGCCGACAGCTCGCCGGCCAGGAACAGCGCCCACGCGCCGATCGGCAGCAGGCCGCTGACCAGCGACGGGGTCGACCGCGACCACACCTGCACCGCGATCTCGCGGCGTTGCCGGTCGCTACGGACCACGTCGAGGTCGGCCAGGTGGGCCAGCACCGGCCGGGTGGCCCCGGCGAGTTTCACCGTACGGGCGGCCGACAGCGAGGAGACCAGGGCGGTGGCGAACGCGGCCCGCGCGGCGACGGTGGCCCGGGCGGAGCGCTCCAGCCGCGGCCCGAACAGCGTCGCGGCCAGCCCGGAGACCACCATCGTCCCGGCGAAGAACAGCCCCGGCACGACGCTGCCGGTCACGGCCGTCATCGCCGCCAGCAGCACGAGCGAGATCCCCTGGTCGCTCACGTTGTCGGCGAGCTGCACCACCCGCTCGGTGTCGCCGCCCTGGGCCACCACCTCCGCCGGGGTGTGCCCGCTGACCCGGCGCGGCCCGGTCTGCCCGTGCACCAGCCGCAGGCTGATCCGCAGCATCTGCCGGACCCACCACTGCGGGAACCGGTAGCCGGTGAACCAGTGCACCGGCAGGGTGACCAGCAGGGCGGCGACGATCCCCACCGCCGGCAGCCAGGGGTCCCCGACGCCGTCGACCAGGTCGGCCCAGAGCCAGGGCAGCACCGGCCCGTCCATCCCGAGGACCACCAGCAGCACGAACATCGCGAGCGAGGCCAACCCGTACCGGGCGTCGTTGACGCACAGCCGCAGGACCTCCCGCAGCCCGCGCAGGCCACGCAGCCCCCGGGGCGACGCCGGGGCCGTCGCCTCGGGCTCCGCCGCCGGCGTCGGGTCGCCGTCGGGCGCGGCCGGCCGCCCGGCCTCCGGCTCCACCGGGTCGGGGCCGGCGGACGGCCACGGGTCCGGCGGGCCGGTCAGCAGGTCCACCCCGCCGGACCGGGCCCCCGACCCCGCGTGCGCGTACGCGGTGGCGTGGCTGCTGGCGAGCAGGTCGGCGAAGCGGGCCGACTCCCGCAGCGGGCCCGCCTCGACCACCGCCCCGTCGGCCATCACCACCACCTCGTCGCAGCGGCGTACGGACGAGAGGCGGTGCGCGATGACGATGCCGATCCGGTCGCGCAGCAGCCGCTCGGTGGCCTGCTGCACCCGCGCCTCGGTGACCGGGTCGAGACGGGCGGTGGCCTCGTCGAGGATCACCACGTGCGGGTCGCGCACCAGGATCCGGGCGAAGGCGACCAGTTGCTCCTGCCCGGCCGAGAGCACGTGCCCACCCTCGCCGAGCCGGGTCTCCAGGCCGTCGGGCAGCTCGGCGATCCAGCCCGCCAGGCCCAGCTCGTGCAGCGCCCGGGCGGCGGCGTCGCGCAGTTCCGGCTCGAACAGCGCGACGTTCTCGGCGAGGGTGCCGGCGAGGATCTCCGTGCGCTGGGGCACCACGGCGATCCACCGACGCAGCTGCTCGACGTCGAGGTCACGCACGTCGCGGCCGGCCAGGAAGACCGTCCCTGGTGGCACGTCGACGGCCCGGGTCAGCACCTTCGCCAGGGTGGACTTGCCGGAGCCGGTCCGGCCGACCAGGGCGTACGAGCGGCCACGGGCGAAGGTCAGGTGGACGTCACGCAGCGCGGGGCCGCGCCCGCCGTCCGGCTCGGCGCCGTCGTAGTGGAAGGTGAGGCCGCGGACCAGCAGGTCGCCCTCGGTCGGGGCGGCCCCGCCCACCGGCTCCTGCGGGGAGTTCGCCAGCAGTTGCACCCGGCCCCACGCGCCGAGGGCGTACTGGAGCTCGGGGACCATCCGGCTGACGTGCTCGACGGTCATGCCGAACCCGATCGCGAGCAGCCAGACGGCGGTGAGCCGGGCGCCGTCGACCCGGCCGGCGACCAGCGCCCACGCGCCGCCGAGCACCACGGCGGCGATCCCGGCCAGGGTGGCGCCGGCGGCCACCGTGGTGACCCGGGCCGACATCCGCCACACGCGGACGCCCCGGTCGAGCACCTCGGCCGCCCGCCGGGCGTAGAGGCGCAGCACGTACGGCCGGGCCAGGCTGGTCCGCACGTCGTCCTGGCCGTGGACGGCCTCCTCCATCACGGCGGCGAGGTCGGACCACGCCTCCTCCTCGGCCATCCGGGCCGGGGCGATCCGCGCGGTCGGCCGGCGCAAACCGACCGCGAGCAGCACCGTGAGCAGCAGCATCCCGACGCCGGCCGGCCACCAGACCGCCAGGGCGACGACCGTCGAGAGCAGGCCCGTCGTCAGCGCCTGCGCGATCCGTACGCCCTGGTTGCGCACCGCGGCGGCGACCTGGTAGACGTCGCCGTCGATGCGGTCGAGCAGCTCGCCGACCGGAGTGGTCTCCAGGGTCGGCAGGTCCTGCCCGAACGCCACCCGGCACAGCCGGCGGCGCACGTCGGCGGACCAGTCGGCGGTCAGCCCGGCCATCAGCAGGCTGACCACGAGGTCGGTGAGCACGGCGGCGACCAGCGCCACCGCCAGCAGCGCGAAGAACCCGGCGGCGCGGTGCACCAGGACGGGACCGGCCAGCGCGGCGGCGGCGGCCTGACCGCCGGCGCCGAACACGATCAGGCAGGTCACGACCGCCATGCGGCGGGGCGAGGTGACCCACAGGTCCCGGAGCAGACGCATCGGAGTCCCTTCGGGAAGGCGGTGGGGAGACGTCCAGCCTGCTCGGTGGGGGTGTCCGGTTCAACGCATTTACGGCCCGTGGCGGGGCGGCCGGGTCAGGTCCGGGCGACCCGACGGACGATGCCGAGCAGCGCCTCCTCGACGTCCTCGATCGGCCGGTCCGGCTGGAACACCAGCCAGTCCACCGCCACCACCAGCCCGACGCCGAACAGCGCGGACGAGGCGGTCCGCACGTCCAGGTCCGCGGGCAGGTCGCCGGCGGCCACCCCGGCCCGGACCGTCTCGGCGATCACCTCGATCGCCTCGCCGCGCAGCAGCCGCAGCGTCTGCTGCCACTCCCGGTTCGTCCGCCACATCTCGGAGAGCAGGAGCTGCGCGAAGGCCCGGTACCGCCGGATGTACTCCAGCTCGGCGCGCACCAGCGCCGCCAGCGCCTCGCGCGGCGGCAGCCCGGCCACGGCGGCCCGGAACTCGGCGGTGAGCAGGCCGATCCCGTGCCGGAGCAGCTCCTCGAAGAGCACCGTCTTGGACTCGAAGTTGTAGTAGACGGTGCCCTTGGCCACCCCGGCGCGGGCCGCGATGTCGTCCACGGTGGTCGCCGAGAAGCCCTGTTCGGCGATGAGCTCCACGGCCGCCTCGAAGAGGCGCTGGCGGGTGTCCTCCCGCCGCCGCGACCGTCCGTCCGTCACTGGCCCTCCCCGTCCGCACCTCCGGCCCGTCAGCATCCTCACATGGACAGCTCGGGGTGCAGGGTGGCCGGGGTCAGGCGGCGCGCCCGGCGGGCGGTGACCACGGTGAGCGCGAGCGCCGCCGCGCCGAAGCCGGCCAGCACCAGCGCCCCCGTGCCGACGGGCCCGGCCGACCCGCCGTTGACGGTGTGCCGCAGGGCCGTGACCACGTAGGTCATCGGCAGCCAGGGGTGGATCGCCTGGAAGAAGCCCGGTGAGGTCTGCACCGGATAGGTGCCGCCGGACGAGGTGAGCTGGAGCATCAGCAGGGCCAGCGCGGCGAGCCGGCCGGCGGGCCCGAGCAGCGCGCCGAGCCACTGCACGATCGCGGTGAAGGCGAGCGCGGCCAGCGCGAGCAGGCCGAGGGTGGCCGCCGGGCGCGCCGGGTCGAGGTCGAGCGCGAGGGTCACCACCGCGAAGAGCACCCCGGCCTGGGCCAGCCCGATCGCCGCGGCGGGCAGCCAGCCCGCCAGCGCCACCCGCCAGGCGGGCGCGCCGGACATCACGTGCCGCCGGTTGACCGGCCGCAGCAGCATGTACGTGATCATCGCGCCGACCCAGAGGGCCAGCCCGAGGAAGTACGGGGCGAAGCCCACGCCGTACGCGCCGGCGGCGTTGCGGGCGGTGCGGTCCAGCGAGACCGGGTCGCCGAGGACGGCGGCGCGGGCCTCCGCGTCGGCGTACCCGGGGATCTTCTCCTCCCCCTCGGCGAGGCCGTCGGCCAGGTCGCCGGCGCCGCCGCCCAGCCGGGTCAGGCCGGCCGCGAGGTCGCCCGCGCCGCTCTCCAGCCGGGTGAGGCCGTCGGCGAGCCGCTCGCCACCGGTGCTGAGCCGGTGCAGGCCGCCGTCGAGTTCCCGGGCGCCGGTGGCCAGCCGGAACAGCCCGCCGCGCAGCTCGCCGGCGCCGGTGGCCGCCGTACCGAGGCCGTCGCGCAGCTTGGCGCTGCCCTCGGCGAGGGTGCCCAGCCCGGTGGCCAGCTCGTTGACCTTGGCCTGGGCGGCGACGACGTCGTCGGCCAGGTGGGGCGCCCCGGCGGCGATCTCCCGGGCGGTGGCGGCGACCCTGGTCATCCGGTTCTCCAGGGTGGTCAGGTCGGCGTCGTCCAGCGTGCCGGCCACGGTGCGGGCCGCCTCGACGGTGGCCTTCGCGGCCGTACGGGCGGCCACCACGCTGGGATCGTCGGTGAGTTCGGGGTGCGCGGCGACCAGCGCGTCGAGCCGGTCGCGGACCTGCTCGGCCTGGCTGACCGCCTCCTGTGCCCGCCGGGGCAGGGCGTCCAGCCCGTCGGCGAGCGCCTGCGCCCCCTCGGCGATCGCCGTGGCCGACTCCTCGATCCGCTTCGCGTTGTCCCTCAGCACCGGCTCGATCCGGCCGGCCGCGCCGTTGACCCTGTCCGCCACCGCGCGGGTCTGCGTCGCGGCGCGGGCGGTGCCGTCGGCGAGCTGCACCGCCCCGGTACGCAGTTCGCCGAGCCCGGCGGCGAGTTCGTCGGCGCCCTTCGCGGTCTTGTCGAGCCCCGCCGAGAGGCTGCCCGCCCCGGTCGCGGACGCGTCCAGCCCGTCCGCGAGCTGGCCCGCGCCGTCCTGCGACGTGCCCAGCCCGTCGGCTACCCTGCCCGCGCCGGTGGTGGAGGAGTCGAGCCCGTCGGCGAGCTTCGCGGCTCCGTCGGCCGCCCGGCCGGTCTCGGCCTTGGCGTCGGTGAAGCCCACGAGCATCTTCTCGAAGTAGTTCCCGGCGGCGCTCTGCGCGGCGGCGGCCCGGATCTCGCTGAACGCCGTGCGGGCCAGCAGCCCGGAGAGGTAGTTGGTGGCGTCGTCGTTGACCACCCGCAGCTCCCCCCGCCGGGCCGGCCGGTCGGGCTCCGGGCTGTCCGCCAGGCTGGCGGAGAAGTCCTCCGGGATCGCGAAGACCAGGTGGTAGCGGCCGCTGCGCAGGCCGGCGGCGGCGTCCCCGGCGTCGGTGACGTGCCAGCCGAAGACCCGCCGGTCGAGCAGCTCGTCGGCGAGGTCCTGCCCCGCGTGCACCACCGTGCCGTCGCTCGCGGTGGCGGGGCGGTCGGCGTTGACCAGCGCCACCGGGATGCGGTCCAGCTTGGCGTACGGGTCCCAGAAGGCGTAGAGGTAGAGCGCCCCGTAGAGCAGCGGGACGACGGTGAGCACGGCGAGCGCGGCGCGGGGCAGCCGGCCCCGGGTCAGCCGGCGCAGCTCGAACCGGGCGAGTCGGAAGACGCTCATCGGGCCACCTCGACGGTCTCGGTCGGATCGGTCTCGTCGCCCGGACCAGCGGCGGCGGGCGGCCGGGCCGCCGCCTCGGACGATCCGGCCGCCGCCTCGGTCAGCCGGGCGCTGGCCTCGGGCGGTCCGGCCGCCGCCTCGGTCAGCCGGGCGCTGGCCTCGGGCGGTCCGGCCGCCGCCTCGTCGGGGGGTGACGGCGCGGCCGGGGGGTCACCGAGGCGGTGCACGATCGCGGGGCTGTCCGCCTCGACCGCGCGGGCACTGGCGACCACCGCGTAGCCCTGGTCGGCCAGGCGGGTGAGCGTCGCCCAGAGCCGAGCGCGTTCCGGGGCGTCGCAACCGGCGTCCACGTCGTCGGCGACGATCAGCCGGGGCGCGCCCAGGGTGGCCAGGACCAGGCCGAGCACCTGCCGTTGCAGCGGGGTGAGGTCGCGCCCCCGGGTGTCCGGGTCGAAGGGCGCCTCCCCGGTGAGCCCGGCCCCGGCGATCGCGGCGGCGAAGGCGTCCCGCCGGTACGCCCGGCGGGCCCGCAGCGCGGCGACCGGCACCAACTGCCGCCGGCGGCGGGGCACCGGCCCGAGCAGCAGCAGCCGCTCCCGGACATGCTCGGCGACGGTCAGCGCGGGGTCGGGCTCGTGCACGCCGGCGACCTGCCCCAGCGCGGCGGGGCCGTGCCGGGTCAGCCGTCCCTCGCTGGTCGGGAAGCGGCCGGCCAGGGCGAGCAGCAGCGAGGTGCGTCCGCTGCCGGGCGGGCCGGTCACCGCGTGCAGTTCACCCGCGGCGGCGGTCAGGTCGACGTCCCGGAACACCCACCCCCGCCGGGTACGCAATCCCAGCCCGCGCGCTTCGACGACCACCATCCGACCCGGCCCACCTTCTTGAACTGACTGGTCAGTGCAAAAACATGCCCAGCCTAGCCCCGGTCGTCCGGTTCGGCACTCCCGCCGGGGGTGATCCGGGCCATGCCCGGGAAGGTTCAGAAGAGCACGGTGGCGAGCGTGCCGACCGGGCGGAAGCCGCAGCGCTCGTAGACCCGGCGGGCCGGCAGGTTGAAGTCGTTGACGTAGAGGCTCACGGTCGGGGCGACCCGCAGCAGCGCGTCGCGCACCACGGCCGCCATCGCCGCCGTCGCGATGCCCCTCCCCCGCCACTCGGGGGCCACCCAGACCCCCTGCACCTGGGCGGTCCGGCGGGTCACCACCGCCAGCTCGGCCTTGAACACCACCTGACCGTCGACGAACCGCGCGTACGCCCGCCCGGCCCGGACCAGTTCGGTGACCCGCCGCCGGTAGCCGCGCCCGCCGTCGTCGGCGAGCGGCGAGACGCCCACCTCCTCGGTGTACATGGCCACCGCCGCCGGGAAGAGCCGGTCGATCTCCCCGCCGCGCACCAGCCGCACCTCCGGGTCCGCCCGCAGCGCCGGCAGCGCGTCGGTGGCCAGCAGCGGCTGGTTGGGGCGTACGTCCCGGGCCGGCCCCCAGACGTCGGCGAGCCGGTCCCAGAGGCCGAGCACGGCGTCGGCCCGGCCCACGATCGACGAGCAGAGCCGCTCCTCGCCGGCGAGGAGGTCGGCGTAGGCGGCGACGGCCGGCTCGGTGGCGAGGACGGGGGTGAGGTTGCCGCCCAGCCAGCAGACGGACTCCAGGTGGCGGCGGGTGCCGTAGCCCAGCACCCGACCCTCGGCGCGCCACCAGGCCAGGCCGCGCGCGGCGACCCGCTCCGCGACCTGCGCGCCCGCGAACGGGTCGAGGTCGAGCAGCCGCTCGACAGCGCGGCGCTCCGACTCCCCGAGTTGCCGTACCGGCACCGTCAGCACGGATACCAGCCTGCCAGATCCGCCCCCCGCCGCGCCGGTCGAGTGGCGAGAGGACTACGGCACCGGGACCGGTCGCGGCGCGGGCGCTGCGCCCCGGTTGCGGGCGGCCCAGCCGACCACTCCGGGCACCAGGGCACCGAGCAGCAGGAACAGCCCACCGAGCAACAACCAGCCGGGCACACCCCACCCGACGGCCAACGTGGTCACCACCACCGGCGCGATCATCTTCCCCAGCTCGTAACCCATGCTGTACGCCCCCTGGTACTGCCCGTGGGCGTGCTCGGGCGCAAGCCCGAAGGAGATCCCCCAGCCGGCGGCGGAGTGCCACAGCTCCCCGACGACGTGCGCGAGCGCGCCGGCGACCAGCAGCGCGACGGCGGCGACCGTCGGCAGCCCGCCGCTGGCGGCGAAGAGGACGCAGGCGGCGGCGATGGCGAGCCCGGCGCGCCGCGACGCCCGGGCCGCCCCGGCGAGGCTCTCGGTGCCCCGGGCGGCGCGGACCTGGAAGAGCACCACCACGAGGGTGTTGACCAGCATCAGCCCGGAGATCACCCAGGCCGGCGCCCGGGTGTGCCCGACGATCCACAGCGGCAGGGCGATGTTGAGCAGCCCGAAGTGCATCGACATCAGGCCGTCGAGCACGGTGAACGCCAGGAAGGGGCGGTCCCGCAGCGCGACCAGCCGGGGGCCCTGCGTGGGGGCGGGCGCGGGGGCGATGGCCGGCAGCCGGGTGAAGACGACGGCGGCGAGCAGGTACGTCGTCGCGGCGGTGACGATCAGCGCCACGTACGCCGACTGGGTGTCGGCGGCGAGCGCGAAGCCGGCGAGCACGGCGCCCACCGAGATCCCGACGTTGGTGGTGGCGCGCAGGTAGGCGCGGGTGCGGACCCGCTGGTCGGCGGGGACGGAACCGGCGATGAGCGCGCCCCGGGCGCCCCGGTCGGCGGCGTCGGCCAGGGCGGTGGCCGCACCGACGGCCAGGAACGCGGCGAACGACTGGACGGTCACCAGGGCGGCGGTCAGCGCGCCCCCGGCGACCAGCGCGGCGACCTGGGTGCCCCGAGGCCCGAGCCGGTCGGCCAGGTAGCCGGTCGGCGCGCTGGCCAGCAGGCCGATCAGAGCCGAGACGGTCAGCCCCACGCCCACCTCGGTGGCGGTGAGGCCGACCGAGCGGGTGAGGAAGAGCGCGCTGGCCACCAGCCACAGGCCGCGTCCGACGGTCCGCACGAGGGTGCCGAGGGTGAGGGTCCGGGCCGGGCCCGGTGCAGGAAGCAGCCGCACGCCCACACCCTAGCAAGACGTACGTACGGTATGGTAACCGGGTGCCGGCGTACGCCGTGAAAAGCGCACCGGCCCCGACCGCCGGGTGGCGGTGGGGCCGGTGCGCGACGGCGCGGTAGGTCAGTGCACGGAGACGGTGGCGCCCGGCAGCAGGCCGCGCAGCTCCTCTGGCAGCTCGGCACCCATCTCGTCGGCGATGCGCAGCGCCTCCTCGATCAGCGTCTCCACGATCTGCGCCTCGGGCACGGTCTTGACGACCTTGCCCTTGACGAAGATCTGGCCCTTGCCGTTGCCGGAGGCCACGCCCAGGTCGGCCTCGCGGGCCTCGCCCGGGCCGTTCACGACGCAACCCATCACGGCGACCCGCAGCGGCACCGGCAGCCCCTCCAGGCCGGCGGTGACCTCCTCCGCGAGCTTGTAGACGTCGACCTGGGCCCGGCCGCAGGACGGGCAGGAGACGATCTCCAGGCCGCGCTCGCGCAGCCCGAGCGACTCCAGGATCGCGGCGCCGACCTTGATCTCCTCCACCGGCGGGGCCGACAGCGAGACGCGGATCGTGTCGCCGATCCCCTCGGCCAGCAGCGCGCCGAACGCCACCGCCGACTTGATCGTGCCCTGGAACGCCGGGCCGGCCTCGGTGACGCCCAGGTGCAGCGGGTAGTCGCACTTCTCGGCGAGCTGGCGGTAGGCCCGGATCATCACCACCGGGTCGTTGTGCTTCACCGAGATCTTGATGTCGCGGAAGCCGTGCTCCTCGAACAGCGAGCACTCCCACAGCGCCGACTCGACCAGCGCCTCGGCGGTGGCCTTGCCGTACTTGGCCAGCAGCCGCTTGTCCAGCGAGCCGGCGTTCACGCCGATCCGGATCGGCACGCCCGCGTCACCGGCCGCCTTGGCGATCTCCTTGACCTTGTCGTCGAACTGCCGGATGTTGCCCGGGTTCACCCGGACCGCCGCGCAGCCCGCGTCGATCGCGGCGAAGACGTACTTCGGCTGGAAGTGGATGTCGGCGATGACCGGGATCTGCGACTTCTTCGCGATCGCCGGCAGCGCCTCCACGTCGTCCTGGCTGGGCACCGCGACCCGGACGATCTGGCAGCCGGACGCGGTCAGCTCGGCGATCTGCTGGAGGGTGGCGTTGACGTCGGACGTGAGGGTGGTGGTCATCGACTGCACGGAGACCGGCGCGCCCCCACCGACCGGCACGGAGCCAACCATGATCTGGCGGCTGGCCCGGCGCGGGGCGAGCGGCGGAGGCGGTACGGCCGGGATGCCGAGACTGACAGCGGTCACTTCAGGCACTCACCTTGAGAAGAGCGTGATCGGGTTGACGACGTCCGCGGTGATGGTCAGCAGCGTGAACGCGCCACCGATCAGGATCATCGCGTACGTGAGGGGCATGAGCTTGAGGTAGTCGACGCGGCCGGGGTCGGGGCGGCCGAACCGCGCGTAGACCCAGGAACGGGCCCGCTCGAACCAGGCGATGGCGATGTGCCCGCCGTCCAGCGGCAGCAGGGGCAGCAGGTTGAACACGCCGATGAAGAAGTTCAGCGAGACGAACAGCATGAAGAACAGCAGCCAGGCGTTGTTCTCCACCGCCTCGCCGCCGAGCCGGCTCGCGCCGACCACGCTGATCGGGGTGTCCATGTCCCGCTCGCCGCCGGTGATCGCCGTCCACAGGGCCGGGACCTTCTGCGGGATGCGCTTCATCGCCTCGAAGGTGTTGACCGCCATGTCGCCGGTGAAGTCGGCGGTCGCGCCGAACGCGCCGACCGGCCCGTACGTCACCCGGGTCGGGGTGCTGGGGACGAGGCCGACGCCGAGCGCGGCGACCGTGGCGACCTGACCCTTCGGGTCGTCCAGCGGGGGGCGCTGGGTCTGCGCGAGCACCGCGCTGGCCGTGCCCGGCTGGCCGTCCCGGACGTACGCGATCTGCGCCGTGTCGCCCGGCTTGAGGGCCCGCAGGGTGGTCAGCAGTTGGCCGTAGTCGTTGATCGGCGCGCCGTTGATCGCGGTGATCCGGTCGCCGTCGCGCAGCTGCGCCTGGGCGGCGGGGCTGGCGGGGTCGGCGGTCGTGCACGCCCGCAGGGTGTTCTCCGGCACCACGCAGTCCGACAGCTGGATGACCGCCGGCTCCTTGCGGATCTCGGCCTCGGTGCTCGGGAAGTCCGGGTTGGGCAGGCCGGCGGTGACCGCGATCACCCAGAGGGTGACCAGGGCGAGGGCGAAGTGGGTGATGGAGCCCGCGGACATGACGATCGTCCGCTTCCAGACCGGGTAGCGCCACATCGCGCGCGGCTCGTCCGCCGGGTCGACGTCGTCGTCCTGCGGGGTCATGCCGACGATCTTGCAGAAGCCGCCGAGCGGGATGCCCTTGATGCCGTACTCCGTCTCGCCCCGCTTGAACGACCAGAGCGTGGGGCCGAAGCCGACGAAGTAGCGGGTGACCTTCATGCCGAAGGCCTTGGCGGTGAGCATGTGCCCCGCCTCGTGCAGGCTCACCGAGATGAGGATCGCGAGGGCGAAGAGCACCACCCCGAGCAGGTACGCCATCAAGCTCCTTCCACCGAACCCGCGATGATGATCTCCTGCGCGTGCGCGCGGGCCCACGACTCCGCCGCGAGCACGTCCTCGACGGTACCTGGTTCGTCGAAGTCGGGAGCGTCCTCCAACACCCGCTCAAGGGTGTCGACGATGCCGAGGAAGGGCAGCCGGCCGGCCACGAAGGCGGCCACGCACTCCTCGTTGGCCGCGTTGTAGATCGCCGGCCGGCAGCGCCCGGCCTCGCCGGCGGCCTTGGCCAGCGCGACCGCCGGGAACGCCTCGTCGTCCAGCGGCGCGAACTCCCAGGTGTGCGCCGTCGTCCAGTCGACCGCGGCGGCGGCGTCGGCCACCCGGTCCGGCCAGCCGATGCCGAGCGCGATCGGCAGCCGCATGTCTGGCGGGCTGGCCTGGGCGAGGGTGGACCCGTCCACGAACTCGACCATCGAGTGGATCACCGACTGCGGGTGCACCATCACGGTGATGTCGGCGTACGGCACGTCGAACAGCTCGTGCGCCTCGATCACCTCCAGCGCCTTGTTGACCATCGTGGCGGAGTTGATCGTGACGACCGGCCCCATGTTCCACGTCGGGTGCGCCAGCGCCTGCTCGGGCGTGACCGCGGTCAGCTCGTCACGCCGCCGGCCCCGGAACGGGCCGCCGCTGGCGGTGACGACCAGCCGGCGCACCTCGCCCCGGGCGCCGCCGCGCAGGCACTGGGCGAGGGCCGAGTGCTCCGAGTCGACGGGGACGATCTGCTCCGGCCGGGTCACCGCGGCCTTGACGAGGGAACCGCCGGCGACGAGGGACTCCTTGTTGGCCAGCGCGAGCGTACGCCCGGCGCGCAGCGCGGCCAGGGTCGGCGCGAGCCCGAGCGAGCCGACGACGCCGTTGAGCACGACGTCGCAGGGCCACTGCGCCAGCTCGGTCATCGCGTCCGGGCCGGCCACGATCTTGGGAAGCCTGAAGTCGCCGGTGGCCCAGCCGCGCCGGCTCGCCTCGGCGTAGAAGGCGAGCTGGAGGTCCTGCGCGGCGGACGCCTTCGCCACACCCACCGCCTCGACGCCGAGTTCGAGGGCCTGGGCGGCGAGCAGCTCGACGTTGCCGCCGCCGGCGCCGAGCGCGACCACCCGGAACCGGTCCGGGTTGCGCCGCACGATGTCGACGGCCTGTGTGCCGATCGAGCCGGTGGAGCCGAGCAGAACAAGATCGCGTGGGGAGGTCACCGGGCCATTCTTCCCCACCATCCCTGTGCCTCCGCTGGGAGCCTCAGCCCTCCGCGTCGGCCTGCTCCTCCGGCGGCGTTTCGCCTTCCTCGGGTGCCTCCTCGTCGAGGAGATCGGCCGGATCGACGGCGAACACGAAGGGCTCGGTCATGGTGAAGGTGCTGCCGGCCGCCGCCGCGCTCACCGGCTGGTACTCCCCCTCGACCAACTCGAACAGGGCGATGGTCGGCACCCGGTTGCGCAGGTCGACCCGGAGGAAGAAGGGAACACCGACGGCGGCGTACTCGCGCGGCCGGTCGATTACGTCCTTGCGCCGGTTGCCAGGTGACACGATCTCGCCAAGCAGGACGGCCTGACCGATGTCGACGGCCGGCCGGCCGCCGCCAGAGGACCGGAGTACGGCGATGTCGGGGATGAAGAGGTCCTCGCCCGAGACCACGTTGATCTCGGGATAGACCCACAGGCCCGCCCTGCGGGCGGCACGGTGCAGACGGTAGGGCAGCTCACGTTCGACCGACTGGTGGTCGATTCCGGCGTGCGGGGTCACGATCACGCTTCCGCTCAGGACCTCAACCTTGGGGCCGTTGGTCTCCGGCAACAGGTCGAGGGCGAGCTGGGCGGTCCACGGCTCGTCGCGCCACCGCAACACGTCGAACGACGGCTCGGTGGACTGCGGCGCCGGCTCGGGCGCGAAGGCTGCCTGGGCCATCCGGGCTCACCCCCTCAGCGGGACATTCTGCTCAGACCACCCTAGCCGCCGCAGCCCCCGCCGCACGCCATCGCACACCCGGTCCGACGCCGGGCGGGAAGAGGCGACATGACAGTTCCGGGGCTGGGGCACGCGGCCGTTCGTTCCCAGCCCGCCGCATCTCGCCGGTCGCCTCGCTCACCTCTGACCGACGGGCCCGGTCAGCGCCGCCGGGTCGCCGGTGAGCAGCCCTCGCCCGCGCAGGAAGGCGAGCAGCCGCTCCCGGTCCGCCGCGGCCAGCCCGTCGACCGGCACCGGGAACACCTGGCTCCGGCCGATCCAGAACAGCAACTGACCGGGGATGGCCTCGACCCGCTCGATCGCCGCCCAGCTCAGCGTGCCGTCGCTGACGGCGTTGACGCTGCGGGCGCCCTCGTCGGTGAAGGTCCAGGTGATCGGGATGCCGTGCATCTTCCAGTTGGCGCGGACCAGGGACCGCAGCGTCAGCGGTCCGGCGAGCGCCAGCACGGCCGCGACCAGCGCCCAGCCGCCCGCCATGAGCAGGTCCCCGAAGACCAGCCCCGCCAGCGCCGGCAGCAGGGTCACGAACGGGCAGACCCGGAACAGCAGCAGCGTCCGGCGGTAGGCCCGGCGCAGGCCGGCGACGAGACGGCGGCGGTCCGGCTGCGTCTCGAAAGTGATCATCACGCCGAGAGAGGATACGGCGGGCCGTCAGGCGTCGTCGGCGCGGCGCACGAAGGTCTCCACCTCCTCGCCGCCGTACCAGTCGGTGCGGCGGCCGACGTGGGTCATGCCGAGCCGGCGGGCCACCGCCATCGACGCCTCGTTGCCGGGCGCCACGACCGCGTAGACCTCCCGGGTGCCGGCGGCGAGTTCCCGCGCCACCGCCGCCCGGGCCGCCTCGGTGGCGTAGCCGTGGCCCTGGGAGTCGGGGTGCAGGTGCCAGCCCACCTCGATGTCCTCGGTCGGCACGTTCTCGTCCCGCCCGGGCAGCGGCTTGAGCAGCACGGTGCCGGCCACCACGCCGGTGTCGCGGACCTCGATCGCCCAGGTGCCGTACCGGCCGCCGTGCCCCGCGTGCCGCTTCCGCCACAGCGCGAGCCGGTCGGCGGCCTGCGCCGGGTCGGTCAGCGGCAGGCCGGGGGCGTTCAGCCAGCGGGTCACCTCCGCCCGGGAGTAGAGGTCGAAGATCCGGGCCAGGTCGGCCGGGTCGGCGGTCCACTCCCGCACGAACAGGCGCTCGGTGGTGAGCACGGTCATGGCGGGTAATCCTATTGAGTGGCGCGGGGCGCGGCGGGGAACGAGAGCGCGATGGGTGGGGGCTGGCAGCGGGCGAGGCGGATCACCCGTGCCGCGTTCCGCCCGCTGCGCGGCCGGGACCTGTCGCTGCACGCCGCTGCCATCACCTTCTACGGGGCGATCGCCGTGGTTCCGGTGGCGCTGCTGGCGATCTGGCTGACCTCGCTGGTGGCGGGGGCCGACCGGGTCCGCCGGCTCACGTCGCACGCCGTGGCGACGCTGCCGGACGCGATCGGCGCGCCCCACGCGGTGGCCGCGCTGGTCGAGGCCGGGGTGGGGTTGACCACGCTGCCGGCGTTGGCGTCGCTGCTGCCGGCGTCCCTGTACGGCGAGGGGCTGCGCCGGGCCTTCGTCTCGGTGGCCGGCGGGCGCGGCGACGAGTCCCTGGTGGGCTGGCGCGGGCGGCTGCTGCTGCTTCCCCTGCTCGCCCCGGCCCCGGCCCTGCTGCTGTCGATCCTGGTCGCGCTGCCGACGACGACCCGGCTGGTCCGCCAGGGCGGGTTGGCCGGCGCGCTGGGCGTGGTGCTGTCGTTCCTGGCGGTCTGGCTGGTGCTCACCCCGGTGCTGCTCTGGGTGTTCCGGGTGGTCGGCCCGGCGTCGCCGGACTGGCTCTCCGCGCTGGGCGTCGGCTCGTTCACCGCGGCGAACCTGTCCGGGTTCCTGCACGGCTTCGTGCTCTTCGCCTCGCTCCCGATCGACCTGGGCGTGCCGTTCGGGGGCTTCGACGAGATCGGGGCGGGGGTGGCCGTCCTGCTCTGGCTCTATGTCTTCCACGTGATCGTGCTCGCGGGCTACTCCGCCACGCTCGCCCTCTCCCGCTGGCGGGCGGCCCGCGCCCGACCCGCCGGATGAGCGACCAGGGGGTCCGCGTCCGACGCGGACCCCCTGGTGGATGCCGGCGACGGCCGGTCAGCGGGTGAGGGCGGGCTCCCGGGGCGCCGGCTCCGGGTCTGCCGCCTCGCGGATGCCGTAGCGGCGGTAGACCCGGCCGAGCGGGCCGGGGGCCCACCAGTTCCAGCGGCCCAGCAGCCGCATGGTGGCCGGCACCAGCAGGGCCCGGACCAGCGTCGCGTCCACCACGATCGCCACGATCATGCCGATCCCGATGAGCTTGATGTACGCCATCGCGCCGCTGGCGAAGCCGGCCACCACGATGATCAGCAGCAGCGCGGCGGCGGTGATGATCCGGCCGGTGTGCTGGAGCCCGGCGGCCACCGAGCCGGCGTTGTCCCCGCTGCGGTCCCACTCCTCGCGCACCCGGGAGAGCAGGAACACCTCGTAGTCGGTCGCCAGCCCGAAGAGCACGGCGAGCATGAGGATCGGGTTGCTGGGCTCGATGAACCCGGTCGGGGTGAAGCTGAGCAGGTCGGCGAAGTGCCCGTCCTGGAAGATCCAGACCACCACGCCGAACGAGGCGCCGATCGACACCAGGTTCATCAGCACCGCCTTCACCGGCAGCACCACCGAGCCGAAGGCGAGGAAGAGCAGGACCAGGGTCGCGGCGGCCATCAGCAGGGCCATCCAGGGCAGCCGGTCGCCGAGGCTGTCCAGCAGGTCCCGGTCGGCGCCGGGCCGGCCGCCGACGAGCACCTCCGCGCCGGCCGGGGCGGGCAGGTCGCGCAGCGCCCGGACCACGTCCTGGGCGACGTCGCCGGTCGGCTCGCCGGGGTAGGTCACCGTCAGCAGCGTCGACGTGCCCCGGCTGGCCGCCACCTGCACCCCGGTCACGCCCGGCACGGCGGCCACCCGGTCGGCGAAGGGCCGCGCCTGCGCCGGGGACGCCCCGGACACCAGCACGTCGATCGGCGCGACCGTGCCGCCGGGGAACTCCGCGGCGATCCGCTCGGAGACGACCCGGGGCGTGGCGTCCGCCGGCAGCACCCGCTCGTCGAAGCCGCCGAAGGTGATCCGCAGGAACGGCGCGGCGAGCAGCAGGAGCAGCAGGATCACGCCGACCAGGTAGCGCACCGGGCGGCGCATCACGCTGCGCGCGATCCGGGCCCAGGCGCCGCCCGTCTCCCCCGCCGCCGGCCGCCCGGCCCGCGCCCGGCGCCGCCACGGCAGCGGTACGCGCAGCGCGTTGATCCGGTGGCCGAGCACCGCGAGCAGGGCCGGCAGCACGGTCAGCGCCGCCAGCATGGCGACCAGCACGGCGGCCATCCCGCCGAGCCCCATCGAGCGCAGGAACGCCTGCGGGAAGATCAGCAGGCTGGCCATGGCGAGCGCGACGGTGAGGCCGGAGACCAGGACCGTACGACCGGCGGTGGTCATGGTGCGGCGGATCGCGGCGGGCGTGTCGTGGCCGGCGGCCAACTCCTCGCGGAACCGGCTGACCACGAAGAGGGCGTAGTCGACCGCCATGCCCAGGCCGATCAGGGTGATGACGTTGATGGCGAAGATCGACACGTCGGTGACCAGGTTGACCAGCCGGACGGCGACGAACGCGCCGAGGATGGCCAGCCCGCCGATCAGCAGCGGGGTGGACGCGGCCACCAGCCCGCCGAAGATCAGCACGAGCAGCACCAGCAGCACCGGCATGGAGAGGATCTCCGCCCGGGTGATGTCCTCGGTGGTCTGGCGGTTCGACTCGTGCAGGAACGCCACCGTGCCGCCGACCTCGGTCCGTACGCCGGGCGTCGCCAGGGCCGGCCGCAGGTCCTCGTACGCGGCGGTCTTGGCGTCCTCGTCGGCGGCCCGGAGCTGGACCAGCGCGTAGGTGGCGCGCCGGTCGGTCGACAGCAGCGCGGGGGCCTGGGTGTCGTACCAGGTGACGACACTGGTGACCTCGGGGCGCTGCCGCAGGCCGGTGACGGTGGCCGTGACCGGGTCACGGAAGGCCGGCTGGTCGACGGTCGCCCCGTCGCTGGTCCAGAGCACGACCAGGTCCGCGCCCTGTGGCCCCAGCTCGGCGGTGATCCGCTCGGCGGCGCGGCTGGACTCGCTCGCCGGGTCGTCGTATCCACCCCCGGTCAACTGCCCGAAGACCCCGGCCCCCCAGGTCGAGCCCAGCACGACCACCACCAGGGCGGCGGCCAGCACCGCCCAACGCAGCCGTACCACCGCTCTTCCCCACCAGGCGAACATTCGCCTCCCCCTCCGTCGACGGCTAAGCTGTAACCATCACTCATTCGAGTGAACGCCGTTAACTATGGCAACGGGGTTCGCTTTGGTCAAGGGGGTTAGCTGTATGCCCGCACCGTCCCGACGCGAACGCCTGCGCACCGCGACCGTCGCCGAGATCAAGGACGGGGCACGGCGCCTGTTGGTGACCGGCGGGGTGGAGGCGGTCTCGTTGCGGGCCATCGCCCGGGACATGGGCATGACGGCGCCGGCCATCTACCGCTACTTCCCCAGCCTGGAGGCGCTGGTCGCGGCGCTCGCCGGCGACCTCTACGACGAGCTGCGGCTGCGGCTGGAGGCGGCCCGGGACGACGCCGGGGCCGAGCCGGTCGACCAGTTGCTGGCCATGGGCCGCGCGTTCCGCTCCTGGTCGGTGGCCCACCCCACCGAGTTCGGGCTGATGTTCGGCGCCCGGGCCCCCGGGCTGGACGCCTTCGTCGACGACTGCGCCGACCCCGACCACCCGGGCGCCCGGTTCGGCGCGGTCTTCGTGCAGCCGATCTTCGAGCTCTGGCACCGCGCACCCTTCCCCACCCCGCCCGCCGAGCTGCTCCAGGAGCGCCTGGGCGGGCGGCTGGAGCCGCTACGGCTCAGCCACGGCGAGGTGCCGATCGAGGTCGCGTACGCCCTGCTCTCCGGCTGGACCCGGCTCTACGGGCTGGTCGCCATGGAGGTCTTCGGCCAGCTCGCCTGGGCGGTCACCGAGGCCGAGGCACTGTTCGAGCTGGAGCTGGCCGCGTTCACCGCCCAACTGCGCGCCGATCCGCCGGCGGCTGACTGACACCGGCGACCGGCGGCGAAGGGCTGACCGGCGGGGCCGGCGGGCACTAGGCTCCCCCGGCATGAGCGACGAGCTGCCGACCCGGGCCGACGTGGTGATCGTCGGGTCCGGGCACAACGGTCTGGTGTCCGCGATCCTGCTCGCCCGCGCCGGGCTCGACGTGCTGGTGCTGGAGGCCGCCGACGTGATCGGCGGGGCCACCCGGACGGAGAACCCGTTCCCGAAGGTGCCCGGGCTGCGCCACTCCACCGGCTCCTACCTGCTCGGGTTGATGCCGCCGGAGCTGCTCGCCACGCTGGACGTGCGCATCCCGGTGCTGCGCCGCGACCCGCACTACTTCCTGCCCACCCCGGGCCCGAAGGGATCCCCGTACCTGCTGTTCGGCAGCGACACCGCGGCCACCCGGGCGCAGCTCGCGGAGTTCTTCTCCCCCGCCGACATGGCCGCCGACGACGCCCTCCAGGCCGAGCTGGCCGCGCTGCGCGCCGACCTCGCGCCGGTCTGGCTGGCTGACCCGCTGCCGGTCGAGGAGACCGCCGAGCGGTACGTCCGCCCGGCGCTGCGGCAGGTCTTCGTCGACCTGGTCCGCGGCTCGGTCGCCGACCACCTCGCCCGCTTCGACTTTCGCTCCGAGCTGCTGCTCAGCATGTACGCGGTGACCGACGGCCTGTCCGGGCTGAACGCCGGCCCCGACGACCCCGGCACCGGTCACAACTTCCTCGTGCACAACATGTGCCGCCTGCCCGGCTCCGACGGCACGTGGATGATCGCCGAGGGCGGCATGGGCACGGTGTCCCGCACCTTCGCCGACGCCGCCCGGGCCGCCGGCGCGACGATCCTGACCGGCACGCCGGTCAGCGCGATCACCCTGGCCGGCGGCGCGGCCAGCGGCGTGGCCCTGGCCGACGGGCGGGAGGTGGGCGCCCGGGTGGTGCTCGGGGCGTGTGACCCGTACCGGCTGATGGACCTGCTGCCCGACGGCGCGCTCCCGGCGCCGCTGGCCGACCGGATGGCGGCGGTCCGCCGCCCCGGCACCACCCTCAAGCTCAACCTGGCGCTGACCGGCCTGCCCCGCTTCTCCTGCCTGCCGGCGGACGCGCCGAGCCCGTTCGGGTCGACCATCCACCTGCTGCCCGGCTCGACGTCGCTGATCGGCGGCGGCGGCGAGTCGCCGATGGCGGCGCTGCGCGCGATGTGGGCGGACGTCCAGGCGGGCCGGCTGCCCGAGGAGCCGACGATCGAGTGGTACCTGCACACCACCGTCGACCCGTCGCTGTCGGACGGGCGGGGGCACCACTCCTCGGCGCTCTTCGTCCAGTCGGTGCCCTACGAGCTGGCCGGCACGACCTGGGACGAGGCGCTGCCCGGGTACGTGGAGCGGCTGGTCGGGATCTGCGAGCGGTACGCCCCCGGCACGGCCGACCTGATCGCGGACGCGGTGCCGCTGCCCCCGCCCGGCATCGAGGCGCACTTCGGCATCACCGGCGGGCACATCCACCACGTCGACAACACCGTCTCGTTCACCGACCGGATGCCGTACGCCACCGGCGTCGACGGCGTCTACGCCGGCAGCGCCGGCTGCCACCCCGCCGGCAGCGTCATCGGCGCCGCCGGCCACAACGCCGCCCGCCGCATCCTCACCGATCTCGGTCGCTGACCTCGCCGCCGGCCCCGGCGGAGCGGGGTAGGTCGCCGGGGCGGCGGACGAGGGACAGGCCGACGAGCAGCAGCAGGTAGAGCAGCAGGCTGAGGATCGGGTCGACGAAGACGAAGGCGAAGGCGACCGTGTAGAGCAGCGGGCGCACCACCAGCCGCCGCGAGACCGCCCGGGCCAGCGCCGGGTCCAGGTCGGGGTGGAGCAGCCGGCGCCGGCGGGCCCACCACCAGCTCAGGTTGAAGAAGAGCGACTCGCCCAGCACGGTGCCGAGGTACAGGGCGGCCGTCAGCCGCTGCTCGGTTCCGCTGCCGCGCAGGTTGTCCGCCAGCAGGTCGGCGGTGAACGGGATCGCCGCCACGAAGAGCAGCACGAGCAGGTTGAACATGAGCAGCGCCTGGTCGACGCGGACCACGTACCGCCACATGTTGTGGTGGCCGAGCCAGATCTGGCCGGCGATCCCGAAGGTGATCACGTACGCCAGGTAGGTCGGCCAGGCCTGGACGAGGGCGTCGGGGAGCTGCCGCCCGGGGTCCCGGGCCGGCCCGTTCTGGAGCAGTTCGACGGCCATCACCGTCAGCACGACCGCGAAGACGCCGTCGCTGAACGTCTCCACCCGGGAGGCGTCCCGGGTCATCTCCCGGTCGCGCGCGTACCGGTAGCCGTCCCTGCCCGCGCCGTCCGCCACGCCGCCCCCCTTCCCGACCTGATGGTCGCCCGGCGGGGGCGGCGGGCGGAGGAAAACTCAGCTGATCGCCTCGCCGGCGGGAGCGGGGGTCTCCGCGTCGGCCCGGTGCGCGCGGATCTTGTGGCCGACGCTGGTCAGGCAGCGGCCGCTGGACAGGTCGAACTTCCACCCGTGCAGCTGGCAGGTGAGCTGGTCGCCGTCCACGATCCCGAAGCGGCTCAGGTCCGCCTTGAGGTGCGGGCAGCGGCGCTGCACCACCCAGCCGTCGAGGGTGATGTCCTCGGCGTCGACGGCCCGCTCGTGCTCGTCGTACCAGCCCTCGGCGTACTGGAGGCGCTCCTCGGAGAGGCACTTGAAGAACGCGTAGACGAACTCGTTGTACTGCCCGATCCGGGCGGCGGAGAAGCGGCAGGAGAGGAAGAGGGAGTTGACCCAGTCCACCTCGCCGATGTGCAGCAGGTGCTCGACCAGCGCCCGCTCGGTGCGGAACCGGTAGCGGACCTTCTCGTCCGCGTACGGCCGGACCTCCTTGCCCGGGAAGTCCACCACGATCGACTCGATCGTCTCCCCGCCTGAGCTGTCGGTGCCGACCAGGTCGAAGCGGACCGGCCCGCCGACCCCCTTGGCCAGGTAGATCGACTCGTCCAGCAGCGGCTCGATCCGGCGCTTCATCTCGCCGAGCACGTCCACCTCGGGGTGCCGCCAGGACGCCTTCTCCGCCTCGATGACCGGCCGCTTGCGTTCCCGCATCTCCTCCAGGTGCGCGACCTTGTTCGCGAAGAACTCCTCCACCGGCACCGGGTGGACGGTCTCGCAGCTCTCGGTGGTGATCTCGGCGACGCTGCCCGGGAGCAGCACGACGCCGTTGGTGCCGCCGACCTTCGCGTACTCGCTGAGGAAGACCGACTGGTCGGGGAAGATGTTGCCCTCGTCGCCGTGGATGTCGTTGAACTGCCACAGCTCGTCGTCGAGGAAGCAGGGCGGGCCGGCGATCGGGAAGACGTGGTCGGCCTTCAGGTCGTCGATGTAGCGCCAGGTACGGTCGAACTGCCGGTCCCGCTTCTGCTTGCCGAACGCGGTCTTCGCCGCCTGCGGCAGCTCGTAGACCATCGGGTACCAGATCGCGCCGGAGAACTGGAGCATGTGCGCGTGCACGTGGCCCAGCTCGGCGAAGACGCTCAGGTCGGTGGGGCGGGCGTCATTCTGGTTGAGCAGCCGGACCCCGTCGTACTCCACCCACAGCGACGAGTCGCCGATCGGGCCGTCGGTCGGGCTGGTCAGCGCCTGGATCATGACCTTCAGGCCGCCGTCCAGCTCGACGACCTGCTCGTTCGGCGCCTTCAGGAACTTCGTGAAGCCCAACTCCCGCAGCTCGTCCTCCATCTCGGAGGTGGGGAACGCGGGCAGCAGCACGGTGGCCGACTTCGACACGAAGTTCTTCAGGTGCGCCGCGTCGAAGTGGTCCCGGTGCAGGTGGGAGACGTAGAGGTAGTCGACGTCGCCGAGGGTCTCCCAGTCGAGCTGGGAGTTGTCCGGAAACGGGAACCACGACGCGAAATAGGCCGGGTTGACCCACGGGTCGCACAGGATGCTGCCCGCGGCCGTGTCGATCCGCATGCTGGCGTGTCCCGTACCGGTCACTCGCACCGCAGTTCCCCCTCGAAGACAAACAAAAGGTGTACGTCCGAAACGCTACCGGAGGCAGTCTGGCGAGCGACCCGCGACGCCGGTAGTGCCGTTACGCCCGACACCGCCGGGACCTTGGACCCACCCGGCCGTACGCGAGGGCCGTTCGGGCCGGCGCCCGGCCGTCGGCGCGGATCGTGCGGTCCGCCCCATCCGACCGGACCCAGCGCCGAGCCTGGCACGGGGCGTGCCAGACTAACCGGAGATCCGATCGCGAGGGAAGGACCGACAGTGGCAGGAAGCGAGCCGGTAACGTCGCCAGACCAGCACAAGCCGGGGCACCGCAAGTCCGGGCGAATCGGCGCGGTCCTCTCCGCGCTGGTGCTGCTGGCGATGCTCTGCGGCAACCACGAGGGCAGGGTCGAGGACATCTGGCTGATCGGCCTGGCCGTCCTGCTGCTGGTCATCGTCATCGGCGACACCGTGCTGCGGCGCAACGGCCTGCGGTCCTGACCGCACCCCGTCAGCCGGCGTCGAGCCGGTCCGCGCACCGGAGACGACACGCACGAGGGCCCGCCCCCGACCGGGGAAGCGGGCCCTCGTCGTACGCGGGTCAGCGGCGGAACAGGATGTCCTGCACGTCCTTGAGCGCGGCGTCGACCTCGGCCTCGAAGTAGCCGCCGGGCACCAGCCCGAAGCGCAGCGTGTCCAGTTCCTTCGGGTTCACCGGCATCGGGTTGCGCCCCTGCATGCCGCCGAGCAGGGTCTCGAAGAACCGGTCGACCTGGTCCGGGTCGTACCCGCTGCCGAACCGGCGCACCTGGAAGCTGCGGCGGATCTGGTCGACGCGGTAGAGGTCGCTGCCGGGCGGGCCGGCCATCGGCGGGCCGGCCACCGGCGGCGGGCCACCGACCGGCGGGCCACCAACCGGAGGACCACCGGCCGGCGGGCCGGCCACCGGCGGCGGGCCGCCGAAGCCCTGCTGCGGGGGCGGCCCGGCCGGGCCCCGGCCCCGCAGGTCGCGCAACTCCCGCTCGGGCATCCGGATCTCGGCGGTCATGTCGGTGCGCCCGTGCCGGCCGGCCTCGAAGCCGTCGAAGCGCGGCTCGTCGCCGTAGCCGCCCGGACCGTCGCCGTAACCACCGGGGCCGTAGCCACCCGGACCGTCACCGTAGCCGCCGGGGCCGTCACCGTAGCCACCCGGACCGTCGCCGTAGCCACCGGGACCGGCGGGCAGGCCGCGCGGGGGCGGGCCGCCGTGGCCCATCGGCGCGCCCGGACCCATCGGGCCGGGGCCGCCCGGGCCGCGGGGCGGCTCGTAGCCACCCCGGGGGCCGTCGTAGCCCCCGGCGAAGGCGCCGGTCGGCTCGTCGTAGCGGCCGTAGCGGTCGGCGGACGGGCCGGCCGGGGCGGGCATCGGCCGGGGCGGCATCGGCTGCGGACCGGGAGGCATGCCGCGATCGTCGCGCATCGGCGGCCCCATCCGGTCCGGCGGGCCCATCTGGTCCGGCGGGCCGAACCGGTCCGGCGGCCCCATCCGATCCGGCGGCCCCATCTGGTCCGGCGGACCGAACCGGTCCGGCGGGCCCATCCGGTCCGGCGGGCCCATCCGATCCGGCGGCCCCATCTGGTCCGGCGGACCGAACCGGTCCGGCGGGCCCATCCGATCCGGCGGGCCCATCCGATCCGGCGGGCCCATCCGATCCGGCGGCCCCATCTGGTCCGGCGGGCCGAACCGGTCCGGCGGGCCCATCTGGTCCGGCGGGCCCATCCGATCCGGGGGGCCCAGCCGGTCGGCGGCCCGGGGGTCGCCGCCGCGGCCACCGACGCCGCCGCGCTCCTCCAACTCGGCCAGCTGCCGCTCGACCCGGTCCAGGTGCAGGTCGACCTGCCACTCGTCGTAGCCGTTGAAGCGGACCCGGAAGACGACGTCGTGGACCTCCTGGGAGGCCACGGGGGCGCCGACCGGCTGACCGTCGAGCGTCGCCTCGACCCGGTCCAGGAAGGCGTCGACCTCGTCGACCTTGTATCCCCGGCGGAGCGCCTTACGCCGGAAACGCTGACCCTGACTCGCCACTATGTCTCCTGGTCTCGTTCGCTACGCCCGGTCACGCAGTCTCCCCGGTCCGGTCGGTGTCCCTGTTGTCGACGGCGGCGGCGAGCTGCCCACACGCTCCGTCGATCTCGCGACCCCGGGTGTCCCGCACCGTCGTCGACACCCCGGCCTCACGCAACCGCCGGACGAACTCCCGCTCGACCGGCTTCGGGCTGGCGTCCCACCGGCTGCCCGGAGTCGGATTGAGCGGGATGAGGTTCACGTGGGCCAGCTTCCCGGCCAGCAGCCGCCCGAGCAGATCAGCTCTCCACGGCTGGTCGTTCACGTCCTTGATCATCGCGTACTCGATCGACACGCGGCGCCCCGTCGTTGCCGCGTAGTCCCACGCTGCGTCCAGCACCTCGGACACCTTCCAGCGCTGGTTGACCGGCACGAGTTCGTCGCGCAGCTCATCATCGGGGGCGTGTAGCGACAACGCAAGGGTCACCGAGAGGTCTTCGCTGGCCAGTCGGCGGATGGCCGGCACGAGGCCGACCGTGGAGACGGTGATGTGACGCTGCGACAGCCCCAGCCCCTCCGGCGCCGGTGCGACGAGCCGGCGGATCGCCGCGATCACCCGGGAGTAGTTGGCCAGCGGCTCGCCCATACCCATGAAGACGACGTGCGACAGGCGGGGCGGCGAGCCCGCCACCGCGCCGGAGGCGGCCACGCCGGCCAGGTAGACCGCCTGGTCGACGATCTCGGCGGTGGACAGGTTGCGGGTCAGCCCGGCCTGGCCGGTGGCGCAGAACGGGCAGGCCATGCCGCAGCCGGCCTGGCTGGAGATGCAGACGGTGACCCGGTCCGGGTAGCCCATCAGCACGCTCTCCACCAACGAGCCGTCGTGCAGGCGCCAGAGCGCCTTGCGGGTCGCGCCGTCGTCGCAGGCCAGCTCGCGGACCGGGGTGAGCAGGCGCGGCAGGAGCTGGTCGGCGAGCCTGTCCCGGGCGGCGGCCGGGAGGTCGGTCATCTGCGCGGGATCGCGTACCAGGCGACCGAAGTAGTGGGTGGAGACCTGCTTGGCGCGGAACGCCGGCTCCCCCAGCTCGGCGACCAGCGCGCGGCGGCCGGCGAGGTCGAGGTCGGCGAGGTGACGGGGAGGCATCGCGGGCCGGCGCCCGGGGGCGTCGGGGTCTGCGGGGATCAGGGGCAGGCTCGTCATGGCGGGTCCAGTCTGTCACGCCGGACGGCCGACGCACCTGTCCGGAGGTGCCGAATCGCCCCCCGCCGCCCGGCCGGGGCCCGCGACGGCCGGTGATTCACGCCTCACTCCAGCACCGGGACGAAGACCGCCAGCAGCAGGTACGCGGTCGGCAGCGCGAAGAGGATCGAGTCGAGCCGATCCATCAGGCCGCCGTGCCCGGGGAGCAGGTTGCTCATGTCCTTGACCCCGAGGTCCCGCTTGATCATGGACTCGGCGAGGTCACCGAGGACGGCCGCACCGGAGACCGCCAGCCCGAAGAGCGCGCCCCACCACGGGGCCACGTCGAGAAGCAACCAGAGCAGCAGGGCGCTGCCCAGCGCTGCGGCGGTGACCGAGCCGGCGAAGCCCTCCCAGGACTTCTTCGGGCTCACCGAGGGGGCCATCGGATGCTTGCCGAAGCTGACGCCGGCGGCGTACCCGCCGGTGTCGGAGAGCACCACCGCGACCAGCGTCACGAGCACCCGCAGGTGGCCGTCGTCCGGCGCCGCCGCCAGCAGCGCGGCGAACCCGCCGAGGAACGGCACGTACACGGCGATCAGGGTGGCGGCGGTCAGGTCGCGCTGGAAGCCGCGCGGCCCGTCGCCGAGCCGCCAGACCATCGTCCCGAGCACGGTGACCAGCAGGCCGAGGCTGAGCGCGTCAGGACCGGCGAACCAGGCCAGCCCGACGGTGAGCACCCCGCCGGCAATCAGGGGCACCAGCGGCGGGTGGGCACCGCTGCGGCGCACCGCCCGGGCCATCTCCCAGCTGCCGACTGCGACCGCGCCGGCCACCACCAGCAGGAAGGCGGGCCGGTAGAAGAACAGCGGGACCACGATCAGGGCGCCGAGGGCCACGCCGACCGCGATGGCGGCCGGCAGGTTGCGCCCGGCCCGACTCGATGCGGGCTGCTGCGTCGGGGGCCGGTCGACGCTGGCCCGGCGTCGGCCGGGCTGCCGCCGGCCCGGGGCCCGCGCGGGCTCCGGCTCCGGCTCGGCGTCCCGCACCGGTTCCAGTTGGGTCGTCGGGTACTCGGAGTCGTCCGGGTGGTGACCGTTCGTCCCAGCCGGGGGGTCGTACGGGGCACGGTCCGCACTCCCCGGCTCGGAGTGGGCGTCGACCTGCGGGCGGGCGCGGGTGTGCGGCTCGGCGTACACGTCAGGGGCGACGCCGGGCCGGCGGTGCCACTGGCCGGGCTCCATCTCGGGCTCCGGCCAGGGCATGGCAGGGGCGGGGCGGTCGGGGCGGTCCCAGCCGCGGGGCTCGGCGCTGCCGTAGGGGTCGAGGTGGGACATCACGCACCTAACGGGCCCGGCACGAGATCCACCGCATGACGCACAACCACAACCATTCCCCTACCCGCGCGACTGTTCCGTCCGGTTGACCCGCCCGACGGCCGGCCGATCCCCACCGTTCACCGCAGGGTGGCCGGGAATCGTGCCGAGCCTACTGCACCCGTCGTGTCCCCACGCCGGACCGTGTCCCGCGCCCGCCACCGGGCGGCGGGCGCAACGACGATGGCACCGGACCCCGCCACCCGGGTGCGGGCGGCGGCGCCGGTGCCACGGTGTCGTCGTCGCCGGTGGTGACCGGCGTACGGCCTCAGACCTCGAGGAGCTCGTTCTCCTTGTGCTTCACCAGCTCGTCGACGGCGGCGACGTAGCGCTGGGTCAGGTCGTCGAGCTCCTTCTCCGCGCGCCGGCCGTCGTCCTCGCCGACCTCGCCGTCCTTGACGAGCCGGTCCAGCTCCTCCTTGCCCTTGCGACGGATGTTGCGGATGGCCACCTTGGCCTCCTCACCCTTGTGCCGGGCGACCTTGATCATGTCGCGGCGGCGCTCCTCGGTCATCTGCGGGAGCAGGATGCGGAGCTGGTTGCCCTCGTTGTTCGGGTTCGCGCCGAGGTCGGAGTCGCGGATCGCCTTCTCCATGGCGTTGATCTGCGAGTTGTCGTACGGCTTGATGATCACCATGCGCGGCTCGGGCACGCCGATGGACGCCATCTGGGGCAGCGGGGTGGGGCTGCCGTAGTAGTCAATGATGATCTTGGAGAACATGGCGGCGTTGGCGCGACCGGTGCGGATCGCGCCGAACTCCTCCTTGGCGTGCTCGATCGCACGCTCCATCTTCTCCTCGGCCTCGAGGAGGGTGTCGTCGATCACCGGTCTCCTCGCCTCCTTCTTGTGCTCGTCGTGGCTTGTCGTGTCGGAGGAACCGCTGAACGCGGTCGCGAGACCCGCTCAGGCGGTGATCAGGGTGCCGATCTTTTCGCCACCCACGGCCCGGATGATGGTGTCGTCGCCCTGCGCGCCGAAGACCAGCATCGGCAGGCCGTTCTCCATGCACAGGCTGAACGCGGCGGCGTCCGCGACCCGCAGGTTGCGGCGCAGCACCTCGGAGAAGGTGATCGAGTCGAACTTGCTGGCGGTCGGGTCGACCCGCGGGTCGGCGGTGTAGACGCCGTCCACGCCGTTCTTGCTCATCAGCACCACGTCGGCGCGGATCTCCAGGGCGCGCTGGGCGGCCACCGTGTCGGTGGAGAAGTACGGCATGCCGGCGCCCGCGCCGAAGATCACCACGCGCCCCTTCTCCAGGTGCCGGATGGCGCGCAGCGGGATGTAGGGCTCGGCGACCTGGGCCATCGTGATCGCGCTCTGCACGCGCGTCTCGACGCCCTCCTTCTCCAGGAAGTCCTGCAGCGCGAGGCAGTTCATCACGGTGCCGAGCATGCCCATGTAGTCGGCCCGGGCCCGGTCCATGCCGCGCTTCTGCAGCTCGGCGCCCCGGAAGAAGTTACCGCCGCCGACCACCACCGAGACCTGCACACCGCGGCGCACCACGGTGGCGATCTGCCGGGCGACGGCCTGCACCACGTCCGGGTCCACGCCGACCGCGCCCCCGCCGAACACCTCGCCGGAGAGCTTCAGCACCACCCGTCGGGCCCGGCCGGGGGGCGGCGCCGTCGGATCGTCCGCCGCCAGACTCCGGTTACTCACAACCTGCGTCATCCGCCCCGCCCTTCCCCATGCGCACGTCCCGTACGCCGCGTACCGCGAAACTGCCGTAGCCGACCCTATGTGACAAGGAGGCCGCGGTGCCTGTCACGTACACCGGCGGCCTCCTCGTCGACGTTTACCCTTCCCGCGGGCGCGCGACGCGCCCCGGGGCGGCTCAGGCCTGGCCGACCTCGAACCGCACGAAACGGGTGACCTCGATGCCGGCCTCGGCCAGCATCTGCTTCACCGTCTTCTTGTTGTCGGCGACCGACGCCTGCTCGACCAGGACGTAGTCCTTGAAGAAGGCGTTCACCCGACCCTCGACGATCTTCGGCAGGGCCGCCTCGGGCTTGTTCTCCTCGCGGGCGGTCTGCTCGGCGATGCGCCGCTCGGACTCGACGACGTCGGCCGGCACCTCGTCACGGGTGAGGTACTTCGGCCGCATCGCGGCGATCTGCATGGCGACGGCACGCGCGTCGGCGTCGCCGGCCTCGTCGGTCTTGCCCGCGTACTGCACGAGCACGCCGACCGCCGGGGGCAGGTCCTGGCTCTTGCGGTGCAGGTAGACGGCGGTGGTGCCGTCGAGCTTGGCGAACCGGTTGAGGACCAGCTTCTCGCCGATCTTGGCGGACTGCTCCTGGACCAGGTCGGCGACGGTCTTGCCGTCCAGCTCGGTGGCGAGCAGCTCCTCGGCGGTGCCGACGCCGCTGCGCTCGCCGTGCTCGACCAGCCGCTGGGCCAGCTCGATGAAGGCGTCGGTCTTGGCGACGAAGTCGGTCTCGCAGTTGAGCTCGAGCAGCGCCTGGCCGGAGTGGGCGATCAGACCGTTGGCGGCCGTGCGGCCGGCCCGCTTGCCGACGTCCTTGGCGCCCTTGACGCGCAGGATCTCGACGGCCTTGTCGAAGTCGCCCTCGGCCTCGGTCAGCGCCTTCTTGCAGTCCATCATGCCGGCGCCGGTGAGGTCGCGGAGCTTCTTGACGTCCGCGGCGGTGAAGTTGGACATGGCTCTCTCTTCGGTGTTGAGACTGCGGGTGGGTTGGTCCTGGTGTCGGTTACCCGGATCCGGGCGCGACGTGCCCGGCGTACCGGCCGCTCCCCGCCGTCCGAAAAAACGGACGGCGGGGAAGCGGCGGCGCGGTCACTCCGCGGCGGCGGTCGCCGGCTGCTCGGCCGGCTGCCCCTGCTGCTCGTCGGCCTTCTTCGGCTCCTCGAGCAGCTCGCGCTCCCACTCGGCCAGCGGCTCGTCGGAGGCCACACCCGGCTCCGGCTTCTCGTCGGTGCCCCGACGACGGCCGGAGCGGGCGATCAGGCCGTCGGCGACGGCGGCGGCCACGACCTTGGTCAGCAGCTCCGCCGAGCGGATCGCGTCGTCGTTACCCGGGATCGGGAAGTCGACCTCGTCCGGGTCGCAGTTGGTGTCGAGCACCGCGATCACCGGGATGCCCAGCTTGCGGGCCTCGTCGACGGCGATGTGCTCCTTCTTGGTGTCGACCACCCAGATCGCGGCCGGAAGCTTCTGCATGTCCCGCAGACCGCCGAGGGTGCGGGTCAGCTTGTCCTTCTCGCGGGAGAGCTGCAGGGTCTCCTTCTTGGTGTAACCGGCGGCCGTGCCGCTCAGGTCACCCAGGGCCTCCAGCTCCTTCATCCGCTGCAGCCGCTTGTACACCGTCTGGAAGTTGGTCAGCATGCCGCCGAGCCAGCGGTGGTTGACGTACGGCTGGCCGACCCGGGTCGCCTGCTCGGCGATGGCCTCCTGGGCCTGCTTCTTGGTGCCGACGAAGAGGATGCTGCCACCCTCGGCGACGGTCCCGCGCACGAAGTCGTAGGCCTTCTCGATGTAGTCGAGGGTCTGGCGCAGGTCGATGATGTAGATACCGTTGCGCTCGGTGAAGATGAAGCGCTTCATCTTCGGGTTCCAGCGTCGGGTCTGGTGCCCGAAGTGGACACCGCTCTCCAGCAGCTGGCGCATGGTCACGACGGCCATGGTGGGTACTCCTTGCGTCCCTGGTTGTCCCGCCCGGCCGGCGGCCGGGCGTCCTGGCGCCCGGTCGCCGGCCATGACGGGCCCGACCAAGATCGGGACCAGGGAGGCCGTCGCCCCACGACGACTCGTGGAGAGGGCGCGCGAGGTCGACCGCACGAGGCGGTCGCCAGTCGACCAGTGTACGCCCCTTCCCCGCCGCCGCCGCTGCGGGTGGCGGGAAGGGGTCAGAACGCCCATTTCCGGCACCGACCGCACCCTCATCGCCGGCGCTCGCCGGGCGACCGCAGCTCGGTCCGGCGGCAGACCGGGGGCAGCGGCCCGCCGGACGGTCCGCGGCCGGGACGGCGTCAGCTCGAGGGGTGGCGGTCCGCCGGACAATCGCCGGCTCGGGCCGGCGTCAGCCGACCGCGAGGGCGGCGGCGACGAACAGCACCAGACCCACGGTCAGGTAGGCCGTCGGCGGGCGCAGCCAGCCCCGGCTCCCCTCCGCCAGCGACAACCCGCCGGTACGCAGCCCGTACAGGCCGATCGCGAAGATCGGCAGGCCGCAGACCAGGAAGGTGCCCGCCACGACGTCGGCGGCCGAGACCGGGTCGCCGGTCACGCCGCCGAGCAGCACCCGCAGCGCGGGGACCTCGAACACCGCGACCAGCAGGGTGAAGAGCGCGGCCAGCGCGGGCCGGCGGGTCCGGTAGACCCCGTCGCCCGCTGGCGGGGCCGGGTGCGGGCCGACCACCGGCGGATAGACCGGCACCTCCCCAGGCGGCATGTCGCCACGGGGGCCGATCGGCGGCATCGGCCCGGTCGGCAGCTCCAGCGGGTTCGGCGTCCCGACCGCCGGCTGGGGCGCGACGACCGGCGACTCCGGCGGGTTCGCGGACTCGACCCCCCGATGGGGCTCGACGATCGGATAGCCGCCCAGCGGGGCCGGGCGGGTCGGCTCGTCGGCCCGCTCGACCGGACCGGCACCGGCCAGCGCGTCGACGCCCGACGTCGAGACCGCGTCCCGCGACTCCCTCGCCTCCCGCGCCGCACGCCGACCCGGCCGGTCGGCCGGCAGCTCACCGGAGAACTCCGGGTCCGGCTCGGCGCGTCGGACGCGGCTCGCCCGGAATCCCTCGGTCTCCGCCCGGTCGTCCCCGAGCGGCGGCACCGCGACGAGTCGTCCCAAGTCACTCTCGGCGCCGCCGAACCGCCCGGACGCCGGCTCGACCGCCGCGAACCGGCCAGAATCCGGCTCGACCACCGCGAAGCGGCCCGAGTCCGGCTCGACCGCCCCGAAGCGACCGGAATCCGGCTCGACCACCGCGAAGCGGCCCGAGTCCGGCTCGACCACCGCGAAGCGACCCGAGTCCGGCTCGACCACCGCGAAGCGACCCGAGTCCGGCTCGACCGCCGTGAAGCGACCGGAATCCAGGTCGGCCGCTGCGAAGCGACCCGAGTCCTCCGGGCCGCCGAAGTGCGCCCGGTCGGCATCGACGGCGCCGAAGCGTCCGGAGGCGGGCTCGGTCGTCGTACCGAAGCGGCCCGGCTCACCGCGCCGGCCGGTCGCGGCCTCGCCGTGGCGGCCGTCCTCTGCGGCGCGGCGCTGCTCGGGGGTGCTCAGCTCGTCGTCCCGGTGCCGGGTCTCGGCCGGTCCGCGCCAGTCCGGCTCCCCGTAGCCACGGTCGCGGTCTGCGGGATACCAGCGCGACTCCTGATCTTCGGCAAAGCTCCGTCGTCCGTCCACGTCCGGCACCGTATGCGACGGGCTCCACGGGCGCCATTCGCCCCTCGGGCACCCGCCGCAGCCGAGCGGCCGGGCTCCGCAGGACGGCGGTCCAGGGGGCAGTGCGACGGCGGTCAGGGGCGGGAATCCGCGAGCCGGTCCAGCTCCGCGACGAGCTGCGCGCGCAGCTCGCCGTGTGCGGGCCCGAGGGCGTACGCCGGGTCGCGCCACACCTGCGTCGGATACCGGTAGACCGGTCCCTGCCGCAGCTCGGCCGGCTCCCAGTCGTACCGGGGGCGCACGTGCGCGTGCAGGAAGGCGTCGAGGTTGCCGAGGATCTCGTAGTTGATCCGCCGGAACCCCGGGTCCCGCCGGGCGCAGACCCGGGCCACCGCCTCGCCGAGCAGGTCCATGTCCGCCAGGAACGCCAGTCGCCGCTCCCTGGGCAGGTCGGTCAGCCGGTCGACCGACGGGTCGTCCGTGATCAGCACGCAGTATCCCGGGAGGTGCTGGTTGTCGCCGATCACGGCGAACCCGGCGGAGAGCCGGCGGAGGACGGTGGGATTCTCGCCACGCAGGGCCGCGCGGACCCGGTCGCTCCGCCAGTCGACGCTCATCCGTCGCACGCTAGCGGACGGCCGGGTATCCGAGGGTCTTACGCCGACCGCCTCGGTACCGTCGCGCCGCCGAGGCGCCGAGGCGGCGAGGCGGCGAGGCGGGCCCGCCGGCAGCAGCACGAACTCCTCGGACCGGCCGCGCCCGCGGCCGTCCACATAGCACAGCACGGGCATGATCGTCCGCTCGTCCACAACGCGTCCGCCTGTCCACAGGTCGGCGACGGGGGGCGGCGGAACCCCGCCCGGGCCGGGCACCGTGCCGGCATGACGAAGCGGAACCAGGCGGTCGGCGCGTACGGCGAGCGGTGCGCCGTACGGCACCTGATCGGGGCGGGGCTGCGCCCCGTCGCCCGGAATTGGCGCTGCCCGGCCGGGGAGATCGACATCATCGCCTGGGACGGGCCGGTGCTCGCCTTCTGCGAGGTGAAGACCCGCCGCTCGGACGAGTTCGGCCCGCCGGCCGAGGCCGTCGTACCGGCCAAGGCCCGCCGGTTGCGCGGGCTCGCCGCCCGGTGGCTGGCCGACACCGGCACCACCGCGGACGAGGTGCGCTTCGACGTGATCTCGGTACGCCTCACCGGCGCCGGCGCCGCCCGGGTCGAGCACCTCAAGGGCGCGTTCTGAGATGGCCGGGCACAGCGGCCGGATCTCCGATGGCCTGGGGCGGGTGGCGGCGTGAGCTACGCGAAGGTGCTCTGCGTGGGCCTGGTCGGCGTCACCGGGCACCTGGTGGAGGTCGAGGCCGACCTGGCGGCCGGTCTGCCGGCCGTCGTCATCTCGGGGCTGCCGGACACCGCCCTGCACGAGGCCCGGGACCGGGTCCGCGCGGCGGTGGTCAACTCCGGGCAGCGGTGGCCCAACCGCCGGATCACGCTCAACCTGCTGCCCGCCGACCTGCCCAAGTTCGGCTCGGCGTTCGACCTGGCGATCGCGGTGGCCCTGCTGGGCGGCTCGGGCGAGCTGCCGCTGCTGCCGCTGGAGCGCGTGGCGGTCCTCGGCGAGTTGGGCCTCGACGGCACCGTCCGACCGGTGCGCGGCGTACTGCCGATGGTCGCCGCGGCCGCCCGGGCCGGCGTCGAGCGGGTGATCGTCCCGGCCGACAACGCCGCCGAGGCGGCGGTCGTCCCCGGGGTCCGGGTCCGGGCGGTCGACACGCTGCACCGGCTGGTCAGCTTCGTCCGTGACGGCACACCCCTGATCGAGCCGGAGGCGGGCGGCCCGGCACCGGCCGGCGACGGGCCCGACCTGGCCGAGGTCGCCGGGCAGGGGCTGGGCCGGCGGGCGCTGGAGGTGGCCGCGGCGGGCGGGCACCACCTGGCGCTGCTCGGGCCGCCGGGCGCCGGCAAGACCATGCTCGCCGAGCGCCTCCCGTCGATCCTGCCCGAGCTGGACGACGAGGCCGCGCTGGAGGTCACCGCCCTGCACTCGATCGCCGGGCTGCTCCCGCCGGGCGGCCGGTTGCTGCGCCGCCCGCCGTTCCAGGCGCCGCACCACACGGCGACGGTGCCGTCCCTGGTCGGCGGCGGTTCGGGGCTGGCGCGTCCCGGCGCGATCTCGCTCGCCCACCGCGGGGTGCTCTTCCTCGACGAGGCGCCCGAGTTCAGCCGGGGCGCGCTGGAGGCGCTGCGCCAGCCGCTGGAGAACGGCCGGGTCCGGCTGGCCCGCAGCCGCGGCGGCGCCGAATACCCGGCCCGTACGCAACTCGTGCTGGCGGCCAACCCGTGCCCGTGCGCGAAGCCGGCCGGGGACGCGTACTGCGAGTGCCCGCCGCAGGCCCGCCGGCGCTATCTCAGCCGGCTGTCCGGTCCCCTGCTGGACCGGATCGACGTGCAGGTGAAGCTGCCACCCGTCCGGGCGGCGGAGCTGATGGAGGCCACCATGGACAGCGAGTCGTCTGCCATCGTCGCCCGGCGGGTGGCAGCCGCCCGGGAGGCCGCAGCCGCACGCTGGGCGGTCCTCGGCCGCCGGCTCAACGCGGAGATACCCGGGCCGTACCTGCGTCGACCGCCCTGGCGGCTGCCCGGGCCCGACACCGCCGAGCTGCGGGCGCGACTGGACTCTGGGGCGCTCTCCGCCCGGGGCTTCGACCGGATCATCCGCCTGGCCTGGACGATCGCGGACCTCGACGGCCGGGACCGGCCCGACCGGGAGGACGTCCGGGAGGCCATTCAACTGCGAACGGGGGACGGCACGTGAGCACCGACGAGGAGACGCTGGCCCGGGTGGCGCTGACCTGGCTCGCCGAGCCGGGCACCCGGTCGGTACACCGACTGGTCGACCGGCTCGGCCCGGCGGCCACACTCGACCTGCTGCTCGACGGGGGCGCGCCGGACGAGACGTTGCGGGCGACGGTGGCGGCGCGCACCGCTGCCGGGGACGCCCGGGCGGTCGCGGCCGAGGCGCTGGCCCACGGGGACCGCCTCGGGGCCCGGATCGTGGTCCCCGGCGACGACGAGTGGCCCGATCGGATCGACCAGTTGCGCGGGCTGCGGCTGCCGGGCGCGTACCGCCGGGTGGACACCGAGACCGCGCCGCCGCTCTGCTTCTGGGTACGCGGCTCGTGGCCGCTCGCGGAGGCGCTCGACCGCTCCGTCGCGGTCGTCGGCGCCCGGGCCGCCACCGGGTACGGCACGCACGTCGCCACCGAACTCGGCTACGGGCTCGCCGACCGGGACTGGACCGTCGTCTCCGGTGGCGCCTTCGGCATCGACGCGGCGGCCCACCGGGGCGCGCTCAACGCCGGGGGCATCACGGTGGCCGTGCTCGCCTGCGGCGTGGACCGTCCCTACCCGATGGGCAACGCGGCGCTGTTCGACCGGATCGCCGACACCGGGCTGCTGGTCAGCGAGTGGATCCCGGGGGCCGACCCGCTGCGTCCCCGGTTCCTCATCCGCAACCGGGTGATCGCGGCGGGGACCCTCGGCACCGTGCTGGTGGAGGCGGCGGCGCGCAGCGGCGCCACCCAGACCACGCACCGGGCACTCGCCCTGACGAAACCGGGGATGGTGGTGCCGGGCCCGGTCACGTCGGCGATGTCGGTGGGCACGCACGAGCTGCTGCGCGACTACCCGAAGGCCCGGCTGGTCACCGGGGTCGCCCAGGTGCTGGAGGAGGTCGGGCGGATCGGCGAGCTGGCGCCGGTGCCGCGCGGCCCACAGCGGCCGGTCGACCAGCTCGACGACGACGCCCGGTCGATCGTCGAGGCGCTGCCCCGCCGGGGCGCCGTGGGGGTGGACGTCCTCGCCGCCCGGGCCGGCGTCGCCGTCCGCACCGCCCTGCGCAAACTGTCGATGCTGGAGGAGCTGGCCCTGGTGGTCCAGCGCGCGGACGGGTACGCCCTCGCGCCGCCGGCCGGCGCGGGTCGGGCCGGCCAGGGGCGGCGCGGTCACGACCAGCCGCCGCACGCAGGCGGGCGGACGGGCGAGGAGGCCCGACGCTGAACGGGCCGCCAGCCCGGTCAGTCCCCCTCGAAGCGGATCTCCATGTCGCGGTCCGGTCGGCAGTGCCGCGCCAACAGGTCCAGGCGGCGCACGTGCGTCACCTCGGGCGTCGTCCGGGCCACCTCGGCGAGGCGACCCAGCTCGGCGAGGAGCTGCGGGGCCTGGTCGGCGGGGACCACCAGCTGACCGACGGGGTCGATCCGCTCCAACATCGGGGTACGCCCGGTGCCGCGGACCCGCTCGACGAGATCCAGCAGCACGTCGTCGGGATCGGGCAGCACCTCGGCCGGCACGAGGCGGCGCCGGCCCGAGCCCGCCCCGACCACCCGGTAGAGGACGACGTCGACCCCCATGCCCCGCCCCCCTTCGTCGAGCATCGTCCGTCGCGTGGCGACGACCTGCGCCCACCCGTTGGTACGACAAGTCTGCGCGCACCGGCCGCGGTAATCCATCGCCCCGCCCGGACGGCTGGGACAGCAGCGACTCCCGTCGGGGCCGCGCCGGCTTTCGCCCCGGCGTCGCATCGGGGCCGCCCCGGTCGGTCCGGCCGATCGCGCCCGCCCTGCGGCCCGGCGCCCCGCCGGGGCGGGTGGACCGGGCGCGTGGTCGTCGGGTCCCGTCGACCGTAGGCTGACGCTGTGCCAGAGGATCCGCCACCGCCGGCCTGCACGAGGGTCGCGCCCTGCCGGCCGCGCCGCCCACGGTGCCGGCGGCCGGCCACGGGGAGCGGAACTGTTCACCGGGGCTGGCGGCGAAGCGGGGCGTCGCGGTGAGCCGGGAGCCGGCCGGCACCCGGGCGACGCACGAGGCGCTCCCGTCGGCGATGCGCGAGGCGGTGGACGAATTCGCCGGGCACCTGGCCGGGGTGCGCAACCGGTCCGCGCACACGGTCCGGGCGTATGTCGGCGACGTGGTGTCGCTGCTGGACCACGCGCGCCGGATGGGCTGCGCCGAACTGGTGGAACTGGACCTGACGGTGCTGCGCAGCTGGCTGGCGAAGCAGCGGACGATGGGCGCCGCGCGGACGTCGCTCGCCCGCCGGTCGGCCTCGGCGCGGGCGTTCAGCGCCTGGGCGCACCGGTCCGGGCTGCTTCCCACCGACGTGGCGGGTGCGCTGGCCAGCCCCCGCGCCCACCGGGACCTGCCGTCCGTTCTCCGTGCCGACCAGGCCGCCGCGCTGGTCGAGGCGCCCGGCCGGTCCGCCCCGGGCGCGCCGACGCCGCCGGGCACCGTCGCCGGCTCACGGCCCCGGGTCCTGGCGCCGGGCGAACGCCTGACCGCTCCGGGCAGTGCTTCCGGGCCGACGGAGACGCACACGCCGGACGAAGCCGCGACGGCACACGCGGCGGACGGAGCCGCGACGGCATACACGCCGGACGGAGCCACGGCGGCGCACGCGGCGGACGGCACCGCCGAGGCCAGCGCCGCGAGCGGGGCCACGGTGGACGGGGCCACGGCGGACGGTACCGCCGAGGCCGTGGTGCTGCGGGACAGGGCGCTGCTGGAGCTGCTCTACGGCACGGGCGTACGGATCAGCGAGGCGTGCGGCCTCGACATCGCCGACGTCGACCACGCGCGGCGGGTCGTGCGGGTGTTCGGCAAGGGCGGCCGGGAGCGCGCGGTCCCGTACGGGGTGCCGGCGCAGCGGGCGCTCGACGAGTGGCTGCGGCACGGCCGCCCCGCACTGGCCGGACCGCACTCCCGGGAGGCGCTGCTGATCGGTGCCCGCGGCGGGCGGCTCAACCCGACGATGGCCCGACGGATCGTCAGCGGGTACGCCGAGGCTGCCGGGCTGCCCCCGGTCAGCCCGCACGGGCTGCGGCACTCGGCGGCGACCCACCTGCTTGAGGGCGGTGCCGACCTGCGGGCGGTGCAGGAGCTGCTGGGGCACTCGTCCCTCGCGAGCACGCAGATCTACACCCACGTGTCGGTGGAGCGGCTCCGCGCGGCCTACCGCCAGGCCCACCCCCGCGCCTGACCGGTGGGAGGGAGCCGGACGGCCATGCCCGACCGTCGCGGCGATGGCCCGGCCGCCGAAATGCTGGCCGGTGTGGTCGCCTGGCAGCTACAGGCGGAGCACCACGGACGCGAGCCGAGCTGGCGGTCGCCGACGTCGGTTCTCAGGACCGGCGCGGCGACGAGCCCGGGCCGTCCGGGGCAGAGCCGCGGAGCAGCACGTGCGGCGGCCGGCCCAGGTCCAGACACATCCGCACGTCGTCGTAGCGCTCGTCGCCCACCTCGATGACGTTCGGCAGCCGGCCCCATTCACGGAACCCGAGCCGCTCGTAGAGCTCGATGGCTCCGTGGTTGTTGCCGCGTACGCCCAGCGCGAGGGTCTCGATGCCGGCCTTGCGGGCGTCGTCGATGAGCGCCCCGGTGACCAGCCTGCCGATGCCTCGGCCGCGGGCGGCCGGGTGCGCGGTGATCTTCTCCAGGTCGGCGTAGTGGGCGAAGATCGGCTTCGGGCCGCGCCGCCACAGCCCGGTGCCCACGACCCGGGAGTCGAGCACGGCGAGGACCAGCGCGGCGTCGCCGGCCCCGACCAGGCTCAGCACCGCGTCCAGCCAGGCGTCGGTCTCGGCGCGGCCGGGCGGGACCGCGTACCCGATCGCGCCACCGTGCTCGGCCACCGCGTGCAGCACCCGGTGCACGTCGGCGCGGAGCTGTCGGTCGGCGGCGGTCGGCCAGCGCAGTTCCACGTGGGTGTCCACGATCCGCAATTCTGCGGGATCGAGCGGGGTCGACCGGCACGGGCACCCGGCGGAACGCCGACCGGAGATCCACCGGCCGCTACGATCACCAGGTGAGCGTCCCGCAGCCGCCAGAGCCGATCGCGGCAGCCCGCCTGCTCTTCTCGCTGGACCCGGCGGTCAGCCACCTCAACCACGGCTCGTTCGGCGCGGTCCCGGTCCCGGTGCAGCGGGCCCAACAGCGGCTGCGCGACGAGATGGAGGCCAACCCGCTGCGCTTCTTCACCCAGGGGCTGGTCGACCGGATCACGCACACCCGCCGTCATCTGGCCGGATTCCTGGGCGCCGACCCGGACGGCACCGCCCTGGTGCCGAATGCCACCACCGGCGTGGCGGTGGTGCTCCAGTCGCTCGGCCTGCGCCCCGGCGACGAGGTGCTCACGACCGACCACGGCTACGGCGCGGTCGGCCTCTCCATCGCCCGCGAGTGCCGCCGTACGGGGGCGGTCACCCGGGCGCTGCGGGTGCCGCTGGCCGCCACCGACGAGGAGGTCGTCGAGATCGTCCGCGCGGGGCTGCGCCCCGGCCGGACCCGGCTGCTCGTGGTGGACCAGCTCACCTCGGCCACCGCCCGGCTCTTCCCGGTCGCCGCCGTCGTCGGGGTGGCCCGGGAGCACGGGATACCGGTCCTGGTCGACGCCGCGCACGCCCCGGGCATGCTGCCGACCCCGGTCGGTGGCATCGGCGCCGACTTCTGGGTGGGCAACCTGCACAAGTGGGCGTACGCGCCGCGCGGCAGCGCCGTGCTGGTGGTCGCGCCGCCGTGGCGGGAGCGCATCGAGCCGCTGGTCGTCTCGTGGGAGCAGGAGTCGGGGTTCCCCGGTCGGGTCGAGTGGGCGGCGACGCAGGACTACACCGGCTGGCTGGCCGCACCAGTGGGCTTGTTCACGCTGCGCAGCCTCGGCGTCGACCGGGTACGGGCGCACAACGCCGCGCTGGTGGCGTACGGCCAGCGGGTGGTCGGGGACGCGCTGGGGGTGGCCCCCGCCGACCTGCCGAACCCCGGCGGGCCCGGGGTCGCCATGCGGATCGTCCCGCTGCCGGCGGGCCTGGGCGCCACGTTCGACGCGGCGCGGGCATTGCGGGCACGCATCGCCGAGCGGCTCGCCACGGAGGTGGCCGTCATGGCCTGGAACGGGCGGGGCTGGCTGCGGCTGTGCGCGCAGGTCTACAACACCGCCGACGAGTACGAGCGCCTCTCGGTGCGGCTTCCCCCGCTGCTCGCCCAGCGTTGAGCCACCGCCGCCCCACCGCCGCCCGCCCGACACCGGCTGTCCCGGTCCGCCGGTTGCCGGCGGCGGGTCGGTGCCGGCGCCGTCGAGCGGCAGCAGCCGCACCGGGCCGAGGCCGAGCAGCGCCAGCGGGTCGAGGTAATCCGTGCCGCGCCGCAACCCCCAGTGCAGGCAGGCCGGGGCGGGGCAGCCGGGGTGGCCGGGGAGCAGCACGCCCAGCGGCGCCCCGGCGGTGAGCCGGGCGCCGGGGCGGACCGTCGGTGACACCGGCTCGTAGGTGGTGCGTAGTCCGTCGGCGTGCCCGACGCTGACGACCGGGCGGCCGGCGACCAGGCCGGCGAAGAGGACCGTGCCGGCACCGGCGGACCGCACGGCGGCGCCCGGCGCGGCGGCCAGGTCGACGCCCCGGTGGCCGGGCAGCCACGGCTGCGGCGGCGGGTCGAACCGGCGGACCGGGCGGGGCACGCCGTCGAGCGGCCACCGGAACCGCGCGGCCCCGGGTGTCGGGGCCTCGGGCGACGGCGGAAGGTCGGGTGCCACGGCCGCCGCCGCCCCGACCGGCGCCGGACCCGGCCCCGTGGCGGGCACGGCGGCCGGCCCGAGGGACAGCAGGGCGGCGCAGAGCGCGGCGACGCCGGTACGGGTTGCTGGTCGCATGGGGCGCAGCCTGCTCGGCGCGCGTCCCGCCCCGCCACCCCGGATGCCCGCCCCTGTGGACAACGGGTCTCCTGTGGACGGCCGCCGGAACCCCGACGTAATCTGCTATGTGCCGGCTCGACCGACGCGCTCTTCCCCCGTCACCACCGCCACGAGGGCATCCTCCGGCCGGCGGAGCCGACGCCTAGGCTGGGCCGGTGACGCGGGACTGGTACGCCTGGCACGACGACTACGAGGACCCTGGCTCGGCGCTGTCCCGCCGGCTCGCCGAGGTGCGGCTGCGGGTCGGGCAGGCGCTCGACGCGGCCCCGCCCGGCCCGCTGCGGGCGGTCAGCCTCTGCGCCGGGCAGGGACGCGACCTGATCCCCGTGCTGGCGGCCCACCCCCGCCGGGACGACGTGACGGCCCGGTTGGTGGAGATGGATCCCCGCAACGCGGAGGTGGCCCGGTCCGCCGCCCGCGCGGCGGGCCTGTCGGCGGTGGAGGTGGTGGTGGGCGACGCGGCGCGCACCGACGCGTACACGGATCTCGCTCCGGCCGACCTGGTGCTGGTCTGCGGGGTGTTCGGCAACGTCAGCGAGGCGGACATCCGCGCCACGGTGCGGCACTGCGCGGCGCTCTGCGCGACCGGCGGCACGGTGTTCTGGACCCGGCACCGGCGCAGCACCGACCTCGTGCCGACCATCTGTGGGTGGTTCGCCCAGGAGGGCTTCGCGCCGGTGGCGGTGAGCAGCCCGGCGGACGGCGTGGGCGTGGGCGTGCACCGGTTCCTGGGCGAGCCCCGTCCACTCCCGACCGGGGTGACGATGTTCGAGTTCGTCGACTGAGACCGGCCACACTGGACGACCAGGTCAGTGACGAGTTCGCCCGGCGTCGGGTCGAGGTCGTGGTGCTGCCCCGGCGACCACCGGACCGACGGCAGGGACCGCGCCGGGATCACGTCAGGGCGCGGGTGCGGGACGAGCGAGGGCTGCCGTGGCGGGTGGGGGCGCCGACGGGCCGGGCGCCCGGTGGTCGCGGCCCCCGGGCGGGGCGTGGGCGGTGGGTCAGCCGCCGAAGCCGGAGTCGGCGGGGAGGGAGATGTCGGGCTTCTCCAGCTCCTCGACGTTGACATCCTTGAAGGTCATCACCCGGACGTTCTTCACGAACCGGGCGGGACGGTACATGTCCCACACCCAGGCGTCGTGCATCTCGACCTCGAAGTAAACCTCGCCGTCGGAGTTGCGGACGTGCAGGTCCACCTGGTTGGCCAGGTAGAACCGGCGCTCGGTCTCCACCACGTAGGAGAACTGGCGGACAATGTCGCGGTACTCCCGGTAGAGCTGCAGCTCCATCTCGGTCTCGTACTTTTCGAGATCTTCCGCGCTCATCGCACTCCGCCTTCCATGACCACATCTTCCCCCACCGACGCCGGAGGCCGAGGCTGCTCGCCCAACGCCACGCCGACGGTACCCCCTGCCGGCCCGGAGCGCTCCATCGGCTCGTCCGGCCTTGCGCCCACCGGGCGACGCGCCCTGGGTGGGGCGCCGTCCCGACCGGACACCACCGCCACGTTGACGTACGAGAACCGGTGCTCCCGACACGGCCCCCGCTCCCGCAGCGCCGCGCTGTGCTCCGGCGTGATGTAACCCTTGTGCTCGGCGAACCCGTAGCCGGGGAACGTCCCGTCCAACTCGACCATGATCCGGTCCCGGGTCACCTTGGCGAGCACGCTGGCCGCCGCCACGCAGGCGGCCACCCGGTCGCCCTTCCACACCGCCAGCCCCGGCACGTCGAGGCCGTCCACCCCGAAGCCGTCGGTCAGCACGTATTCCGGGCGGGTGGCCAGCGAGGCGAGGGCGCGGCGCATCGCGGCCAGGTTGCACACGTGCAGGCCCCGCTCGTCGACCTCCTCCGCCGGGATGACCACCACGGAGTACGCCAGGGCGCGGGCGACGACCTCGTCGTAGACCCGCTCCCGGCTGGCCGGGGTGAGCAGCTTCGAGTCGGCCAGCCCGTCGATCTCGCCCCGGCGCCCCTCGGGCAGGATCGCGGCGGCGGCGACCAGCGGGCCGGCGCAGGCGCCGCGGCCTGCCTCGTCGGCCCCGGCGACGTGCCGGAAGCCGCGCCGCTGCAACGCCCGCTCCAGCGCGTAGAGCCCGCCCTCGCGGCGTACCACCGTGCGCGGCGGCGTCAGCACGGCACACCTCCGTCGGCCAGCGCCCGGCTCAGCACCGCCGGCAGGTCCGGCGGGTAGTAGCGCTCGTCGGTGGCGGCCAGCTCGGCCAGCGGCCACCACCGGTGGGCGGCGACGCTGGCCCGCTCGATCTCGCTGAAGCCGGCGGTGTCGACCTCGTGATCCGCCACCCGCACCAGGAAGAACTCCTGCTCCTGCCGGTACCACACGCCGTCGAACGGGAACTCCGTGACGTCGCGGTGCACCGGCGCGCCGAACGCCGAGGCCGGCAGCCGCAGCCCCGTCTCCTCGGCCAACTCCCGCGCGGCGCCCTCGGCGTACGTCTCGCCGGGGTCCAGACCGCCACCGGGGGTGAACCACCAGCGGCCGTGCTCGGGACGGGCCGGGTCGGAGCCGCTGAAGAGCAGCACCCGACCCGCCGCGTCGACGAGCAGGACGCGGGCCGCACGCCGCGGGGTGTAGTCGGTCACCGCACCAGCCTGCCAGACGCCGCCGACAACGCCCACGCCCGGCGGCCCCTACGGCTCGGGAATGCCCTCGAACCCCTTCGGGACACTCAGCCAGGTGGCCCGGTTGACCGGCCAGAAGACGGTGAACGCCCGCCCGACGACCTCGTCCTCGGGGATGGTGGCCGTCGTGATGTCCTGCCCGGACTGCTGCCAGTGCTCCAGCGAGTCGCCGGACGCCTCGCGGTGGTCGCCCATCACCCAGAGCCGTCCCTCCGGGACGGTGATGTCGAACTCCTCGGCGGTCTTGTCCCCCGGGTAGATGTACGGCTCGTCCAGCGGCTTGCCGTTGATCACCAGCCGCTCCTGCGGGTCGCAGCAGACCACGTGGTCGCCGCCGACTCCGATGACCCGCTTGATGAAGTCCTCGCCGTCGGGGTTGCTGCTCCACTCCAGGGGAGCCTTGAAGACGATCACCTCGCCCCGGCGCGGCGACCGGAAGTCGTAGACCAGCTTGTTGACCAGCACCCGATCGTCGATCTGGAGGGTGTTCTCCATGGACGGGGAGGGGATGAAGAAGGTCTGCAGCACGAAGGCTCGCACCAGCACCGCGACCAGGATCGCCACGCCCAGGAGGATGGGCAGCTCCTTCCAGAAGGAACTGCGGGGCTTGTCGGTCTGCTCGTCAATCACGGATGGAGCCTACGTTGCCCGGCTGGGCGCCACCGTCCGGAACGCGCGAGAACGGCCAGCGCGGCCACGAACGGGACGAGGAGCACCACCCCACCGCCCGGGGTGGGACGCACCGGGGGCGGGGCCCCGGTGGCGGCGGCGGGCGGATCGGCGACGTCGTCGAAGGTGGCCGGCACCGACAGCGTGCTCCACCGTGACGAGGGCCAGACCACCGCGAAGGCGCGGCCCACCACGTTGTCGATCGGCACCGGCCCCTGGCAGCGGGCGTCCTGGGAGACCAGCCGGTGGTCGCCCATCACGAAGATCTGCCCGGGCGGGACCACGACCTCCTCGAAGCGCCGGGACCGGCACTCGCGGGGGTTCGGCGGGATGTCGAGCGGCGAGTCCCGGATGACGTACGACGACTCGTCGAGCGGCGTGCCGTTGACCAGCACCCGGCCCTGGGCGTCGCAGCACTTGACGCGGTCACCGGGCAGCGCGATGACCCGCTTGATGAAGTCCTTCTCGCCGGGGCGGCTGACGCCGATCAGGTCGCCGACCGTCCGGCCGACCTTGCCCACGAACCCGGGCTCCGGCTGCTTGTCGACCTGCGGGGCCCACCGGTCGGTGCCTCGGAAGACGACCACCTCGCCCCGCACCGGGTCGCGTACGTCGTAGACGACCTTGTTGACCAGGACCCGGTCGCCGACGAGGAGCGTGTCTTCCATCGAGCCGGAGGGGATGAAGAACGCCTGGAGCAGGAAGGTGCGGATCAGCACCGCGAGGCAGAACGCGACGACCAGCAGCAGCGGCAGCTCCTGCCAGAGCGGCATCTGGCGGCGGGGACGTCGCGCCCGGCGGCGCCACGGGTCGACGGCGCCGTCCTCGTCCAGCGTCTGCACCACGCCACTCCCCGGTCAGCAGATATGACAACTACCGCCCGGGAGCCTCGTCGAGGCCCCCCGGGCGGTAGTGGACGTCGCTCCCGCCCTCGTGGCGGGACGTCGCCCGGCTGCGCCCGTACGACCAGGGTAGTGCGGTCCGGTCGGGACGACACGCGCAGCTCGGGCGGCGTGGCGAGCGTGAGGTCAGCTCGGCTGCTTCTCGCGCTTCTCCTTGATCTTGGCCTTCTTGCCCCGCAGCTCGCGCAGGTAGTAGAGCTTGGCGCGACGCACGTCACCGCGGGTCACGACCTCGATCCGGTCGATGGCCGGGCTGTTGATCGGGTAGGTGCGCTCGACACCGACACCGAAGCTGATCTTGCGGACCGAGAAGGTCTCGCGCAGACCGTCACCCTGGCGGCGGATGACGACGCCCTGGAAGATCTGGACACGGGACCGGTTGCCCTCGACGACCCGGGCGTGCACCTTGACGGTGTCACCGGCACGGAAGTCGGGGAGGTCGGTCCGCTTCGACTGGGCGTCAAGGGCGTCCAGGATGTTCATCGCTGCGTCCTCGTGAGGCTCACGGCGCACCGTCAATCGGCGCGCGGGTGGGTGATTCTGATCCCCGGGTGTGGTCGGTGGCCCGACCTCGGTCGAGGATCCTCGCAGCCGTCCGCGGCGCGGCCGGTTGCGGCAACCCCCCTACTTTGCCACATCCCCCGGGGGCACCTGAAATCCGGCCCCGTCCAGCGCGGCGATGTCCCGTTTGTCCAGGCGCTCCGGGTCGAGCGCGGCGAGCATGTCCGGGCGGCGCCGGGCGGTGCGGGTCAGCGCCTGGTCCCGCCGCCAGCGGGCGATCCGCCCATGGTCGCCGGAGCGGAGCACCTCCGGCACCTCCAGCCCGCGCCAGGTCGCCGGCTTGGTGTACATGGGGGCCTCCAGCAGCCCGTGGGCGTGCGACTCCTCGTCCAGCGAGCCCGCGTTGCCGAGCACCCCGGGCAGCAGCCGGGTGACCGCCTCCAGGATCACCAGGACGGCCACCTCCCCGCCGAAGAGGACGTAGTCGCCGAGGGAGACCTCGCTCACCGGCATCCGGGTGGCGGCGTGGTCGAGCACCCGCTGGTCGATGCCCTCGTACCGGCCGCAGGCGAAGAGCAGGTGCGGCTCGGCCGCCAGCTCGTGCGCCATCGCCTGGGTGAAGGGGGCACCCGTCGGCGCGGGCACCACCAGCCGGGGCGGGGCCACCTCCGCCGGGGCCAGGGCGTCGAGCGCCTCGCCCCACGGCTCCGGCCGCATCACCATGCCGGGCCCGCCGCCGTACGGCGTGTCGTCGACCGTGCGGTGCACGTCGTGGGTCCAGCTCCGCAGGTCGTGTACGGCCAGCCGCAGCGTGCCGTTCGCCCGCGCCCTGCCGATCAGCGACAGGTCCAGCGGGGCGAAGTACTCCGGGAAGATCGACACGATGTCGACGCGCATGCGGGGGTGCTCCAGCGGCTCTACAGGTCGAGCAGACCGGCCGGCGGGTCGACGACGACGCGACCGCCGGCGAGGTCAACCTCGGGGACGATCGCCTTGACGAACGGGATGAGCGCGGTGCGGCCCTCGGGGCGGCGCAGCACCAGCAGGTCGGAGGCGGGGGCGTGGTCGATCCGGTCCACCTCGCCCAGCCGCTCGCCGCCCGGGGTGACCACGGCCAGCCCGACGAGCTGGTGATCGTGGAACTCCTCCGGGTCCTCCGGTGGGGCGACGTCGGCGCTGTCGACCGCGACGAGGGTGCCGCGCAGCGCCTCGGCGACGTCCCGGTCCAGCACGCCCTCGAACGCCACCAGCAGCCGCCCCTGGTGCGAGCGGGCGGATTCCACGGTCAGCTCGGCGGGGACCCGGAACGGCTCCCCGTGCTCGGGCGCGGCCTGCTGCGGCGGCGCCGCTCCCGGCACGGTACGGAGTACCGAACCGGGAGCGAAGCGCGCCTCGGGCTCGTCGGTCCGCACCTCCACGGTGACCTCACCGCGGATCCCGTGCGGCTTGCCGATCCTGCCGACGATGAGCAGCATCAGTACGAGTCGACGATGTCGACGCGTACGCCGCGCCCGCCGATGGAGCCGATCACCTGGCGCAGCGCCTTGGCGGTCCGGCCGGACCGCCCGATCACCGTGCCGAGGTCCTCCGGGTGCACGCGGACTTCCAGCCGCTTGCCCCGACGGGAGTCGACCATCCGGACGCGCACGTCATCGGGGTGGTCGACGATGCCCTTGACCAGGTGCTCCAACGCCGGACGCAGAGGCATGTCAGGCCTGCTCACCGGCGTCGGCAGCGGCAGCCGGGGCCTCGGCCGGAGCCTCGGTCTTCGGCGCCTCGGCCGGGGCCTCGGCCTTGGCGGCCTTCTTGGCCGGCTTGGCCGGGGTCTCGGCCAGCCCGGCGGCGGCCTTCGCCTCGGCCTCGTACGCGGCGGTGCGGTCGACCCGCTCCGCGGCGACCTTCAGCGGCGGCGGGGCCGGCAGGCCCTTGAACTTCTGCCAGTCACCGGTCAGCTCCAGCAGCCGCTGCACCGCCTCGCTCGGCTGGGCGCCGACGGACAGCCAGTACTGGACCCGCTCCGACTTGACCTCGATCACCGAAGGGTCTTCCTTCGGCTGGTAGACCCCGACGAACTCGATCGCCCGGCCGTCGCGCTTGGTGCGCGAGTCGGCGACGACGATGCGGTACTGCGGGTTGCGGATCTTGCCCATCCGCAGGAGCCGGATCTTTACGGCCACAGTTGTTTCGCTCCTGTTGCGATCTCACCAGCCCTGACGAGGGCGGTGCACGGGTGAGCGCCGACCGGCACAGTGGGGTTTGGGCCGGAGACTGCTCGGTGGACTGGCGCGGTGCCCGGGTTAGAGGGCGCCGGACACACGCCGGATACCAGCCAGCCATTCTGCCAGATCGGGCCCGGATCTCTCACACCGGACCGCCTGGGGCCACCCGCGCAGCGACGGAAGTGACCGAAAACACACCTGCCGGGTCAGCGCACGGGGGCGCGGTCCCAGCCGGGCGGAAGCTCGTCCGGGGTGGTCCACTCCGGCGGCGGGACGAAGTCGCACCAAGTGCCGTCGAACGGAAACTCCCCCGCCTCGGCCAGCGCGATCACCCGCTTGCCCTCGGCCCGGACGGCGTCGGGGTCGGCGACCCAGTAGTGCGCGGGGAAGGCGAGCCGCTCGACGAACTCGTCCTCGTCCTTCCACTCCCAGCCCAGGTCCGGCCGGACGACCACGTCGAGGTCCTGGTCCACCATGTCGACCCCGGCGAGCGCGCCGTCGTCCCAGCGCACCCCGGGCTCCTCCAGGTTGACGTACCAGGCGGCGAAGCGGTCGTGCGCGTCGCGGAACCACCACACCGAGTGGCTCGCCCCGGCGGGCAGGAACTTCAGCACGGGCGGGCCGTTCCACCGGCCGGCGGCCAGGCGGTAAAACGAGGCGACCCACTCGGCGAACGGCACCGCCCGCATGCCCAGCCCGGCCTCGGTGACCTCGCTCGCCACCGGGGAGTTCCGGGCCACCCAGAGCACCAGGCCCCGGTCGTCGTCGCTGACCACCCGGGCGGTACGCACCCAGCCGATCCGGCCCCGCCGCACGTTGCGGTGCACGATCAGCCGCCCCGGTTCGAATCTCACGCCCCGACCCTACCGCTGCCCGCCCACCCGCTTTGGGTGTAAGGAAGGGCCCCTTCCTCTACCTCAGGCGTTAGGAAGGGCCCCTTCCTTACACCGCGCTCAGTAGGCGCGGGCCAGGATGGCGACGAGGTCCGGCTCGTCCTCGGAGTCGGGCACGGAGCCGTCGGCGCGCACCAGGCAGCGCACGGTGACGCCCTGCCCGTTGGCCTCCGCCTCGCCCTGGACGCCGACCGCCGACCACGGCACCCGGGCCCAGCCGGTGGCGGCCGCCTCGATCGCCTCGGCCAGCGTCGACACCTCGACGGTGCGGGACTGGCGGTGCGCCAGGGCCTGGTCGTGCAGCGCCTGCTGGTCGGCGTCGAGGGCGGCCAGCACGGTGGTGACCACGTCGGCCACGGCCGTCGGGGACTTCGAGCCGTCGGTGCGCCGGACCACGACGGCGTTGCCGGCGGCCAGGTCGCGGGGGCCGACCTCGACGCGTACCGGATAGCCGCGCAGCTCGGCGTCGACGGCCCGGCGGCCGAACGGGGTGTCGGTGCGGTCGTCGAGCGCGACCCGGACGCCGGCGTCGCGCAGCGCGTCGCGCAACTTGGTCGCCGCCTCTCCGACGCCCTCGCCGTCCTTGACCACCATGACGTACGCCTGCACCGGCGCCAGCTTCGGCGGCACCCGCAGGCCGTTGTCGTCGCCGTGGCACATGATCAGGCCGCCGAGCATCCGGGTCGAGGTGCCCCAGGAGGTCGTCCAGGCGTGCTCCCGGCCGCCCTCGGCCGACGAGTAGCTGATGTCGAACGCCTTGGCGAAGTTCTGCCCCAGCTCGTGGCTGGTGCCGAGCTGGAGGGCCTTGCCGTCACCCATCATGCCTTCGCAGGTGTAGGTGGCGGTCGCGCCGGCGAAGCGCTCGCGGGCCGTCTTCAGGCCGACGACCACCGGGATGGCGAGCACGTTGACCATCAGGTCCTCGTACGCCTCGTGCAGGATCCTGCGGGCGTAGGCCCGCGCGTCGGAGCGGGTGGCGTGGGCGGTGTGCCCCTCCTGCCACAGGAACTCGCTGGTGCGCAGGAAGACCCGGGGGCGCAGCTCCCAGCGGACCACGTTGGCCCACTGGTTGAGCAGCAGCGGCAGGTCCCGGTAGGAGTCGATCCACTTGGCCATGAACTCGCCGATGACGGTCTCGCTGGTGGGGCGCACCACGACCGGCTCGGCGAGCTGCTTGCCGCCGCCGTGGGTGACCACCGCGAGCTCCGGCGAGAAGCCCTCGACGTGCTCGGCCTCGCGCTTGAGGTAGCTCTCCGGGATGAAGAGCGGGAAGTACGCGTTCTCCGCGCCCGCCGCCTTGATCCGGGCGTCCATCTCGGCCTGCATTCGCTCCCAGATGGCGTAGCCGGCCGGCCGGATGACCATGGTCCCCCGGACCGGGCCGTTGTCGGCCAGCTTCGCCTTGGCGATCAGGTCCTGGTACCAGCGGGGAAAGTCCTCCGCACGGGGAGTGAGCACGCGTGCCATGACCGCACATCCTATGCGTCGGCCATCCGGACGGCGCGATCGGGCGCGGTGTCGTCGTCAGCTGCCGGGACGGCCGGGTGCGGCGGGCCGGGGGCGTACGCCACCATGGCAGCGTGAACAACGGCAGCCGGTCCAGGGACGCAATCGTCGACGCCGCCCGGGCGCTGACGGTCGCGAGCGGTTGGGACGCCGTCCGGATGGGTGCCGTCGCACGGGCGGCCGGGGTCAGCCGGCAGACGGTCTACAACGAGTTCGGCAGCAAGGCGGGGCTGGCCGAGGCGCTCGCCCGGCGGGAGGTCGACCGGTTCGTCGGCGACGTGCGCGCCCTCCTGCGCGCACACGGCGACGACGTCCGGGCGGCCGCGCACGCCACCATCTCGCACACCCTCACGCAGGCGGCCGGCGACCCGTTGATCAAGGCCGTCCTGACCAGCACCGGGGGCGGCTCCGACGAGCTGCTGCCCTACCTGACCACCCGGTCGGACCTGGTCCTGACCGAGGCCACCGAGGCGCTCCTGGAGTGGGCCGACGGCGTGCTGCCGGGCGCCGACCGGGCCGCGGTCGCCTTCGCCACGGACTCGGTCGTCCGGTTGGTGATCAGCCACATCGTCCTGCCCGGTGCCCCGGTCGCACAGACCGCCGCCGACCTCGCCGACCTGGCGGTGTACCTGCTCCTGCACGCGGTCACCCGGGGCGCCCACACCGGCTGACCGGCACGGCACCGGAGCGGGGGCGCCCACCGCCGGCTCGCCGGCGGTCGGCACGGCAGGTCAGCGGACGACGCGACCGCGCAGCACGATGCGGGCGGGGCTGCGCACGGCGCGCAGGTCGGCGCGCGGGTCCTCGGGATAGACGACGAGGTCCGCCAGACCGCCCTCGACCAGGCCGGGAAAGCCCAGCCACTCGCGGCCCCGCCAGGACGCGGCGGCGAGGACGTCCACCGCCGACATGCCGGCCTGCTCGTGCAGCAGCAGCATCTCCTCGGCAGCCAGGCCGTGGTCGATGCCGCCGCCCGCGTCCGTGCCCACGTAGATCGGCACCCCCGCCTCGTACGCGGCTCGCACCACCTCGGGGAAGCGGTCGCGCAGGGCGAGCATGTGGTCGGCGTACCCGGGGAACTTGGGCCGGGCCTGCTCGGCGATCCCGCCGAAGGTGCGGATGTTGATCATCGTGGGGACCAGGGCGGTGCCCTGCCGGGCCATCAGGTCGATCAGGTCGAGGCTCAGGCCCGTGCCGTGCTCGACCGAGTCCACTCCGGCCCGCACCATGATCTCCACGGCCGACTCGCTGAAGGTGTGCACCGCGGCGCGTACCCCAGCGGCGTGCGCGGCCGCGACGGCCGCGGCCATCGTGTCGGCGTCCCAGGACGGCGCCAGGTCCCCCACGCCCCGGTCGATCCAGTCGCCGACCAGCTTGACCCAGCCGTTGCCGGCGGCCGCCTGCGCGGCGACCGTGTCGGCGACCTCCGCCGCGCCGACCTCCACCCCGATGTCGCGCAGGTAGCGCTTCGGCGGCGCGACGTGCCGGCCGGCGCGGGCCAGGCGCGGCAGCTCCGGCTCGTCGTCGAGTTCCGGGTACGGGTACGGCGAGCCGGCGTCGCGGATGGCGAGCACCCCGGCGTCGACGTCGGTGCGGGCCAGCTCGCGGGCCTGGTCGAGGGAGGTGATCGGCGCCCCGCCCCGGGCGATGCCGATGTGGCAGTGCGCATCGATCAGGCCGGGCAGCACGAAGCCGCCGTCGACGATCGTCTCCGCGCCGGGCACCGGTTCGAAGGTGACCCGGTCGCCGACCAACCAGAGGTCCCGGACCTCGTCGTCGGGCAGCAGCACGCCGCGTACGTGCCAGGCCATGCGTCCTCCGGTCTGTGGGCGAAAGAGCGGTCTGCGGCCATTCTTCCCGGTCGGCGTGGGCCGGTCCCGGCCGGGCCGTCCCCAGCGGGCGACAGGCCGCCGGGGTGACCCGGGCATCGGCGCTCTCGCCCCGCCGTGAGGCCCGGCCGGGCCTGGTGTCCTGGCCGGTGGCACGGAAGCGGGGCCCGGCCGGTCACGGCCGGGCCCCGCCCGTGTGGATGGTGCGGTCAGTCGCCGTCGCGCGCGAGCAGCCCGGCCCGCCGCGTCGTAAGCGCGGGCAGGTCGACGGAGACCTTCCAGGGTCGCTCGGTGACGAAGAGGTCCTCGGTGTGGGTCACCACCTCGTACTCGCCGGTGGGGCCGAGCGTGTATTCCGTCAGGGTCATCCGCTCGTGCAGCGGGTCGACCACCCAGTACGTCCGCACCCCGGCGTGCGCGTAGACCTTCGCCTTGTCGTAGAGGTCGCGGAACGTGGAGGTCGGCGAGAGGACCTCGACGGCCAGCAGGGCGTCCTCGACGGGGACGGGCGACCGGTCGGCGTGTTCGCGGCGGATCGCGACCACGTCGGGGCGGGGCTCGTTGCGGCGGTCGATCCGCATCGACAGGTCGATGCTGACCAGGTAGTCGGCGGGGCAGTTGACCCGGAGTGCGAGCAGCAGCTCGACGCACAGGTCCTGGTGCACGGCGGTGGGGGACGGCACGATCAACCTTCCGTTGACCAACTCGTACGGAAGGTCCTTCGGCAGGTCACCGAGGTCGTCAACCGTCCACTCCGACCGCTCGGGCAGGATGGGTGCCACGGTCATGACTCCTCCTTCCAGGGGCGACATCACCCTAAGCAAGGATGACGTCACCCGCCGCCAACGACACGCCTCAGCGGGGCCGGCCGTCGCCGCCCTTGCCGAGCTTGTTGAAGTCGATCTTCGGAAGCTTGAAGCCCGGGGGCAGGCCCTGGCCGGCGGCCAGGTCGTTCGGGTCCATCCCCGGCGGGAGCTGCGGCATGCCGCCCGGGAAGCCGCCCGGCAGGCCGGCGCCCGCCCCGGCGCGCGGCCGACCGCCGCCCTTGGTGCCCTTGCGCTTGTTCTTCGGCGACTTGGTCGCCTTGCGCCGGCCGCCGCCGGGCAGGCCCATCATGCCGCCCATCTGCTTCATCATCTTCTGCGCGTCGGCGAAGCGGTTGAGCAGCTGGTTGACGTCCATCACGGTGACGCCGGAGCCGTTGGCGATGCGGGCCCGGCGGGAGCCGTTGATGATCTTCGGGTTGGTGCGCTCGCCCGGCGTCATCGACCGGATGATCGCGGTGACCCGGTCGAAGTGCTTGTCGTCCAGCTCCGCGAGCTGGTCCTTCATCTGCCCCATGCCCGGCATCATGGCCAGCACGTTGGCGATCGGGCCCATCCGGCGGACCGCGATGAGCTGGTCGAGGAAGTCCTCCAGGGTGAACTGCTCGCCGCCCATCAGCTTGGCGGTCATCTTCTCCTTCTGATCGGCGTCGAAGGCCTGCTCGGCCTGCTCGATCAGAGTGAGGACGTCGCCCATGCCCAGGATCCGGCTGGCCATCCGGTCGGGGTGGAAGACGTCGAAGTCCTCCAGCTTCTCGCCGGTGGAGGCGAACAGGATCGGCTGCCCGGTGACCTCCCGAACCGACAGCGCGGCGCCGCCGCGGGCGTCGCCGTCGAGCTTGGAGAGGACCACGCCGGTGATGCCGACCCCGTCGCGGAACGCCTCGGCGGTGCGCACGGCGTCCTGACCGACCATGGCGTCGATGACGAAGATGACCTCTTCGGGGTCGACGGCGTCACGGATGTCGGCGGCCTGCTGCATCATCTCGGCGTCGATGCCCAGCCGGCCGGCGGTGTCGACGATGACGATGTCCCGGGCCGCCCGCTTCGCGTGCTCGATCGAGGCGCGGGCGACCTGCACCGGGTCGCCGACGCCGTTGCCGGGCTCGGGGGCGTACACCTCGACGCCGGCGCGGCCACCGAGCACCTGGAGCTGCCCGACGGCGTTGGGGCGCTGGAGGTCGGCGGCGACGAGCAGCGGCTGGTGCCCCTGGGCCTTCAGCCAGCGGGCCAGCTTGCCGGCGAGGGTGGTCTTGCCGGAACCCTGGAGACCGGCCAGCATGATCACGGTCGGCGGCTGCTTGGCGAACTGGAGCCGCCGCCCCTCGCCACCGAGCACGTTGACCAGCTCGTCGTTGACGATCTTGATGATCTGCTGGGCGGGGTTGAGCGCCTGCGAGACCTCGGCGCCGCGCGCCCGCTCCTTGACGTTCGCGATGAAGCCCTTGACCACCGGCAGCGCGACGTCCGCCTCCAGCAGCGCGAGGCGGATCTCGCGCGCGGTGGCGTCGATGTCGGCGTCGGTGAGCCGACCCTTGCCGCGGAGCTTGGTGAAGATCCCGGACAGGCGGTCACTCAAGGTGTCAAACACGCGAACATCCCGTTTGTCGTTTTCGGCGGGCACAGGGCGGCCGGGCAGGTGTCCAGCCCACCGCTAGGGTAGCCCGCCGCCCGCACCCGCGCCTCCGGCCCAGGCCCGCCCCCGCCGCCCCGGACGGTCAGGAGGCGACCAGGCCGGACTGGTAGGCGAAGACCACCAGCTGGGCGCGGTCCCGGGCGCCCAGCTTGACCATGGCCCGGCTGACATGGGTCCGGGCGGTCGCCGGACTGACCACCAGCCGCTCGGCGATCTCGACGTTGCTCAGCCCCTCGCCGACCAGCCCCACCACCTCGCGTTCCCGGTCGGTGAGGGTGCCGAGTCGGGGGTGCGGGCGGGGCACCCGGGCCGGCCGGGTGGCGAACTCCCGGACCACCCGCCGGGTCACCGACGGGGAGAGCAGTGCCTCCCCGTCGGCGACCAGCCGGATCGCCCGCAGCAGCTCGGCCGGGCGGGTGTCCTTGGTCAGGAAGCCGCTGGCCCCGTGCCGGAGCGCGTCGAAGACGTACTCGTCCAGTTCGAAGGTGGTCAGCACGACCACCCGGGTGCCGGCGAGCGCGGGGTCGGCGACGATCCGGCGGGTCGCCTCGATGCCGTCGACGCCGGGCATCCGGACGTCCATCAGCACCACGTCGGGGCGTTCCCGGCGGGCCGCCTCGACGGCGGCGAGCCCGTCGGCGGCCTCACCGACCACGGTGAGGTCGTCCTCGCTCTCCACCAGGGCACGCAGCCCGATCCGGACCAGGTCCTGGTCGTCGGCGAGCAGCACCCGGATCATGTGACCTCCTCCACGGGCAGTGTGGCGGACACCCGGAAGCCTCCGGCGGAGGCGGGGCCGGCGGTGAACGACCCGCCCAGCGCGGTGACCCGCTCGCGCATGCCGGCCAGCCCGTAGCCGGGCCGGTCCGTCGAGGCGGCCGGGCCGCGGCCGGTGTCGGTGACCTCCACGGCCACCTCGGTGGGCGCGTACCGGAGCGAGACCGTGGCGGTGGCCGGGCCGGCGTGCCGCAGCACGTTGGTCAGCGCCTCCTGCACCACCCGGTACGCGGCCAGGTCCACCGCGACCGGGAGCGGGCGCGGCGCCCCGGCCACCTCGACGGTGACCGGGAGCCCGGCGCCGGCCAGCCGCTCGCGCAACTGCGGGAGCTGGGCCAGCCCGGGCGCGGGGGCGCGCTCGTCGGCGGCCTCGTCGCGGCGGACCACGGTCAGCGTCACCCGCAACTCGTCGAGCGCCTCCTTGCTGGTCCGGCTGATCGCGGTGAGCGCCGCCTCGGCCTGCTCGGGCTTGCGGGCCAGCAGGTGCAGGGCGATCTCGGCCTGGAGGTGGATGGCGGCGAGCCCGTGCCCGACCACGTCGTGCACCTCCCGGGCCACCCGCAGCCGCTCGGCGTCGGCCAGCCGGCGCGCCTCGTCGGTGCGGCTCCGCGCCGCGTTGTCCCGGCCGAGCCGCACGGTGACCCCCACGGCGAAGGGCACCACCACCCAGGCGGCGGCCGGCATCAGCCCGACCAGGCCGGGCGGGCGCACCCCGACGAAGACGTGCGTGAGCAGAACGAGCAGCGCCACGCCGTTGGCCACCGCCGCGACCCGCACCGGCCGGTACGCGGCCGTGGTGTAGACCGCGACGAGGAACGACAACAGGATCGGGCCGTACGGGTAGCCGAGCACCAGGTAGGCGGTGCTCGCCGCGGTGGCCACCGCCAGGGTGACCAGCGGCCAGCGCCGGCGCACGGCCACCGCGAGCGCGGCCACGGCGACCAGCGGGTAGGTGGCCCGGCCGGTGCCCACGCCCTGGTTGAGGCCGGCCGGCGCGGTGCCGGCCAGCCCGATCACCAGCAGGGCCAGGGCGATGAGGCCGTCCAGGAGCCGGCGGCTCCAGTCGCCACGCTCGCGCTCCACGTCCCCTCCCCCGCCCCGCCTCAGCCGATGTCCCGCCGGCACAGCAGCACCGCGCCGACCGCCGCGAACCCGACCAGGTACGCGGCCACCACCACGGCCGCCTGCCCGCCGCCGACGGTGGCCGCGACCCCCGGGGTGTCCCCCGGCGCGCCGAGCGCGGCGGCCAGCGACCCGGCGTTCGGCCCGGGCAGCCCCTCCTGCGCCTTCGCCACCCAGTCGACCAGCGGCGCGGCGATCGCGGCGAGCAGGTTCTGCACCGCGAGCATCCACACCAGGCCCAGCCCGACCGGCAGCGCCACGGCGCGCAGCGCGACGGCGAGCACGGCACCGAGCATGGCCCACATCGTCGCGATGAGCCACCCCGCCCCGATCCCGGTGAGCAGGTCGCCGACCGGCGGCCAGGTCACCGGCTGCGCCTCGGCGGAGGCGATGAGCAGGCTGGTCACCGCGCCGACCGCGAACACGGCGAGCACCACGGCCAGCGCGGCGGCGGCCAGGGCGAGCAGCTTGCCGGCGTACACCTCCAGCCGGGTCGGGCCCTGGGTGAGCACGGTCTTCCAGGTGCCCCAGCCGTACTCGCCGCCCACGGTGAGCACGCCGAGGATCAACAGGATCGCGCCGAGGAAGACCGGCAGGCCGCCGAGGGAGTTCCCGACCAGGTGGTCGGGGAGCAGCGCGGGCAGCGCCCGGTCGGTGTTCGGCCCGTCGGTGCCGCCGGCGAGGCCGGCGTACGGGAAGACGTAGGTGAAGATCAGCGAGAGCACCAGCGTGATGGCCAGCAGCAGCCAGGTGGCCGGCCGCCGGACCAGCTTGACCGTCTCGGCGCGGAAGCTACGCGACATCGGCCGTTCCCTTCTCCACGAGGTCGAAGAAGACCTGTTCCAGGTCCCGTTCCCGGGGGCGCAGCTCGCGCACGGCGAGCCCGGCCCCGACCAGTTCGGCGTTGAGCCAGGCGGCCCGGTCCGGCGCGACGGCCAGCTCCAGCCCGCCGTCGACCACCCGGACCCGCTCGGCGCCGACCAGTTCCCGCGCCCGGGCGGCCGCCTCGTCTAGCGGGTCGGCGAGCAGCCGCAGCCCGGCCGCTCCGCGCAGCTCGGCGACACTGCCCTCGGCGACCAGCCGGCCCCGGGCGATCACCCCGACCCGGTCGCAGACCTGCTCCACCTCGCCGAGCAGGTGGCTGGAGACCAGCACCGTGCAGCCGGCCGCGCCGAGCCGGCGGATGAGGGTGCGCATGTCCGCCATGCCGGCCGGGTCGAGGCCGTTGGTCGGCTCGTCCAGGATCAGCAGGCGGGGGTCCTTCAGCAGCGCGGCGGCCACGCCGAGCCGCTGCTTCATGCCCAACGAGTAGCCGGCGTAGCGGTCGCCGGCCCGGTCGGCCAGGTCGACCAGGTCGAGCACGAGCGCGACCCGGTCGGCGCCGACCCCGGCGTAGCGGGCCAGCACCCGCAGGTTGTCCCGGCCGGAGAGGTACGGGTAGAACGCCGGCCCCTCGATCAGCGCCCCTACCCCGGTCAGCCGGCCGGCGGTGGGCGGCCGGCCGAGCAGCCGGACCGTGCCGGCGGTGGGCCGGACCAGCCCGAGCAGCATGCGCAGGGTGGTGGTCTTGCCGGCGCCGTTGGGGCCGAGGAAGCCGTACACCTCGCCGGCCTGGACGGTGAGTTGGAGGTCCTGCACGGCGGTCAGGCCGCCGTACCGTTTGGTGAGCCCTTCGGTCTGCACTGGCAGGTTCATGCCCCGAGCGTGCCGCCGCGCCGCTCTCGGCGCGTCGCCCCGACGGCGGCTGTCGGCGTACGTCGGGGGACGTAGCCGCCCTCAGACGGCGGCCAGCACCGCGGCCTCGACGCGCTCCCGTTCCGCCTCGGAGGGCCAGCCGCCGACGAGGTAGAACGCGTCCACCACGTCGCCGCCGAGGGTGGAGATCCGGGCGGCCCGCACCTGGGCGCCGGCCTCGTCGAGGGCGCAGGCGACCCGGTAGAGCAGGCCCGCCGCGTCGGCGGCGCGCAGCTCCAGCAACACGGCGTCGGTGGCCGCCTCCCGGTGCCAGACCACCCGCGGCGCGGCCCCCTCGGCCCGCGCCGCCAGGGCCCGGCCGCGCAGCCGCTGGGTGACCGAGACGTCGCCGTTCACCGCGCGGCGCAGGTCGGCGCCGAGGGCGATCGGGTCGGGGGCCAGGCCGTAGCGGGGCTGCACCCGGCACTCGACCAGGGCCCGGCCGTCGACCGTGGAGGCGTCGGCGGAGATCACCTCCAGCCGGTGCAGGGCCAGGCACCCGGCCACCGTCGCGAGCAGGCCGCGCCGGTCCGCCGCGGCCACCGCCACCCGGTCCCCGGTCAGGTGTACGACCGGCAGGGGCCCCGCCAGCAGCGCCGGGTCCGGGGCGGGCGGGGCGGGCAGCGCGCCGGTGTCCAGCGCCGTGCGGACCCGGGCGACCAGCTCGGCGACCAGCCGGCCCTTCCAGTCCGACCAGGCGGCCGGCCCGGTGGCCACGGCGTCGGCGCGGACCAGGACGTGCAACAGGTCCAGGGTGGTGGTGTCGCCGACCCGCTCGGCCACCCCGGAGATGGTGACCGGGTCGGCGAGGTCCCGCCGGGTGGCGACGTCGGGTAGGAGCAGGTGCAGCCGGACCAGCGTGCCGATCAGCGCCACCTCGGGCTCGGGCAGGCCGATCCGGGCGGCCACCGCCTCGGCCAGCGGAGCCCCGACCGTGCTGTGGTCCCCCGGCAGCCCCTTGCCGACGTCGTGCAGGAGGGCGCCGAGCAGCAGCAGGTCGGGACGGTCCACCTCGCGGGTGTGCCGGCTGGCCTCGTACGCGGTCTGCACGAGGTGCCGGTCGAGGGTGAACCGGTGCACCGGGTTGTGCTGCGGGAGGCTGCGCAGCCGGGTCCACTCGGGCAGCCAGCGCTCGATCAGCCCGTACCGGTCGCAGGTCTCCCAGGCCGGTACCAGGCCGGGACCGGCGCCGAGCAGGGTGACGAGCGCGGCCCGGGCCTCGGCCGGCCACGGCGTCGGCAGCGGCGGACAGTACACGGCCAGCCACTCGCAGGTGGCCCGGGCGATCGGCAGCCGGGTGGTGGCCGCGGCGGCGGCGACCCGCAGCGACAGGCTCGGGTCGGGTCGCGCGCCGATCGCGGTGCGGGCCAGCACCAGCTCGCCGTCGTGCTCCACGACGTCCCGGGCCACCGGCCGGCGCACCGGGCGCCCGTCGGTCCCCCGGCGGCGGCCCGAGCGGAGCCGGTCGGCGGCGCGGAAGGCGTCGTCGAGGGCGTGGCTGACGGTCCGGGCATCCCCGGCCACCCGGCGCAGCAGCGCGTCGCCGTCCGCGGCGACCGCTCCGGCCCGCGGCCCGGCGTGAGGCGCGCCGGGCGCGGGTTGGCGCAGCCCGGCGTCGGGCACGCCGGGCGTGGGCTGACGCAGCCCGAGCAGCGCGGCGACGCCGTCGCGTTCCTGGGCGACCAGCCGGTCGACCCGGCGGCCGACCTGCACGTGCAGCGCGTCCCGGGTGTCCAGCAGCCGCCGGTGCGCGGCGCGGACGGCGGGGCGCAACGCGTCGGTGATCCCGGCGGTGGCGATCGCCCGCAGGATGCCCACGTCGCGCAGCCCGCCGGCGGCCTCCTTCAGGTCGCCCTCCAACAGGAAGGCCAGCTCGCCGTGGGCCTCCCAGCGGGCGGCGGTGACCTCCCGCAGCCCGGGGAGCTGCCGTACGGCGGTGCGCCGCCAGTGGTCGGCGGCGGACCGGACGAGCGTGTCGGCGAGGGCGGCGTCCCCGGCGACCAGCCGCGCGTCGAGCAGCCCGAGGGCGACCTTCACGTCGTCCTGGGCGACCGACAGCGCCTCGGCGACGGTGCGGACGGAGTGGTCGAGCCGCAGCCCGGCGTCCCAGACGGGATACCAGACCGCCGCGGCGAGCGCGTCCACGCCGGGCACGCCGGCGTGCAGCAGCACGAGGTCGAGGTCGCCGTGCGGGGCGCACTGCCGTCGTCCCAGCCCGCCGACGGCGACGAGCGCCACACCGGGCCGGTCCGGCAGCAGCGCGCGTAGCCACCGGTCGTGGGCGTCGGCGCGCGCGGCCCGGGCCGCCTCCCCCACGCCCGTGTCCGCGCCGACGAACCCGTCGACCGGGAGGTCCGGGCCGCCGTTGCCGGCGTGGCCCGACGCGTTCCTCCCGGTCGACGAGGTCATGTCGGTCGTGGCCCGGTCAGAGCGCGTCGAGGCCGCGCTCGCCGGTGCGGACCCGGACGACCTCGTCGACCGAGGTCACCCAGACCTTCCCGTCGCCGATCTTGCCGGTCCGGGCGGCGACGACGACGGCGTCGACGATCTTCTCCAGGTCGATCTCGTCGGTGAGCACCTCCACCCGGATCTTGGGCAGGAACTCGACCGTGTACTCGGCACCCCGGTAGACCTCGGTGTGCCCCTTCTGCCGGCCGTAGCCCTGGACCTCGCTGACGGTCAGGCCGGCCACGCCGAGGGCGTGCAGGGCCTCCTTCACCGCGTCCAGTTGGTACGGCTTGATGACCGCGGTCACCAGCTTCATGTCCAACCCCTCCATCACAGGAAACGTTAACCGGCGATCTTCTCGTCGACCGGCTCGGCGGCCGGCTCGGCGGGGGACGCGGCGGGCGCGGCCGGTGCCGCCGTCTGCTTGGCGCCGGTCAGCCCGGCCATGGCAAAGGCGCCGCCGCCCGCGGCCGGCGACAGGTCGTAGCCGCTCTCGGCGTGCTCGGCGATGTCGATGCCGCCGACCTCGTCCTCGGCGCGGAGCCGGAAGCCGATGGTCTTCTCGATCGCGACGGCGAGCACCCAGGCCACCGCGAAGGACCAGACTGTGACGATCAGGCCGGCCAGGGCCTGCCGGCCGAGCTGGGTCACCCCACCACCGTAGAGCAGGCCGTCCGAGGCGCCGACCACGTCGGTGATCGCGCCGTTGACCGAGTTGGTGGCGAACAGGCCGAGCCAGAGCGACCCGATCCAGCCGCCGACGAAGTGCACGCCGACCACGTCGAGCGAGTCGTCGTAGCCGAGCTTGTACTTGAGGCTGATCGCCAGCGCGCAGACCGCCCCGGCGACGACGCCGAGCAGCACCGCCGCCCAGGGCGCGATGAAGCCGCAGGCCGGGGTGATGGCGACCAGGCCGGCGACGGCGCCGGACGAGGCACCGACCAGGGTCGGCTTCCTGTCCTTGATCCACTCGACGGCGATCCAGCCGAGCACCGCGGCGGCGGTGGCGAGCTGGGTGTTGATGAAGGCCAGGCCGGCGACCGAGTCGACGGTGAGTTCGGAACCGGCGTTGAAGCCGAACCAGCCGAACCAGAGCAGCCCGGCGCCGAGCGCGACGAGCGGGATGTTGTGCGGCTTCATGCCCTCCCGGGGCCAGCCGAGCCGCCTGCCGAGCACCAGGGCCAGGGCCAGGGCCGCCGCGCCGGCGTTGATGTGCACGGCGGTGCCGCCGGCGAAGTCGAGCGCGTGGATGTCGCCGCCGATGATGCCGCCGCCCCACACCCAGTGCGCGACCGGGAAGTAGACCAGCGTCGCCCAGCCGAACGCGAACAGCAGCCAGCCGGCGAACTTCGCCCGGTCGGAGATCGCGCCGCTGATCAGCGCGACGGTGATCACGGCGAAGACCATCTGGAAGGCCATGAACACGTAGAGCGGGACGCCGATGCCGCTCGGGTTCTCCGCCGTCGCGCCCCAGAGGTCGGTCTCGGCGAGGAAGGTCTTGGTGCCGAGGTAGGCGCCCGGGTCGCCCCAGAAGCCGTTGACATCGCTGCCGAACGCGATGCTGAAACCGTAGAACCACCACAAAACGGAGATGAGCCCGATCGCGGAGAAGCTCATCATCATCATGTTCAGTACACCCTTGGCCCGGTTCAGGCCGCCGTAGAACAGCGCCAGTCCGGGCGTCATGAGCAGCACGAGCGCCGTCGACACCAGCAACCAGACGGTGTTGCCGGAATCGATCATGGGTGCGTCGGGCACGCCGGCCTCCTAAGGTGAAGTCCCTCCTTCCCGGCTTCCGGGGCAGCGTCGCCCGTACGCCGGATGCGCGGAAGCCTGCTCGCTCCCTGTTTCCCCCAGCGTCACCCGTCGATTTCCGGACGGTGACGCCTTGTTTCGGACGTGTGAAGACAACCTCACCGCCGGCAGGAACGGCCCTCGGCGGGACGGACCGGTCAGCGCAGCGCGTACTCGAGGGCGTTGCGCTCGTAGTCGAGCAGCCGCAGGTCCCGCATCGGCCGGCGCAGGTGCCCCTTGTGCACGATCCGGACGAAGGCCGGCTCACCGGCGGCGGCCATCCGGCGGATGCCCTCGACGTGGTCCACGATCCGCTTGCGGATGGTCCGGATCAGCCGGTGCCGGTCCCGCGGGATCAGCCCGTACGCGTCCGCGAAGAGGCGCAGCCGGCGCGGCCGGTCGGGATGCTTCCAGCCGAGCGTGATCGAGTCGCGGTCGGAGAAGATCGGCACCCACGTCCAGGCCGCGTACGCCACGTCGTAGATCCGGGCGCCGGGCGAGGCGAGGTCGAAGTCGATCAGCCCGAGGGTGCCGTCGGGCCGCCAGATGACGTTGTGCGGGGCGGCGTCGTGGTGGCAGATCACCTCGGTGTCCGGCGGCGGCGGGCCGAACGAGCGCCACACCGCCCCCGGCGGCGGCACGAAGCCGTACTGGGCGTCGTGGAACATCCGCAGCATGGTGGCGACGGTCACCAGGGCCTCGTCGGTGACCCAGTGCGGGGCCAGCGGGTACTCCCCGCACTCCCCCTCCAGGTACGACAGGACCTCCCGGTTGCGCTCGTCCATGCCGAGCGCGCGGGGGGCGCCGGTGAACCCGACGTACTCCAGGTGGCGCAGCAGGGCGTGCACCGAGGGCGTCCACGGCCCGGCGTTGCGCCGGACCGTGTCGCCGACCCGCACCACGGTGCTGACGTTCCCGCCGTGCAGCGGGATCTCCTGCGAAGTCACGTACGGTCTCCCGAGGCGCTGCGACGGGTGGCTGGGGTCGCGCCATCCGGCGTAGGCGCGATCGTTGCTCGTCACTGCGAGGTTACGCGTCCCGGGCGAGCGGCTCGGTACCGAGCAGCGCGTCGACGAACTGCGCGGGGTCGAACGGGGCGAGGTCGTCCTTGCCCTCGCCGAGCCCGACCAGCTTCACCGGGATGCCCAGCTTGCGCTGCACGGCGATCACGATGCCGCCCTTGGCGGTGCCGTCGAGCTTGGTGAGCACCACGCCGGTCACGTTGACCACCTCGGTGAAGACCCGGGCCTGCTCCAGCCCGTTCTGCCCGGTGGTGGCGTCCAGGATCAGGATCGTCTCGTCGATCGGGCCGTGCTTCTCCACCACCCGCTTGACCTTGCCCAGCTCGTCCATCAGGCCGACCTTGTTCTGCAGCCGGCCGGCCGTGTCGATCAGCACCGTGTCCACGCCGGTGTCGATGCCGCGCTTGACCGCGTCGAAGGCGACGCTGGCCGGGTCGGCCCCCTCCGGACCACGCACGGTCTCGGCCCCGACGCGGCCGGCCCAGGTCTCCAGCTGGTCGGCGGCGGCGGCACGGAAGGTGTCGGCCGCGCCGAGGATCACGCTCCGGCCGTCGGCGACGAGCACCCGGGCGACCTTGCCGCAGGTGGTGGTCTTGCCGGCGCCGTTGACGCCGACCACCAGCAGCACGGCCGGCACGCCGTCCTTGGGCGCGGTGTGCAGCGAACGGTCCAACGTCGGGTCGAGGGCGTTGACCAGCTCGGCGGCGAGCAGGGCGCGCAGCTCGGTGCCGGACCGGGTGCCGAGCACCCGGGTGCGCTCGCGCAGCCGGTCGACGATCTCCCGGGTGGCGTCGATGCCGACGTCGGCGGTGATCAGGCTGTCCTCGATCTCCTCCCAGGTGTCCTCGTCCAGGTGGTCGCGGCTGAGCAGGCCGAGCAGGCTCTTGCCGAAGACGTTCTGCGAGCGGGACAGCCGGGAGCGCAGCCGGACCAGCCGCCCGGCGGTCGGCTCGGGCACCTCCAGCACCGGGGCCGGGGCTTCCACGACCGGCGGTTCCACCAGGATCCCGGTGGAGATTTCGGCCTCCGGCGCCGCCACCGGCGGGCCGGCGAGACCCTCCTCGGCCCGGGTCTCGACCTCCGTCTCGGGCAGCGGCGGCTCCGGGCGCCGGCGCAGCCGCGGCACGACCAGCCCGATGCCGCCAAGGATCAGCACGCCGAGCAGGGCGAGTGCGATGAGGAGGTATTCGGTCATGCCGGAATCCTGTCAGATGCCGGCGATGCTGTCCCAGCCACCGCTCCCGGCGGGCCCGTCCGGGAGCCGGCGGTAGGCTCGGTCACAGCCAGCAGTGGTGCGACCGCCGGCCGGGTAGTAAAAGTGAAGTCCGCTTACCTGGAGGTCGACCATGCCCGCGGCACACCTGCTCATCGGCCCGTTGCTGCGGCGGGTGGTCGACACGCGGGCCACCGTCTGGGTCGAGACCAGCGCGCCCGCCGTGGTCACCGTCCGCACGGCCGACGGCGCCCGCGGCACCGCGCCCACCTTCTCCGCGTACGACCACCACTACGCGCTCGTCGTGGTGGAGGGGCTCACGCCCGACAGCGCCACCAGCTACGAGGTGCTGATCGACGACGAGGTCGCCTGGCCGGTGCCGAGGAGCGGGTTCCCGCCCAGCGTCATCCGCACCCGGGCGGCCGACGACCTCGACCAGCCGGTCCGGTTGATCTTCGGATCGTGCCGGGAGACCACCCAGCACGCCACCACCCGCCGGCTGCCCCCGGACGCGCTCGACGCGTACGCCCGGCGGCTGATGGCCGACCCCGACCCGGCCGGCCTGCCCGATCTGCTGGTGCTCCTCGGTGACCAGGTCTACGCGGACGTGACCTCCCCCACGGTGCGACGGCTGCTGAAGCGGCGCCGCCGGCGGCCCAGGGGCGCGCCCAGCGACCAGGTGGTCAGCTTCGACGAGTACACCAAGCTCTACCTGGAGTCCTGGCGTGACCCGGAGATCCGCTGGCTGCTCTCCACCGTGCCGAGCGTGATGATCTTCGACGACCACGAGATCATCGACGACTGGAACACCTCGGCCGCCTGGCGGGCGGACATGCGCGACCAGCCCTGGTGGGCGGAGCGGATCACCAGCGGCCTCGCCTCCTATTGGGTCTACCAGCACCTGGGCAACCTCTCCCCCGACGAGATCGCCGCCGACCCGGTCTTCGCGAAGGTCAGCGCGGCGGAGGACGCCACCGGCGTGCTGCGTGAGTTCGGCCAGCGGGTCGACACCGAGGCCGACCTCGCCCACGACACCGAGCGGTGGCGGGCCGTGCAGTACCAGTGGAGCTACGCGCTGGACCTGGGCCGGACCCGGCTGGTGATGCTGGACAACCGGTGCAGCCGGGTGCTGGAGCCCGGCCGGCGGGCGATGCTGCCCCCGGGCGAGTGGTCGTGGTTCCTCGACCGGGCCCACGGCGTCTACGACCACCTCGTGGTGGGCGCCTCGTTGCCCTGGCTGCTGCCGCCGGGCATCCACCACGTGGAGGCGTGGAACGAGAAGCTCGCCGACTCGCGGCGGCGCTGGCTCGGGCGCCTGTCGGAGAAGCTGCGCCGGGGGCTGGACCTGGAGCACTGGGCCGCCTTCCGCCGCTCGTTCGACGCGCTCGGCGCGCTGTTCGCCCGGATCGGCAGCGGCACCCCCGGCGAGCCCGGCGACCGGGTCGGGGCCGGCCCGGCGTACGCGCCGCCGGCGTCGATCAGCGTGCTCTCCGGTGACGTGCACCACTCGTACGTGGCGCGGGCCCGGTTCGACGACCGGAGCGTGGTCACCCCGGTGCACCAGCTCACCTGCTCGCCCATCCACAACCAGGTGCCCGCCGGGATGCGCCCGCTGATGCGGCTGGGCTGGTCGTCCGGGCCGGCCGGAGCCGCCCGGGCGCTCGCCCGCTCGGCCGGGGTACGCCGCCCGCCGTTCCGCTGGAAGCGGCTGGCCGGCCCCTACTTCGGCAACGCGGTCGCCACGCTGGTGCACACCGGGCGGGCGGCCGAGGTGACCATCGAGGGCACCACCAGCGACGGCCACCTGCGCGAGGTGATGCGGCAGCGGCTGGCTCCGGGTGCCTGAGACCGTCCGCCGTACCCTGGCCACCGTGGACGAGCACCTGCCGGAGGCGATGCGGGCGGTGGAGCACGAGCTGACCGCCCTGCTGCGCCGGGGGCGGGCCGTCTCCTCGGAACTTGCCCGGGAGGTGCACCCCGGCCTGGAGCCCGACGCGTACGGGCTGCTGCTGTGGCTGCGCCGGTGCGGCTCGGTCCGGCTCACCGACCTGGCCGCCCGGCTCGGCGTCGGCAAGGGGACGCTGAGCCGGCAGATCCACGGGCTGGAGGGCCTGGGCCTGGTCCGGCGCGACCCGGACCCGGCCGACCGGCGCGCCGCGCGGCTCAGCCTCACCGAGGAGGGGCAGCGCCGGTTCGACGCGGCGCAGGGCGGCCGGCTCGAACGCTTCCGGCAGACCCTGGGCACCTGGTCGGCGGCGGACGTCGGGGACTTCGCCCGGCTGCTGCGCCGCTTCAACGAGGAGTACTTCTAGGCCGGCCGGAATAGGGCTGTGCCCGGCCCGGTTGTTGCCTAGGGCAACCGGAGAGGACGGAGCTGGCATGAGCACGGACGCGCCGGAACGGGAGGAGTACGGCCCGCGCACCCGGCCGGGGCCCTACGAGCGCGGCACGGACGGGCCGAGGGTCGTGCTGGTCGGCGTGGACGGCACCCGCACCTCGGAGCGCGCCGGCTGGTACGCGGCCGGGCTGGCCCGCCGGCAGGGCTCCGCCCTGGTGGTGGTCCACGTCAGCCCCGCACCCGGGCTGACCACGCTCGTGCCCGGCCTGGACGCCGGGGAGGTGCAGCGCTGCCACGACGAGCTGACCGCGGAGCTGCGCCGGGAGTGCCGGCGCGGCGCCGAGGAACTCGGCCTGCCGGTCACCTTCCTGCGCCGGCGCGGGGACGCGTACGCCGAGCTGCGTGCGGCGGCCGACGAGTTCCGGGCCGACCTGGTGGTCGTCGGCTCCTCCGAGCAGGCCGGGCACCGGCTGGTCGGCTCGGTCGCCACCCGCCTCGTCCGGGCCGGCCGCTGGCCGGTCGTCGTGGTGCCCTGACACGTCGCGGCGCGGCGGAGCCCGGACACGTCGCGGTGCGGCGGCGCGCCGCGGAGCCCGGACACGTCCTGACGCCGGGACGGGTCACGGCGGATATGCGGTCGCGGGTTGTCGGTCGGGCCGGCGAGGATGGCCGGCATGACCTGGAGAGCACCGGAGATCACCCGGACCCCCGAGCCGTACGTCGGCGACGAACGCACCATCCTGGAAGGCTGGCTGGACTACCACCGGCAGACGCTGCTGCTCAAGTGCGCCGGGCTGACCGCCGAGCAGTTGCGGACGCCGAGCGTCGAGCCCTCCGGGCTGACCCTGCTCGGGCTGGTCCGGCACCTGGCCGAGGTGGAGGCCTGGTGGTTCCGGGAGAACTTCGCCGGCGAGCGCGTCGACTACCCCTACTTCACCCCCGACAACCCGGACGCCGACCACGACGTCAGCGCCGCCGACGCCGAGGCCGACCTCGCCACGTTCCACCGGGAGGTGGAGCTGGCCCGGGCCGCCGCGGCGGGCCGCTCGCTCGACGACACCTTCACCGAGGTCGGCCCGAAGCGCCGGACGTTCAACCTGCGCTGGGTCTACGTGCACATGATCGAGGAGTACGCCCGGCACAACGGCCACGCCGACCTGATCCGCGAACGCATCGACGGCGTCACCGGCGACTGACCGCCCCGGGCGGCGCCGCGCCAGGCCCGCCGGCGCCGCCCACCGGCACCGGGGAGCCCCACGCCGCCAGCCCGGCAGCCCCCGCACCACGGCCGAGCGGACCAGCCGGGGCAGGCCTCAGTACGCCAGCGCCGCCCGCAGGTAGCGCAGGTCCTCGGGGCGGCCGGTCCAGCGGAGCGCCGACAGCCCGGCGGCCCGGGCACCGCGCACCGACCAGTCCTCGTCGTCGACGAAGAGCACCCGGTCCGGCGGGGTGGCCACCGCCCGGCAGGCGGCCTGGAAGTACTCCTTGGCCGGCTTGTTCACCCCGAGCCGGTACGAGTTGACCACCGCGTCGAACTCGCCGACCAGGCCGAGCGCGGCCAGGTCGTCGTCGAGCAGGTCGGTGGCGTTGGTGGCGAGGCCGACCGGGAGGCCGCCGGCGCGCACCCCGCGGACGAAGTCGAGCACCTCGGTGTCCACCTCGCCCCGGTAGCGCTGCCACTGCTCGACCGCGGCCCGGGCGCGCTCCGGCCCGCCGGCCGGCCCGGCCAGCGCGTCGGCGACGCTGGTCATCCAGTCGGCGTGGCTGACCTGGCCGGTCAGCACCGGCTGGAGCCGCCCCCACTGCATGGCGATCTCGGTGAGTACGCCCTCGGACAGGCCGTACTCCCGCTCCACGCCGGCGGCCACCGCCGGGTCCCAGCGTCGCAGGACGCCGTCGAAGTCCACCAGGAGCGCCGTGGCGCGTTCCCGACCCACTACTCGTTCTCCTCGCCGCGGCCGCGCCGCTCGTCGTCCCCGTCGGCCCGGTTGAGCCGTTGGCTGATCACCTGGGTCACCCCGTTGCGCATGGTCACGCCGTACAGGGCGTCGGCGACCTCCATCGTCCGCTTCTGGTGCGTGATGACGATGAGCTGGCTCTTCTCCCGCAACTGGGCCAGCAGCGTGATCAGCCGGCCCAGGTTGACGTCGTCGAGCGCCGCCTCCACCTCGTCCATGATGTAGAACGGGCTGGGCCGGGCGCGGAAGATCGCCACCAGCATCGCCACCGCGGTCAGCGACCGCTCGCCGCCGGAGAGCAGCGACAACCGCTTGATCTTCTTACCCGGCGGGCGGGCCTCCACCTCGACGCCGGTGGTGAGCAGGTCCTCCGGGTCGGTGAGCACGAGCCGGCCCTCGCCGCCGGGGAAGAGCACGGTGAAGACCTGCTGGAACTCCCGGGCCGTGTCCTCGAACGCGCTGGCGAAGACCTCCAGGATCCGGTCGTCGACGTCCTTGACCACGGTGAGCAGGTCGCGGCGGGTGGCCTTGAGGTCCTCCAGTTGCTCGGAGAGGAACTTGTAGCGCTCCTCCAGCGCGGCGAACTCCTCCAGCGCGAGCGGGTTGACCTTGCCGAGGAGGGTCAGTTCCCGTTCCGCCTTGGCGGCCCGCTTCTCCTGCACCGGACGCTCGTAGCGCGCCGGCTCGGGCACCGGCAGGCCGTCCCGCTCGGCCGCCGCCACGTCGGCCTGGGTGGGCGGGACGGGCTGGTGCGGGCCGTACTCGGCGACCAGGGTCTCCACGTCCAGCCCGAAGTCCTCCGCGGCCTTCGCCTCCAGCTGCTCGATGCGCAGCCGCTGCTCGGCGCGGGCCACCTCGTCCCGGTGCACCTGGCTGGTCAGCCGCTCCAGCTCCGCGCCGAGCCGCTTGGCCGCGCCGCGTACCTCCTGCAGCTCGGCCTCGCGGGAGGCGCGCTCGCGCGCCACGGCGTCGCGGTGCTCCTCCGCCGCGGCGATGGAGGTGGCCAGCCGGGTGAGGGCCTCGCGGGCGCCGCCCGCCACGGCGCGGGCGATCCCCGCGCCACGGGTGCGCGCCGCCCGCCGCGCCGCCGCGCGTTCCCGCGCGGCCCGCTCGGCGGTGGCCTGCCGGCGCAGCGAGTCGGCGCGACCGGCGATCGAGGAGACCCGCTCCTCGGCCGTACGCACCGCCAGCCGGACCTCCATCTCGTTCTGTCGCGCCTGCGGCACCATCGCGGCGAGCTGGTCGCGGTCCTCGGTGGAGGGTTCCGCGTCGACCGGGGTCTCCTCGGCCAGCCGCAGCCGTTCCTCCAGCTCGGCCAGGGTGAGCAGGTCCCGTTCCCGGGCCGCCTCGGCGCGGGCCCGGGACTCGCCGAGCCGGTCGGTCTCGGCCTTCGCGGAGCGGGCGGCCGCGCCCAGCTCGGCCAGCCGCCGGGCGGCGGCGTTGCGGTGGCTCTCCGCCTCCCGCTTGGCGGCGGCGGCGTGCTGCACGGTGTCCTTCGCGGCGGCCACCTCGGCGCGGGCGTCGACGAGCTGTTCGCGCAGCTCCGCGCCGGTCCGCTCGGCCGCGAGCCGGTTCGACCGGGCCTCCTCGACCGCCGCCTGTACCTCGATGAAGCTGGGCGCCTTGGCCGACCCGCCGGCCGCCGCGTACGCGCCCACCACGTCGCCGTCCGGGGTGACCGCGCGCAACTCGGGATTGCCGGCGACCACCTCGGCCGCGGCGGCGAGGTCGTCGACCAGCACCACGTCGCGCAGCGCCCGGTGCACCGCCGGTCGAAGCTGCGGGGCGCACTCCACCAGGTCGGGCGCCCAGCGGGCGCCGTCGGGCAGCTTCGGCCGCAGCGCGTCGGGGTGGGCGTCCATGCCGGGGCCGGCGGGGCTGCCGACCAGCAGGCCGGCCCGGCCGGCGTCGGAGATCTTCAGCAGCCGCATGGCCTCGACGGCCTCGTCGACGCCGCTGACCGCGACCGCGTCGGCGAGCCCGCCGAGCGCGGCGGCGAGCGCGGCCTCCTGCCCGGGGGCGACGGTGAGCAGCCCGGCCAGGCTGCCCAGCAGGCCCGGGACCTCGTCGGCGCGGGCCAGCAGCGCCCCCGCCCCGTCCTTGCGGCGCAGGCCCAGGGCGAGCGCCTCCTCCCGGGCCTTCCAGGTGGCGGCGTCCTTCTCCGCCGACCGCTCGGCGTCGGTCAGCGACCGCACGGTGGCCTGCGCCCGCTCCAGGGCGGCGGCCGCCTCGGCGTGCCGGGCGTCGAGGTCGGCGTTGTCCCGGTCCGCCTCGGTGGACTGCTCGGCCACCGCGTCCAGCTCGGCCTGCGCCTGCTCGGCCCGGGCGAGCGCGTCGGCGTGCGCGGCGGCGAGCCGTTCGATCTCCTCGCCCGCGCTGGTGGTCCGGGCCCGGGCGGAGTTGACCTGACCGGTCAACCGGGCCAGCCCCTCCCGCCGGTCGGCGATCGCCTTCGCGGCGGCGACCAGCTCGCGTTCGGCGGCGGCGAGCTGCCGTTCCAGCTCCTGGCGGTGCTCCACCGCCTCGGCGAGCCGGATCTGGTCGTCGGTGAGCGCGGCGCGCAGCTCCTCCTCCTGCTCGCGGACCCGCTCGGCCTCGGCCTCCAACTGGTCCGGGTCGCGGCCGGGGCGCTCGTCGTCCGGCGTGGCGCTGAGGTGCCGCAGCCGCTCCCGGGCGAGCTGCTCGATGGAGCGGAACCGCTCGGAGAGGGCGGAGAGCTTGTACCAGGTGTCCTGCGCGGCGGCCAGCAGCGGCGCGTCCTCGGCGAGGGCGGCCTCCAACTCGGCGAGGCGGGACTGCACCTCGGTGTGCTCGGCCTCGACCTGCTCCCGCCGCTCGCGCACCGCGGTCTCGTCGGCGATCTCCCGGTCCAGGGTGGCGCGCAGGGTGGCCAGGTCGTCGGCGAGCAGCCGCAGCCGGCCGTCGCGCAGGTTCGCCTGGATGGCGGCGGCGCGCCGGGCCACCTCGGCCTGCCGGCCCAGCGGCTTGAGCTGGCGGCGCAGCTCGGCGGTGAGGTCGGTGAGCCGGTTGAGGTTGGTCTGCATCGCGTCGAGCTTCCGCAGCGCCTTCTCCTTGCGCTTGCGGTGCTTGAGGACGCCGGCAGCCTCCTCGATGAACGCCCGCCGGTCCTCCGGCTTGGCGTGCAGCATGCCGTCGAGCCGGCCCTGCCCGACGATGATGTGCATCTCCCGGCCGATACCGGAGTCCGACAGCAGCTCCTGGATGTCGAGCAGCCGGCAGGAGTCGCCGTTGATCTCGTACTCGCTCTCGCCGGAGCGGAACATCCGGCGGGTGATCGACACCTCGGTGTACTCGATCGGCAGCGCGCCGTCGGTGTTGTCGATCGTCAGGGTCACCTCGGCCCGGCCCAGCGGGGCCCGGCCGGCGGTGCCGGCGAAGATGACGTCCTCCATCTTGCCGCCGCGCAGCGCCTTGGCGCCCTGCTCGCCGAGCACCCAGGCGATGGCGTCGACGACGTTGGACTTGCCGGAGCCGTTCGGGCCGACCACGCAGGTGATCCCGGGCTCCAGCTTCAGCGTCGTCGCGGAGGCGAAGGACTTGAAGCCCTTCACCGTCAGGCTCTTGAGATACACCTTCTCGATCCTCGTCCGGTGGCCGCCGTACCGTCGCCGGCTGCGCGGACCTGGGTGAACCCGCAGACTAACCCGGGACCGACGGCCGCCCGGCACGCGACCCGCCTGCCGGGCGCCCGGCCGCGCCGTGGGGCGGGCCAGCCGGGGTACGCCGGGCGACGTCGGGAGGACCATTTTCGCCGGTCCCCGACAGATCCACACAAGATCGCGAATTGGTGCCGGCGAAAAGGGGCGCGGACAGAGCTGCGCGCCGGCACAGAAGTGTCGGCGCGCTTTTTTGCGTGGTGCGATTCAGTTTTTCGATCCCGGAGCTCAGGTCAGCGCGGGCTCGGCCAGACGGAGCAGATCGTCCGCCTCCGCCGCAGCCGCCGCGAGCCGATCGTTCTCGGCACGCAACCGCGTGATCTCGAACTCCAGTGCCCGAACCGTGGCACGCAGTCGGGTGACCTCGTCGAGCAGACGCCGATCGGGCGCCGCACCTACGTGGCCGTACAGGGCCTTGGCCATGATGACTCCTTGATATGCGCTGCCGGAAAGGCCGGCCAACGCGCGCCCAATGTGTACGCGGCTGTCATTCCAGGCGATTCTGGGCATGACCGGGCGCGACTGGCGACACCTATATATTGAGCCGATACCCCCTCCTTCGTCAAGTTCCCGCAGGCCGTAGATCATTTCCACGTCGACCTGTCCACTTGCCGGGGGGGCTGCCACAAGGCGCGGACACTCTCTGTCCGGACACCTTGACTCTACGCCCCGGATCCCGGGAAGTCCCTACCCGGCCGTCCGACTTCCCCTTAACTCTTCCTTAGCCACGTTGCCGCTGCTCAGGCCCCCCACGTAGCGTCACTCCGCCCGCACCCGATCCCCTTGGAGGCAGAGGCGTGTACCGCTGGACCGACCCGAACGACCCGGACGGCGCCGCCCGGCACCCCGAGCAGCCGCGCAGCGAGGAGCCGGCCTGGCTGACCGACCGTCCGGAGCCGAGGTCGGCCTACCTGTTCGGGGACGACCCGGACCGACCCGCCGACGAGTGGCACCGCGACCAGCCGACCGCCCGCTGGCAGGCCGAGCCCGCCGAACCGGCCGCACACCGGCAGGCCGAGCCCGCCGCGCGCTGGCAGGCTGGACCCGCCGACGCCGCCGAGCCCACCGGGCGCTGGCGGGACGAGCCCACCGAGCGCTGGCGGGACGAGCCGACCGGGACCTGGCCGGCCGCGCCGGCCGCCGCCTGGCAGGGCGAGCCGGTTGCCGCCTGGCAGGGCGAGCCGGGCGTCCGCTGGCACGCCGACGCCGACCTGCGGGACGGCGGGCCGTACGGGACGGACGCGCCCCCGCCCGGCGAGCGGGCGGCCGGCGGCTGGCCGGTCGACGCCCCGACCGCCCCGATCGACCTCGGGACGCACCAGGACACCGACGCCGGGACGACACCCGCCGAGGGCCGGCACCGCCGCCACCGCCGCTTCCCCCGCCCCGTGCTGATCGGTGGCGCCGCCGCAGCCGCCACGCTGGTGGTGAGCCTCGGCGTCGGCGCGGTCGCGCTGGGCGGCGACGGCCCGGAGACCGACCCGACCGCCGTCGACGACACGATCGCCGCCGCCCCGGCGTTGCCGGGGACGCCCGGCGACGCGCTGGCCGCCCCCACCCCGAGCACCGCGCCGACCACCGTCAGGCCCGCCCCGTCGCCCACGAAGGCCACCAGGCCCACGCCGGTGCCCTCGCGCTCCACCGCGCCCTCGCGGCGCACCGAGCGGAGCAGCGCGCCGTCCGGCGGCGGCACGAAGGCCCCCGTGAGCAGCGGGGTCAGCGCCCAGGCCCGCGAGGTGGTGAACCTGGTGAACGCCGAGCGCGCCAAGGCCGGCTGCGGGGCGCTGAGCATCGACGACAAGCTCATGACCGCCGCCCAGCGGCACAGCCAGGACCAGGCGGACCACCGGAACATGTCGCACACCGGCAGCGACGGCAGCGACGCCGGAGACCGGCTGGACCGGGTCGGCTACGCCTGGCGCACGTACGGCGAGAACGTCGCCTGGAACCAGAAGACGCCGGCCGCGGTGATGGACGCCTGGATGAACAGCTCCGGTCACCGGGCCAACATCCTGAACTGCGCCTTCACCGAGATCGGCGTCGGCGTGGCGAGCAGCAACGGGCCGTACTGGACGCAGGTCTTCGCCGCGCCGCGCTGAACGCGAGTCGTGGCCGGGTCCGCGCTCGTTTGACCGGGTGAGGTACGCCGGACCGGCGTACCCGCTCCGGGCGGCACTCCCGCCGCCCCGGTACCCGGGAGCTTGCCGATGCGGATCCGGCCGCGTACGCGCGCCGTCGGGCGGGGCCCGCGCCGCGTCCTGTCCGCCTGCGTCGTCCTCACGCTGCTGGCCACGGTCGGCGGTTGCCGCGTCGCGCTCCCCCCGCCCGGCGCCCCGACCACCTGGCCGGCGGAGTCGGCCGGCCGGTGGCGGTGGCAGTGGCAGCTCAGCGGCGTGCTCGACCCGACCGTCGACGCCGACGTCTTCCTGCTCGACCCGGTCGCCACCACCGCCGCGCAGACCGCCGAGCTGCGGTCCCGCGACCGCCGGCTGGTCTGCCAGGTGCACGTCGGCTCGGTCCTGCCCACGGATCCGGACGCGAGCCGCTTCCCGGCCGCCGTGTGGGGCGCCGCGGCCCGTCGCCCGCAGAGCCGCTGGCTCGACGTACGGCAGTGGGACGCGCTGCGGCCGGTGCTGGCGGACCGGCTCCGGCTGTGCCGGGGCAAGGGCTTCGGCGCGGTCGCGCTCGCCGACGCCGACGGGTACGCCCACCGCGCCGGCTTCCCGCTCGGCTTCGACGACCAGTTGCTGTTCAACCGCCGGCTCGCCGAGTTGGCCCGGTCCCTGGACCTCTCCCCCGGCCTGGTCAACGACGTGCCCCAGGTGGCCGCCCTGGCGCCGGACTTCGACTTCGCCGTCAACGAGGAATGCGTGCGGCTGGGCCTGTGCGCCAAGCTGTTGCCCTTCGTCGAGGCGGGCAAGCCGGTGTTCCACGCCGAGTACACCGGCTCGACCACGGACTTCTGCGTCACCACGGTGGGCTACGGCTTCTCCTCGATCCGCAAGGACCGGGAGTTGGGTGCCTGGCGGGCCTCCTGCCCGGTGTTCTGACGCCGACCGTCACGCACACGGGCCATGCCGGCCGCCCCGCACACACCACGTGCCCGGCCGGTCGCCCCGTACGGAGGTCGGCCCGACGGCAGGACCCGCCGCGCGTACCGACGGACGGACGGCAGGGGCCGGACCGCGGGTGCGGTCCGGCCCCTGGTGTGGCGTGGGTCAGCGGGCGCCGACCAGCTCCGGGGTCGGGGCCGGCGGGTCCGTGGGGGCCTTCGCGGGGCGCCCCCGCAGGAACTTCGGGGCCCACCAGTTCGCGTCGCCGAGCATGGTCATCAGCGCCGGCAGCACCACCGCGCGGATGATCGTGGCGTCCAGCAGGATCGCCGCCGCCAGGCCGATGCCGAGCTGCTTCATGTCGATCGTGCTCAGCGTGGCGAAGATCGAGAAGACCCCGACCATCACGATCGCCGCGCTGGTCACCACGCCAGCCGACGAGGTGATGCCGTACGCCACCGCGTCCCGGTTCGACATGCCGGCCCGGACGCCCTCGCGGATCCGGCTGACCACGAAGACGTGGTAGTCCATCGAGAGCCCGAACAGCACCACGAAGAGGAACAGCGGCAGCCAGGTGACGATCGCACCCATCGAGGTGAAGCCGAGCAGGCCCTCGGCCCAGTCGCCCTGGAAGACCAGCACCAGCAGCCCGTACGCGGCACCGGCGGAGAGCAGGTTGAGCAGGATCGAGCTGAGCGCGATCACCACCGAGCGGAACGTCAGCACCATCACCACGAAGGTCAGTACCAGCACGAAGCCGATGACGACCGGCAGCTTGTCGCGGATGTGCTGCGAGTAGTCCTCGCTGTCGGCGATGTCCCCGCCGACCGCGTACTCCACGCCGGGCACCGCGCCGAGCGCGGCCGGGACGAGGTCGTCGCGCAGCCGCTCCAGGGAGCGGGCCGCCTCGTCGGTGCGGCTGGCGTGCGGGGTGGCGACCTCCAGCACCGACACCCGCCGGTCCGCCGACACCTCGATCTTCGGGCCGTCCGCCTCGGTCGGCGCGAAGAGCGGGTCGGCCGACGCCGCGCCGGCCAGCGCGGTCAGCGCCGCCGCGACCCGGTCCGCCTCGGCCGCCGGCGCCCGCACCGCGACCGTGTGGCTGGTGCCGCTGCTCGGGAACGCCGCGGTGAGCCGGTCGTACGCCTGCATGGCCGGCGTGCTGCGCGGCAGGTCCTCCATGCCGGGGAACTTCATCTTCATGCCGAGCGCGGGCGTGGCCAGGGCGAGCAGCAGCCCGACCGAGATCACCAGGGTGGCCACCGGCGCCCGCAGCGCGGGCTTCAGCACGGCCGGCCAGAACCTCGGCTTCGCCTCGCCGTGCCGCCCGGTACGCGGGGCGGTGAGCCGCCACAGCAGCGGCACCCGGGGCCGGTCGACCCAGCGGCCGAGCTTGGCCAGCAGCGCCGGCAGCACGGTCAGCGAGCCGATCACCGCGACCGCGACCACCAGCATCGAGCCCACCGCGAGGGAGGAGAAGATGGCGTCGTTGGCGAGCAGCAGCCCGCCCATCGAGATCATCACGGCGAAGCCGGAGACCACGACGGCGTGACCGGAGGTCTCCGCGGCGATCTCCACCGCGTCGAGGCCGGAGCGCCCCTTCGCCCGCTCCTCCCGCTCGCGCCGCACGTAGAACAGCGAGTAGTCGACCCCGACCGCCATGCCGATCAGCAGGATGACGCTGGCCGTCGTGTCGGTCGCCGGCACCAGGTGCGAGGCGAGGGTGGAGAGCCCCATCGCCGCGGCGACCGAGGAGAGCGCCAGCAGAACCGGCACGCCGGCGGCGATCAGCGCCCCGAACGCGATGATCAGGATGGCCAGGGTCACCGGCAGGCTCAGCAGTTCGGCCCGCTTGAAGTCCTCGCCGAGCGTGTCGTTCAGCGCCTTGCTGATCGACGGGCCGCCGACCTGCTCGACGCGCAGCTGCGGGTGCCCCTCCTGCACCCGGGCGGTGGCGTCCCGCAGCGGCTGCACCCGGTCGGACGCGGTCTCCGCGTCACCCGACATCGTGATCGGCACCAGCAGCGCGGAGCCGTCCCGCGCCGTCACCGGCTCCCCCACCGAGGCGACTCCGGTCACCGAACGCAGTTCGGTCGCCGCGTCGGCGGCGGCGGCCTTCGCGGCGACGGGGTCCAGCGTGCCGCCGCGCGCCGTGATCAGGACGTTCTCCACCGCCGGGTCGGCGAAGTCGCCGGCGTCCACGATCAGCCCCGCCCGGCCCGACTCGCCGACGGCCTGGTCGGCGCCGGTCGCCTCCTTGAGTCCCGCGGCGTTCCCGCCGACGAAGCACACCGCCACGAACACGACCCACAGCGCGATGGCCCGCCACGGATGCTCCGCGCTCCACCGCGCCAGCCGCACCGTCACCGGTCTTGCCCCCATTCCGGGTCCCCCTGTCACGTCAACCCCCTGTCAACGGGGTTGACGCTATGGACGGAACGGGCCCGGGACATCAGGGAACGGCCCCGGCCCTTCCCCGGAACCTGTACGCGGCCTGAACGACGGTCCGGCCGGGCGAGTCGGGCCGAAACCGGCGTGTCGGGAGGGCGATCCCCGACCGGCCGGGGCCGACGCGCCGACGGCGACCCGGAAAACGCCTCGGGGTCATCCCCGAAGGGCCCCCCGGGGGCGGGGCTGACAGCGCGGGCAACTGTACGACGAACGGTTCATGAACGCCTCCCGACGCACGGGCGCGCCGCAGCGGTGGCACGGCAGGCCCTCCCGGCCGTAGACGTTCAGCGACCGGTCGAAGTAGCCGCTCTCCCCGTTGACGTTGACGTAGAGGGCGTCGAAGCTGGTGCCGCCGGACTTGATCGCCTCGGCGAGGACGTCCCGGACGTGGCCCAGCAGCCGCAGCGCGGCCGGGCCGGTCAGCGCGTCGGTGGGACGGGCGCCGTGCAGCCTCGCCCGCCACAGCGCCTCGTCGGCGTAGATGTTGCCCACCCCGGAGATCAGCGTCTGGTCCAGCAGGGCGCGCTTGACCTCCGTACGCCGCCGGCGCAGCGCGGCGGCGAACGACGCGTCGGAGAACTCCGGGTCCATCGGGTCACGGGCGATGTGCGCGATCTCCGCCGGCAGCTCCGCGCCGCCCGCGGAGACCGACAGCCCGCCGAACGTGCGCTGGTCGACGAAGCGCAGCTCCGGCCCGTCGTCGGCGAAGCGGAACCGGACGCGCAGGTGCGTCTCGTCGGGCGCGTCGGCCGGCTGCACCAGCAGCTGGCCCGACATGCCCAGGTGCCCGACGACGGCGTCCCCGCTGTCCAGCGGCAGCCACAGGTACTTGCCCCGCCGGCGCACGTCGCGCACCGTCCGGCCGGCCAGCACGTCGGCGAAGTGCCCGCCGCCGGGGGCGTGCCGGCGCACCGCGCGGGGGTGGTGCACCTCGACGGAGGCGATCCGCCGGTCGGTGACCCACCGGGCCAGCCCCTGCCGGACCGTCTCGACCTCCGGCAGCTCAGGCACGGCCCAGGCCCGCCTCGACCTCGGCGCCCGCCGCCCCGGCGGCTGCCTCGGCCCGCTCCTGCTCGGCCCGCTCGGCCTGCTCGGCCTGCTCGGCCTGCTCGGCCTGCTCGGTGAGCGTGCGCCAGGCTGCCTCGGCAGCCCGCTGCTCGGCCTCCTTCTTGCTCCGCCCGTCGGCCCCGCCGTAGCGGTTGCCGGCGACCACCACCCAGGCGGTGAAGGTCTTGAGGTGGTCCGGCCCGGTGCCCTCGATGCGGTACTCGGGCACACCGAGCCCCAGCGCCGCGGTCAACTCCTGGAGGCTGGTCTTCCAGTCCAGGGCGGCGCCCCGCCCGGCCGACTCGGCCATCAGCGGGTCGAACAGCCGGTGGATGACGATCGCCGCGGTGTCCAGACCGTACTGGAGGTAGATCGCGCCGAGCAGCGCCTCCAGGGTGTCGGCGAGGATGCTCGCCTTGTCCCGGCCGCCGGTGGTCTCCTCCCCCTTTCCGAGCAGCAGGTAGGCGCCGAGCCCGTCCGGGCCCAGGCCGCGCGCCACGTCGGCGAGGGCGCGCATGTTGACCACGCTGGCCCGCAGTTTGGCCAGCTGCCCCTCGGGCAGGTCGGGGTGGTTGTGGAACAGCGCGGTGGTGATCACCACGCCGAGCACCGAGTCGCCGAGGAACTCCAGCCGCTCGTTGGTGGGCAGGCCGCCGTTCTCGTACGCGTACGAGCGGTGGGTCAGCGCGCGCTCCAGCAGCTCCGGATCCAGGCTGACGCCGAACGCGGCTTCCAGGTGACCGACGGACGCCCGCCGCCGCTTGTCGTTGCTCATGATGTGGGTACCTCGGTGTCGGTGGTGCGGTCGGTGCATTCCTCGCGGTCGCCCGCCTCGGTGCCGTCGAGCAGCGCGCGGACCTGGTCGGCGGCGCGCCGCCGCCAGAGGTGGGCGGCCAGGGCGATGCCGGAGGCGACGTCCTCGGGACGGGCCGCGCCGTGGCAGACGACCACCGTGCCGGCCACCCCGAGCAGGGCGGCTGCCCGGGGGGCGCCACCGCCGGGCGGGGGCCCGCCGGCCATCGCGTACGCGCCCTCGATCGCCTTGAGCAGCACGTTACCGGTGAAGCCGTCGGTCACCACCACATCCGCGCGCGCGCCGAGGGAGACGTCGTACCCCTCGACGAGGCCGACGTAGCGACCACCGCAGGGCAGCGACGCGGCAGCGAGGACGGGATCGGCGAGCCGGCGGGCACGGTCACCCTTGCCGGCCTCCGTGCCGACCGAGAGCAGCCCGACGCGCGGGGTCCCGACGGCGTGCGCCACCGCGGCGTAGGCCGCGCCGAGGACGGCGTGCCGGGCGAGGGTGGCCGGGCGCGGCTCGAGCGAGCCGCCGACGTCGAGCAGGACCACCGGGCCCGCGACGGCCGGCAGGGTGGCGACCAGCGCGGGACGGCGTACGTCCGGCCAGCGGCCGAGGCCGAGGGCGACCGCGGTGACGGTGGCGCCGGTCGAGCCGGCGGAGACGAGGGCGTCCGCGGCGCCGTCGCGAACGGCGTGCACGGCGGCGCGGACGGTGCTGTCGGAGCGGGCGGCCACGGGGTGGTCGGCCATGCTCACGGCGGTGCGGACCGGCCGGACGGCGACCCGCGCGCGCTGCGCCGGGTCGAGGGCGTGGACCACCTCGCCGGCGACCTCGGCCGGGCCGACGAGCAGCAGGTGCAGGTCAGGATCGGCGCGCACGGCCCGCAGAGCGCCGTCAACCACGACGTCGGGAGCGTCGTCCCCGCCGAGGAGGTCAACGGCGATCCGCGCGGTGCCCGGCTCCGCCGCGACGCCGGCCGGACCAGGCCGGCCGGCGTCGGTGGGAGCCGGGGCACCGGGCGTTCGCCAGGGTGCGCGCGCCGCCCGACCTGCGGTCGGGGGCGTCACTCGGCGTCCAGGTCAGACCTCGAGGACCTGGCGGCCGTTGTAGGTGCCGCAGACGGAGCAGGCGGCGTGCGGCAGCTTGGCGGACTTGCACTGCGGGCAGGCCACGGTCGCGACCACGGCAGCCTTCCAGTTCGCCCGGCGGGCGCGGGTGTTGCTGCGCGACATCTTGCGCTTGGGGACGGCCACGGTTCCTACTCCTCTTTACGGGTCAGTTGCGACAGGCCCGCCCATCGCGGGTCGATCTGCTGGTGACTGTGGTCGGCCGGCAGATCATCCCAGTGCACCCCGCAGTCGGGGCACAAGCCTGGGCAGTCCTCCCGGCAGAGCGGGTTGGTCGGCAGCGCGAGCACCACCGCGTCCCGCAGCGCCGGCTCCAGGTCGATCAGGTCTCCCTGCATCCGGCCCACCTCGTCCTCGTCGGTCGTGGAGTCCGTGGTGCTGTTCTCGTACGCGTACAGCTCCTGGATCCGCACGGCCACCGAGTCGTTGATCTCGCGCAGGCACCGGCCGCACTCGCCCCGCACGGGACCGGTGACGGTCCCCGAGACGAGCACGCCCTCGGACACCGACTCCAACCTCAGGTCGAGGTCGAGGTCCGCGCCCTCCGGCACGCCGATCAACTCCACGCCGAGGTCCGCCGGTGCCGGTGCCACCCGCTTGACCGTACGCAACGCACCAGGCCGGCGCGGCAGCTCCCTCGCGTCGAGGACCAGCGGCGACCTGGGGTTGAGTGTGGAAGGCGTGTGTTTGGGCATAGTCAGACTCCGGCCGGTGAGAGGCCGACAAAAAAGGTTACCTGGGCGACCGCCGGACCGTCGAACCGGGGGCGACGCCCGCCCCGTCCGTCGGCTGGTGAGGTGCCGTTCAGAAGGGTAGCGGGCGTTCCGCCTCGTCCCCAGCGAAGGTGCCGATCTCCCGCAGCGCGTGCATCTTGTCCCGGCCGCGCTCTATCGAGGCCAACGCCCGGGTGAGGAACTGCTCGAAGTTGGCCAGCGCGGTGTCGACGTAGTCGTCGACCTCCTCGCGCAGGCGCTGTGCCTCGGCCCGGGCCTCGGCGATGATCCGGGCGCCCTCGTGCTCGGCGGAGACGGTGATCTCGTTCACCGAGACCAGGCGGGCGTGTTCCGCCTCACCCTCGCTGATGATCCGGTCGGCCTCCCGCTTGCCGGCCTCCATGATCTTGTCCCGCTCCTCCAGCAGCGCGACGGCCTTGCGCACCTCCACCGGGAGTTCGGCGCGCAGCTCGTCGAGGGCCGCGATGAACTCGCCCCGGTCGACCATGCAGTTGTTGCGTGACATCGGGACGGAACGCGCCTGCTCCACCATGGCGATCAGTTCGTCGATGCGATCGAGCGAGTCCACCGGTAGCTCACTCCTGTCGTTCGTCGGGCCGACCTACATGATGCGGGCTACGGCCGGGTTCCCGCTCCACACATCATGTCGCGCCCCGGCCACACCGCGCCTCTCACCCCGGCCCGGCGCGTCGCGCCGTCCGCCCCGCCGACCCCGGCGGGGCGGGCGGCGGGCAGGAGCCGGCGGACGGTCGGGGCCAGCGCGCCCGACCGCCCGGTGGCGCGGCGGAGGTCAGTCGCGGGCCGGCGGCGCGAGGCGGGCCCGCAACTCCTCCCGAACCCGGTCGGGCACGTGGGCGGAGATGTCGCCGCCCCACTTCGCCACGTCCTTGACCAGGCTGGAGGAGAGGAACGAGTAGAGCGGGTTGGTTGGCATGAACAAGGTCTCGACGCCGGCCAGGCCGATGTTCATCTGCGCCATCTGCAGCTCGTAGTCGAAGTCGCTGACCGCCCGCAGGCCCTTGATCAGCACGCTCGCCTGCTGCGCCCGGCAGAAGTCGACCAGCAGGCCACGGAACGACTCGACCCGGACGTTGTCGTAGGAGGCGGTCACCTCGCGGAGCATGTCGATGCGCTCCTCGACGGTGAACAGGCCGCTCTTCGACTGGTTCACCAGCACGCCCACGATCACCTCGTCGAACAGGCGGCTCGCCCGGCCGATGATGTCGAGGTGTCCGTTGGTGACCGGATCGAACGAGCCGGGACACACCGCACGTCTCATGATCGGCGACCGTACCAAAGGGTGGTCTCGCCGTACCGGCGGCTGCGCTCGCCGGTGACACCGTCCCCCCACCCGACCGGCCCGGTGCGGCTGGACCGCTCCACCACGACCAGGGCGTCGGGGGCCAGCCAGCCGCCGTCGGCCAGCGCGGCGAGCATCGCGGTGACCTCCGCGTCCGACACCGCGTAGGGCGGGTCGGCGAAGACCACGTCGTACGGGTCGCCGTCCGGGCCGGCCGCCAGCACCGTGGCCACCTTGCCGGTGACCAGCCGGGCGGCCGGGGCGGCGCGCAACGCCGCGACGTTCTCCCGGATCACCCGGGCCGCCCGCGGGTCGGACTCCACCAGCAGCACGTGCGCGGCGCCCCGGGAAAGTGCCTCCAGGCCGACCGCGCCGGACCCCGCGTAGAGGTCGGCGAAGCGGGCGCCCGTCAGGTCCACCTCGGCCTGCACGGCGCTGAACAGCGCCTCGCGGACCCGGTCCGAGGTGGGCCGGGTGCCCGCCCCGGGCGGGGCGGCGATCCGGCGCCCGCCGAGCGTCCCGGCCACGATCCGGGTCACGGACTCCTCCTGCTCATGCGCACGACGCTACGCGACGCGCCGGCGGCCGACGCCCGCCCGGTGCACGCCACGGCCGCGACCTGCGCCCGCCGGCGCCGGGTCAGCCCTTCTCCAGGTATTCCGCGCGTTCCTCGTCGACCAGCGCCGCCACCGACGCGGCCAGCGCCGGGTGCCGCGCCAGCTCCGGATCCTCCTCGACCAGGGCGATCGCCTCGGCCCGGGCGTCCCGGATCAGGTCGGCGTCGCGCAGCAGCGACAGCAGCCGCAGGTGCGACCGCCGCCCCGACTGGGTGGCCCCCAGCACGTCGCCCTCGCGCCGCTGCTCCAGATCCAGCTCGGCGAGCTTGAACCCGTCCGTCGTGGAGGCGACCGCGTCGAGCCGCTCCCGCGCGGAGGCGCCCTCCAGCGCCTCGGTGACCAGCAGGCACAGCCCGGGCGCCGAGCCCCGGCCGACCCGGCCGCGAAGCTGGTGCAGCTGGGACACGCCGAACCGGTCGGCGTCGAGCACGATCATCACGGTGGCGTTCGGCACGTTGACGCCCACCTCGACCACGGTGGTGGCGACCAGCACGTCGACGTCGCCGGCGGCGAAGGAACGCATGACCGCGTCCTTCTCGTCGGCCGGCAGCCGGCCGTGCAGCACGCCGATCCGCAGGCCGTGCAGCGGCCCCTCGGCGAGCAGCGGCGCCACCTCGGTGACCGCCATCGGCGGCCGCCGCCCGTTGTCGTCGACCGGCGGCGGCTCCTCCTCACTGGCCGGGCCCTCCCCGATGCGCGGGCAGACCACGTACGCCTGGTGGCCGGCGGCCACCTCCTCGCGCAGCCGCCGCCAGGCCCGGTCCAGGAACGCCGGCTTCTCGGCGGCCGGAACCACGTGCGAGGCGATCGGCGAGCGGCCCTGCGGCAACTGGGAGAGGGTCGAGGTCTCCAGGTCGCCGTAGACCGTCATCGCCACCGTGCGCGGGATCGGGGTGGCCGTCATCACCAGCACGTGCGGCGGCTGGTCGGCCTTGGCGCGCAGGGCGTCGCGCTGCTCGACGCCGAACCGGTGCTGCTCGTCCACCACCACCAGGCCCAGGTCGGCGAAGTCGACGCCCTCGTAGAGCAGGGCGTGGGTGCCGAGCACGATGCCGGCCGCCCCGCTGGCCACCTCGGCCAGGGCGCGCCGACGGGCCGCCGCGCCCAACGAGCCGGTGACCAGCTCGACCCGGGTGGCGTCGTCGGCCGCGCCCAGCTCGCCGGCCCGGCCGAGCGGCCCGAGCAGGTCGAGGATGCCCCGGTGGTGCTGCGCCGCGAGCACCTCGGTCGGGGCCAGCAGCGCGGCCTGCCCGCCGGCGTCGACCACCTGGAGCATCGCGCGCAACGCGACCACCGTCTTGCCGGAACCGACCTCGCCCTGGAGCAGCCGGTGCATCGGGTGGGCGGTGGCCAGGTCCGCCGCGATCTCCACCCCCACGTCCCGCTGGCCGGGGGTCAGCTCGTACGGCAGCCGGGCGTCGAACGCGTCGAGCAGGCCGCCGGGCTTCGCCGGACGGGGCCGGGCCGGCCACGCGGCGGCCCGGTGCTTGCGCTGCACCAGGGTGAGCTGCACGGCGAACGCCTCGTCCCACTTGAGCCGCCGGCGGGCCCGGTAGAGCGCCTCCTTGCTGGACGGCCGGTGGATCTCACGCAACGCGACGTCGATGCCGGCCAGCTTGCGGCTCGCCCGCAGGGTGGCGGGCAGCGGGTCCTCCGGCGGGGTGAAGGTGTCCAGCACCACCCGGACGCAGCGCGCGATCACCCAGGTGGGCACCGCCGCAGCGGCCGGGTAGACCGGGATCAGCGCCCCGGCGAACTCCTCGATCTCCTCGCTGGCCGCCGCCTCGCCGTCGCCGCCCTCGCCGAGCAGGACGTACTCGGGGCCGTTGAGCTGCCGCTTGCCCCGGAACTCGGTGACCTTGCCGGCGAACAGCCCCCACCGGCCGGGGCGCAGCTCCCGCTCCCGCCACGCCTGGTTGCCGAAGAAGGTGAGGGTCAGGGTGCCGCCCGAGCCGTCGCCGACCGTCACCTCCAGCAGGTTGCCCCGGCGCTGGCGCATCGGGCGTACGGCGGTGCGCTGCACCTGGGCCAGCACGGTGACCTGCTCGCCGACGTCGAGCGAGCGGATGTCGGTGTGCTCGCCGCGCTCGTCGTAGCGGCGCGGGAAGTGGTAGACCAGGTCACCCGCGGTGTGCAGGTCGAGGTGGCTCGCGAGGGCCTTCGCGGTCTTCTCCCCGACCAGCTTCTTCAGCGGCGTGTCCACCGTGCACGGCTCGGACGTCATTCGACCCCCACCAGGAGCGGATAGTACGGCTGCCCGCCCGGGTACGCCTGCACCTCGACGAACGGCCAGCGCCGGCCGACGTGCTCGCGGACCACCTCGGCCAGCCCGGCCGGGGCGTCCGCCCCGGAGAGCAGGGTGACCAGCTCGCCGCCGCCGCCGAGCATCCGGTCGACCACGGCGGCGCAGGTGTCGGCCAGGTCCGACCCGATCAGGTGCACCTCGCCCTCGACCAGCGCCAGCACGTCACCGGGGCGGCAGGGGCCGGCGACGGTCAGCGCCTCGCGGCTGGCGTAGCAGACCTCGGCGTAGCGGCAGGCACCGGCCGCCTCCGCCATCGCGATCACGTCGTCGGAGAAGCGGCGGGCCGGGTCGCGCACCGCGAGGGCGGCCAGCGCCTGCACCGGGGACCGGGTGGGCACCACGCTGACCTTGATGCCCAGCCGGTGCGCCTCCTCGGCGGCGGCGCTCGCCACCGCCTGCGTGTTGGGGTCGTTGGGCAGCACCACCACCCGGGCGGCGCCGGTCGCGCGGATCGCGTCCAGCAGCTCGCCCGTGGACGGGTTGCCGGGCACCACCGTGGCGCCCTCGCCGGCGACGAGTTCGGCGATGCCCGCGCCGGCGGCCACCACCACCGCCGCGCGGCCGTCGCGCGCCATCGGCGGGGCGAGGGCCGGCTGGTCGGCGAAGCGGGTCACCGAGATGCGGTGCGGCCGGCCGGCGACCACGCCCGCCTCGATCGCCGCGCCCACGTCGTTGACGTGCACGTGCACGTTCCAGGTGCCCGCACCGGCGCTCCCGTCGCCGACGACCACGAGCGAGTCGCCCAGGGCGGCCAGCTCGGCCCGCAACCGGCCCACCGCCTCGGGCGCGGCGTCGAGCAGGAACTGCACCTCGTAGGCGTACTCCTCGGAACCGGTCTCGCGGACGGCGGTGGCCGGCGGGCGGGCCGCACGCGGCGCGGGCGCGGGACGCTCCGGGCTCTCCCCCGTGACGACCTCGACCAGGGCGTCGAGCAGCAGGCAGAGGCCCCGGCCGCCGGCGTCGACCACGCCGGCCCGGGCCAGCGCGGGGAGCTGCTCCGGGGTGCGCGCCAGCGCCCGCGCCGCCTCGCCCGCCGCCGCCCGGGCGACCGCCCGCAGGTCGTCGCTGTCCGCCCGCTCGGCGGCGCGGGCCGCGGCGGCGACGACGGTGAGCAGCGTGCCCTCGACGGGGCGGGCGACCGCGGCGTAGGCGGCCGTGGTCGCGTCGCGCAGCGCGGCGGCCAGCTCCCGCCCGCGCACCGCGGGCACGGCGGCGACCGCGTCGGCGAAGCCGCGCAGGATCTGCGACAGGATCACCCCGGAGTTGCCCCGGGCGCCGAGCAGCGCGCCCCGGGCCATCAGCCGCAGCGCGTGCCCGTGCGGGGTGGGCCCGTCCTCCGGGAGGGTGCCGAGGTCCATCGCCAGCGCCTGCTGCGCGGAGGTGAGGGTGAGCACCAGGTTGGTGCCGGTGTCGCCGTCGGGCACCGGGTAGACGTTCAGGTCGTCGATCTCGCCCTGGTGCCGCCTGAGCGCGGCCAGCCCGCCCGCGCACCAGCGGCGGACCGCGGCGGCGTCGAGGGTGTCCAACACGGCGAGAAGCCTACTGGCGGGCACCGACGCGCGCCGGGGTCGCCGGCCGTCCGGCGGCGTGTCCGGCCCGGCGCTCCCCGGCCGCCCGTCACGTCGACACCCCGACGAGCCGGCGCGACCCGGCCCGCTGGTCGGGGGCCGCCGGCTCCGGTGCCCCCGGCCGGCACTACCCTCGTGGTCGCGTCCCTTCGTACGGTGCTGCCGGAAGGGACGGCGCCGACCGGGCGACCCCGCCGCGCCGTGCCAGCTCCGCCCCGGGCGCCGCCCGGGGCCGGTTGGTCGGGTGCGCGGGTCATCGGGTAACCTGGCCAGGTTGCCCGGGCAGCGCCTGGCGGCGACCTCATGAACGTTTCAAACCCAGGAGTATCCCGTGGCTAGCGTGTGCGACGTCTGTGGCAAGGGACCGGGCTTCGGCCACAACGTGTCCCACTCGCACCGGCGGACCAACCGCCGCTGGAACCCGAACATCCAGTCGGTGCGTACCCCGGCCGGTGGCGGGAACACCAAGAAGATGCAGGTCTGCACCTCGTGCATCAAGGCCGGCAAGGTCACCCGCGCCTGACGCGGTAGGCCCCAGCTTCACACTCGTCATTACCGGCGGGCCCTCGAGGGCCCGCCGGTTCTGTCGTGTCCAGGGTTGCCCGCCTCGTGCCGGTTCCCGGCGGCCCCGGGCCGGTTCGTGTCGGGTCCGGACGGGTCGGCTGACGGGTACGCGACCGCCCTTCGACGCGCGGCGCGGGCCCGGTTAGGGTCTGCGTGCGCCGCGAGTCCGGGTCGGACCGGCGCGGGGGCGACCGAGCACGGAGGGACGACTGGTGCAGCTTGACCTAGGCCGGGACGAGATGGTCATCGTCGGTGCCTCCCTCGGGATGCTGCGCTGGTTCAGCGAGGAACTGCCCGCCGACAGCGTCGTCCTCGTCGAGGAACCCGACGTCATCGAGCGCCGGGGGCTGGAGCGGTTCGCCCGCGAGATGCCCTTCATCTCCCGCGTGGTGCCCGCCGAGTACCAGATCGGCTTCGACGCCGCCGCGCTGGTCACCCGGGCACCCGGGCTGGCCGCCGCCCGGCTGGTCATGCCCGGCCTCGAGTACGCCGTCGGGGCCACCGCCCGGCTCGCCGAGGCGCTCGGCCTGCCCGGCGCCGGTCCGGCGGCGGCCGACGTCTTCTCCGACAAGCACCGGATGCGGCTGCTCGCCGCCGAGGCCGGCCTGGCCAACCCGGCCTTCGCGCTGGTCGACTCCGCCGCCGGGGCCACCGAGTTCGCCCGACGGCACGGCGGCCGGTGCGTGCTGAAGCCCACCCGCCGCTCGGGCAGCCTGGGCGTGCAGATCATCGCCGACCCGGCGGAGGTCGCCGGGGCGTGGGCGGGCACCGCCTCGCCCGAGGACCCGCCGGAGGCGACCGGTCGGGGGCTGCCAACGGGCGTCCTCGTCGAGCAGGTCGTCGACGGGCGCGAGCACAGCGTCGAGCTGCTCGTCGCCGACGGCGAGGTGATCTTCGCCAACGTCACGGACAAGCGGGTGCTCCCGGGGCGCTCCCCGGTGGAGACCGGCCACACGGTGCCGACCGCGCTGCCCGACCCCACCCGCCGGGCACTGGTCGAGGTGGCGACCCGGCTGGCCGCCGCCGCCGGCTTCCGCACCGGCACCCTGCACAGCGAGTGGATCGTCGCCGACGGGGTGCCGACGCTGGTCGAGTGCGCCGCCCGGCTGCCCGGCGACATGATCACCGCGCTGGTGTCGATCGCGTACGAGTGCGGGTTCATCGAGGCGTACCTGCGGACGCTGTGCGGGGAGCGGCCGGCCCTGCCGGCGCGGCCGACCGGCGCGGCGGCGGTCGAGTTCCTGCTGGCCGCGCCCGGCACCGTCACCGCCGTCGACGGGCTGCGCGCGGCCCGCCGGGTGCCCGGCGTGCTGGAGGTGCAGCTCGACGTGGCAGTCGGCGACACCGTGACGGAGGTGACGTCCTCGCTGCGGCGCAGCGGTCACCTGCTGGCCTGGGGCGCCGACCCGGCCGAGGCGACCGACGCGGCTGGCAAGGCCGCCGAGCAGATCCTGTTCACCACCGCCTGATCGTGCCGTAGCCGGCCCGGCGGCTTCCCCGGCCGGGCCGGGAGCCGCCGCCGGGTCCGACGGCTCAGGGGGTGCGACGGTTCAGGGGGTGCGACCGAAGGAAAGGGCTCAGAGGGTGCGGCCGAACGAGAGGCAGCCCGGGGCGTCCTTGTAGAAGCCGAAGTTCGGGATCCGCTCGTAGCCGGCCGCGGTGTACATGGCGATGGCCTCGGGCTGCTTGTCGCCGCACTCCAGGACGATCCGCTTGCGCCCGTGCTCGCGGGCCGAGCGCTCCACGGCGGCCAGGACCGCCCGGGCCACACCCCGGCCCCGGGCCGCCGGGTCGGTGTACATCCGCTTCAACTCGGCCGTGTCGCCGTCGTCGCCGTGGCTGCGCCAGCCGCCGCAGCCGACCGGCTCGCCGCCGAGGTGGGCGACGAGGAAGGCGCCGGCCGGCGGCACGAACTCGCCCGGGTCCACCGGGGTGTCGTCGCCGCTGCCGCCGTACCGGGCGCCGAGGTCGGCCAGCGCGGCGCGGATCAGCCGCTGCGCGACCGGCGAGTCGAAGCGCTCGGCACGGATCTCGATCTCACTCACGGCGTAAAGGGTACGACCAACGCCGGCCCTTACCGGAAGTGGTCCCAGCCGGCGGGTCCGTCGTACGGGGCGCCGTCGACCGTGACGCCGGAGCCCGCCGTCACCCGCCCGATCGGGCGCCAGTCGGGCGGCAGCGCCACCGCCGGCGGGAAGGTCGCGGCCAGCGCGTGGTCGTCGCCCCCGGTGAGGAGCCAGGAGTACGGGTCGACGCCCAGGGCCTGGGCGGCGTCGCGCATCTGCCGGGGCACCTCGAAGGCGTCCCGGCGCACGTCGAGGGCCACGCCGCTGGCCTTGGCCACGTGCCCGAGGTCGGCGAGCAGCCCGTCCGACACGTCGATCATCGAGGTGGCGCCGAGCCGGGCCGCGTGCGGTCCGGCCCGGTACGGCACCTCCGGCCGCCGGTACGCCTCCACCAGCAGCCGCGGGGTGCGGAAGCCCCGGGAGAGCACCGTCAGCCCGGCCGCCGCGTACCCGGTCCGGCCGGCCAGGGCCAGCACGTCCCCGGGCCGCGCCCCGGAGCGCGTCACCGGCGGCCGGCCGCCGAGGTCGCCGAGGGCGGTGACCGCGATCGTCAGCGTGGGGCTGGCGGACATGTCCCCGCCCACCACGCTCGCGCCGACCTTCGCCGCCTCGGCGCCGAGCCCGTCGGCGAGTTCCTCGGCCCACCCGGTCTCCAACTCGGGCGGCATGCAGAGCGCGACCAGCAGCGCGGTCGGCTCCGCCCCCATCGCGGCGATGTCGGCCAGGTTGGCCGCCGCCGCACGGTGGCCGACCTCACGCGCGGCGGACCAGTCCCGCCGGAAGTGCCGCCCCTCCACCAACACGTCCGTCGAGGCCGCGACCCGGGCGTCCGGGGCGGCCACCACCGCCGCGTCGTCCCCGGGACCGAGCAGAACGGTTGATCCGTACGACAACCGGGCGGTCACCCGGTCGATCAGGCCGAACTCGCCGACCCCCGCGACACTCATGCCGGCCCTCCGCCGTGCTCGCTCACCGCTTCTCCTTGACCACCGATAGGGATCAGACCTGGTCCGTAAGGTACTTTCTCCCTTCGGGCCGCCCCGCAGGCGGCGACGGACGGAGGTCGAGTCGTGGTACAGGCGTACATCCTCATCCAGACCGAGGTCGGTCGCGCGCGCGACGTGGCCGGTCTCATCGCGGACCTTGCCGGCGTGGTGCGGGTCGACGCCGTCACCGGGCCGTACGACGTGGTCGTGCTCACCGAGGCGAACACCGTCGACGAGCTCGGCAAACTCATCGTCAGCAAGGTGCAGATGGTGCCCGGCATCACCCGCACCCTCACGTGTTCGGTGGTGCGCCTGTAAGTGGACAAGATCACTGACTCTCCCGCGACCGATTCCGCCCAGGCGGACGAGGCCGCCCCCGACCGCCCGGCCCGGGACCGGACGACCCGGAGCGCCGCGCTGATCGCCACGCTGGTCGCGCTGCCGATCACCGCGCTGGTCGGCGTGCTCGCCTTCGTCCAGCTTTCCCCGGACGAGCCGGCCGAGCCGGCCGCCGCGCCGAGCCCGACGGCAAGTGCTTCCCGCGCCCAGTCCACCGCCCCGGTCGAGATGGCCGCCCCGGCGCTGGCCGAACGGCCCGCCACGGTCTGCCGGGCGCTGCTCTCCCAGTTGCCGCCGACGGTCAACGACCTCGCCCAGCGCCCGGTCACCGCCGGCCCGGAGCAGAACGCCGCGTACGGCGACCCGGCGCTCACGCTGGCCTGCGGCGGCGCCGAGCCGACCGTCGGCGAGACGGACGACGTGTGGACGGTCAACAAGGTCTGCTGGTACGCCCAGGAGGAGACGGACGTCACCGTGCTCACCACGCTGGACCGGGAGACCGCCGTGACGGTCCGCGTGCCGCGGTCGTACGGGCAGGCGTTGCAGTGGGTCTCCCCCATCTCGGAGACGATCGTGGCCTCCGTGCCCTCCGGCGGCGACACCCCGCGGGGCTGCCAGGGCTGACGCCCAGCCACCCGGAAGGGTCCCTCCCCGACGCCAGTCGTTAGGAAGGGACCCTTCCTATGCATCAGGCGTTAGGAAGGTGCCCTTCCTTACAGGTCAGTGCAGGCCGACGCCGCGGTGCAGGGCGGTGCGGATGAGGCGGTTGACCAGCTTCGGGTACTCCAGCCCGGACGCCGCCCACATCCGGGGGAACATCGACGTCGAGGTGAAGCCCGGCATCGTGTTGATCTCGTTGAGGTAGACGTCCAGCTCCGGGGTGACGAAGAAGTCGACCCGGGCCAGGCCGGCGCAGTCCAGCGCGGTGAAGGCGCGGACGGCGTACTCCTGGACCTGCCGGGTCACCCGCTCGGGCAGGCCGGCGGGGATGTCGTACTCGCAGGCCTCCTCGGAGTCGATGTACTTCGCCTCGAAGTCGTAGAAGTCGTACTCGCCGACCACCCGCACCTCGGCGAGCACCGACGCCTCCGGCGCGCCGCCGGCCTCGCCCTCCAGCACGCCGCACTCGATCTCGCGGCCGACGACCGCCCCCTCGACCAGCACCTTCGGATCGATCTGGCGAGCGGTGGCGACGGCGGCGTCCAGGTCCGCCCAGTCGGTGACCTTGGTGATGCCGAACGACGAACCGGCCCGGGAGGGCTTGACGAACACGGGCAGGCCGAGCCGCTCCTTGTCCGCCTCGCTCAGCGTCATCCCGTTGCGCAGCACCGCGTACGGGCCCACCGGGATGCCCTCGGCGGCGCAGAGCTTCTTGGTGAACTCCTTGTCCATGGCGGCGGCGGAGGCGAACACGTTCGCCCCGACGTACGGGATGCCGGCCATCTCCAGCATGCCCTGGATGGTGCCGTCCTCCCCGTACGCGCCGTGCAGCACCGGGAAGACCACGTCGACGTCGGCGAGCGCCCGGGGACCCTCGGTCGGGTCGAGCACCATCAGCCCGTTGCCGGTCGGGTCGGCGCGCAGCACGATGTCGGCGCCGGACTCGGCGGTGATCTCCGGCAACCGGCGCGCGTTGATCGCCAACTGGGCCGGGTCGCCGCTGGTCAGCACCCACTGCCCGGCCCGGGTGATGCCCACCGGCACCACCTCGAACTCGTCCGGGTCGAGGGCGCCGAGCACGCTGCCGGCGCTGACGCAGGAGATGCCGTGCTCCGGGCTGCGGCCGCCGAAGACGATCGCCACGCGGGTCCTGCCTGGGGTGGTCACTCCGGTCACCTCTTCGTACGCGACTGCTGCGCCGGTGGTGGCGCTCACCCGGTTGACCTTACTGTGCGTGGCGGGCCTCGGCTGCCGATACCCGGGGGACAGGCGACAGTGCGCGGCAATCGGTCAACAAAGGATATACGTTGCGTAATCGCTCGGGCGGAGATCCGGGGCGGTGACGGCACCGGACGCCCACTACGCTGCTCGTCCTATGAGCGCTGATCCCCTCATCGAGTCCCTGACGGCGGCCCTGGACGCCCGCCCCGACGACCTGCCGCTGCGACTCCACCTCGCCTCGCTGCTGCTGGACGCCGGCCGGGCCGGGGAGGCGATCGCGCAGGTGGGTCAGGCGCTCGCCCGGGATCCGGGCAACGACCAGGCGCAGGCCCTGATGCAGCGGGCGCTGGGCGGCTCCGTACCCCCGCCGTCGGCGCCGGCCCCGGCGGCCCCGCAGCCGCCGGCGCAGCGCCCGGCGCCGGCCGGGCCCGGCGGCCCCGCCGCGACCGCCGGCCACGACCCGCTGGCGGCCTACGAGCAGGAGCTGGCCGACGTCGTGCCGCCGCGCTTCGCCCGTGCCGGCGACGAGCCGGAGCCGGTGACCGGCGACTCCGACCGGGTGTACGACGTGGAGACCTCCGGCATCCGGCTGGCCGACGTCGGCGGCATGGCGGCGGTCAAGGAGCGGCTGGAGCTGGCCTTCCTCGGCCCGCTGCGCAACCCGCAACTGCGCAAGATGTACGGCAAGAGCCTGCGCGGCGGCCTGATGCTCTACGGCCCGCCCGGCTGCGGCAAGACCTTCCTGGCCCGCGCGGTCGCCGGGGAGATGGGCGCCAAGTTCATCTCGTTGTCGATCGTGGACGTGCTGGACATGTGGATGGGCAACTCGGAGCGCAACCTGCACGAGCTGTTCCAGGCGGCCCGCCGCAACGCCCCGTGCGTGCTCTTCCTCGACGAGGTCGACGCGCTCGGGCACAAGCGCTCGCAGGTCGGCTCCAGCTCGATGCGGACGCTGGGCAACCAACTGCTGGCCGAGCTGGACGGGATGGAGGGCAGCAACGAGGGCGTCTTCGTGCTGGCCGCCACCAACACCCCGTGGGACGTCGACCCGGCGCTGCGCCGCCCGGGCCGGCTCGACCGGGTGGTGCTGGTGCTGCCGCCGGACGCGGAGGCGCGCGCGTCCATTTTGGAGTACCACCTGCGGGAGCGGCCGATCGCCGGGATCGACCTGCGGAAGATCGTGGCGGCCACCGAGGACTACTCCGGCGCCGACCTGGCACACCTCTGCGAGACCGCCGCCGAGTACGCGATGGCCGACTCCGTACGCACCGGCGAGGTGCGGATGATCGAGCAGCGGGACCTGGAGCGGGCGGCGAAGGAGGTCCGGCCCTCGACGAATCCGTGGATGGCCACCGCCCGCAACGTGGCGATGTTCGCCAACGAGGGGGGCGTCTACGACGACCTGGTGGCGTACCTGAAGCGGCGCCGGATGCTGTGACGCCGGACGGCCCGGCGGGGCGCCGGGCCGCGCCTCTCCGCCGGGCCGGGCCGCCGGCCGGGCGGGCCGTCCGCCCGGCGGGGCCGTCTCCCGACCGCGCCGCCCGTGGCGGCGTCAGCCGCGCGCGTGCCGCCGGCCGATGGCGATCACCTTGACCCGCTGCCGGCCGGCCCGCACCATGCCCAGCGCCATGAACGCGCCGGCGATCCGGTCGGCCGCCTCGCGGCTGGTCGCGCCGACCACCTGGCGGCGCCGCTCGGGGCAGGTCCGCTCGTCGCGGCCGGCGCCGTCGACGGGCCGGACGTCGGTGAGCACCACGAGGAACCGGGTCATCGGAGGCCGCCGGCGCGGTCGGCGCGGGCCTGCTGACCAGTACGCACGTCGAATCCCTTCCGGCTGGCGGCCACGGGGCGTGGCACGCGGCGATCGGGCTCGGGGGAGAAACCCGATCGCCGCGCGCCCCATCCCCTCCGGTCACTCACCACCACCGTCGCCACGACAACCGGCGGTGAGGACGCGATGACAGATTGACATGTGCACAGCCGTGAATGCAACTCTCATCGACGTTCTCTCATCTACACCTTCCCGGCAAGATGTGCGACGATCGATGCATGGCTCCCAAGACCGCCCGCGCCCGGCGCCTGGGCATCGCGCTGCGCACCCACCGGGAAGCCGCCGGCCTCACGCTGGAGGCGGCGGCGGACGAGATCAGCAGCACCCGCAGCACCCTGTCCCGCTACGAGAACGCGCAGACGCTGGTCAGCCCGGCCACCGTGCGCGCCCTGCTCACCCTCTACGGGGTCGGCGCGGACGAGGTGGCGGCGGCCGTCCAGCTGGCCAAGGACGCCCGCAAACCCGGCTGGTGGGTGTCGTACTCGTACCTGCTGGACCGGCGCACCATCGACTTCATCGCGCTGGAGGCCGAGGCGACCGGGATCGCCAACTTCGAGCCGTCCGTGGTGCCGGGGCTGTTGCAGACCGCCGACTACATCCGGGGCGTCATGCGGGGCGGCCCGCACACCCTCGGCGACGACGAGGTCGAGCAGCGGGTCCAGGTCCGGCTCGACCGGCAGCAGCGGCTCACCAGCGACAAGCCGCCGATCCTGGACGCCATCATCGACGAGGGCGCGCTGCTGCGGCCGGTCGGCGACCGGTCGGTGATGGAGAGCCAGCTGCACCACCTGCTGAAGATGGGCGAACTGCCCAACATCACGGTGCAGGTGATCCCCCTCGCCGCCGGCTACCACCGGGGCACCCGGGGCTCGCTGCACATCCTGGAGTTCGCCGACCCGGAGGACCCGATCATCGCCTCGGTGGAGACCGTGGCCGGGCAGATGGTCCTGGACCGGCCGGGCGACCTGCGTACCTGCACCAAGATCATGGAGCACCTGCGGACCGTCGCGCTCAGCCCGTCGGCCAGCCGAGACCAGCTCCTCCAACTCCTGAAGGGACGGTAGGACGATGACACCGACGACCAGCGCGACGCTCACCGCGGCCCGGTGGCGCAAGAGCAGCCACAGCGGCGACGAGGGGGCGTGCGTGGAGATGGCGATGCTTCCGGGAACCGTCGCCGTCCGCGACTCCAAGGACCCGTCCGGCCCGGCGCTGATCTTCCCGCCCGCCGCCTGGTCCGTCTTCGCCGGGGCGCCGCCCCGCCGCTGACCCCACCCTCGGCGCCGGCGCCGCTTGCCCGCACGCGATGCCGGCGCCCCCGCGCCGTCGACGGTCTCGCCGTTGGGAGCCGGTGGGGCCGTCGACGGGCGGGTCAGGGCGGGAGCTGCCGCGCGCCGCCACCTGTCGCGCGCCGCGAGCGGGCGGCCCGCAGGCGGCCGGCGGGCAGCGCCGGCCGGCCGGCCGCCGGAGACGCGGAGCCCGGTCAGGCGGGACGGCGGGCGGTGACGGCGGTGGCGTCCCGGTCGTCGTCGCGGGTCACCGTGGGGTGCAGGCCGGCGGCGGTCAGCGCCGCGCAGAGCGCGTCCGCCTGCGCCTCGCTCGTCTCCACCACCAGGTGCCCGCCCGGGGCCAGCCAGCGCGCCGCGCCCGCGGCGACCCGGCGCAGCACCGCCAGCCCGTCCGACCCGCCGTCCAGGGCCACCTGCGCCTCGTGCAGCCGGGCCTCCGGCGGCATCAGCGCCACCGCCGCCGTCGGCACGTACGGGGCGTTGGCCACCACCAGGTCCAGGCTCCCCCGCCAGCGCACCGGCAGCGGCTCGTACAGGTCGCCGTGGAAGACCGGCACCCCCAACGGCGCCAGGTTGCGCCGGGCGCAGGCCACGGCGGCGGGGTCGACGTCGGCGGCGGCCAGCCAACGCGGCGCGAGCCGGCGGGCCAGCGCGACGGCGGCGGCGCCGGAGCCGCAGCACAGGTCCACCACGGCCGCCGCCGGGCCGGTCACCGCGACGGCGGCGTCGACCAGCAGGGCGGTACGCGCGCGCGGCACGAACACCCCGGGGTCGACGGCGACCCGCTCGCCGCAGAACTCGGCCCAGCCGAGCAGGTGCTCCAGCGGGAGCCCCGCGACCCGGCGGTCGGCCAGGTCGGAAAGCGCCTGCGGCGAGTCGGCGGCGGCGATCAGCAGGTCCGCCTCGTCCTCGGCGTAGACGCAGCCGGCGGCGCGCAGCCGGTGCACGAGGGCGGGTCGGTCGGGGCGGAAGGAAACGGTCATGGTGGACCTCCGGGAGCGCTCGTCGACGCTCCCGGCCGCCGGGTCAGCCGGCGTGGCGTCGGAGGGGAGCGTCGGTCCTGCCTGTCGGGTGGATCGGACTCACCTCCTCCGGTCAGGCCCGGCGCGGGCCGCGGACGGCCCCGCTCGGGGCCACGGTCAAGATAGCCCAACGGCCGGCACACAACACACCGGGTGCGCAACGGCCCGCGCCCGAGCGCTCAGCGGCCGGTGCCCCGAGCGCTCAGCGGCTGGCATCGAGCGCGGCGGCCACGTCGGCGACCAGGTCGACGGCGTCCTCCACGCCGCAGGAGAGCCGGACGAAGCCGGGCGGGGTGTCGTCGCCCCACTGGGCCCGGCGGTCGGCGGTGGTGTGCAGGCCGCCGAAGGAGGTGGCCGCGGCGACCAGCCGGGCCGCGTCGAGGAACCGGGCCACCCGCGCGGCGTCGCCGAGGTCGAAGGAGAGCACGCCGGGGATCCGTCGCATCTGGACCGACGCCACCGGGTGGGCCGGGTCGCCGGGCAGCCCGGGCCAGCGCAGCCCGGTCACGTCGGACCGCCCGACGAGCAGCCCGGCGAGCGCCTCGGCGTTCGCCGTCTGCCGGGCCAGCCGCAGGTCGAGGGTGGCCAGCGACCGGTGCGCGAGCCAGGCGTCGAACGCGCCGGGCACCGCGCCGGTGACGTTCCGCCAGGCGGTCACCGCGTCCAGCAGTTCGGCCGAGCGGGTGGCGACGTAGCCGAGCAGCAGGTCCGAGTGCCCGGTGAGCGCCTTGGTGCCGGAGGCCACCACGAGGTCGGCGCCGAGGTCGAGCGGGCGCTGCCCGAGCGGCGTGGCGGTGGTGTTGTCGACCGCGACCAGGGCGCCGGCGGCGTGCGCGCGGGCGGCCAGCGCCGGCACGTCGGCGACGTCCAGGCCGGGGTTGGCCGGGGTCTCCAGCAGCACCAGGCGTACGCCGTCGAGGTCCGGGTGGGGGCCGGCGGTCGGGGCGAGGAGCACCCGCACCCCGATCCCCTCCAGCGTGTCCCGGGCGAAGGCCCGGACGGAGAAGTAGCCGTCCGACGGGAGCACCACGGTGTCCCCCGGCTTCAGCACCGTCAGCAGCAGCCCGGTGATCGCGGCCTGCCCGCTGGCGAAGACCCGGCAGTCGCCCCCCTCCAGCTCCCCGATGGCCGCCTCCAACAGCCGCCGGGTGGGGTTGTCCGGCCGGCCGTAGCCGTTCGGTGCCGCCGCCGGCCCCGCCCACGGGTCGAGGTGGTACGGCGCGGCGAGGACCGGCCCCGGCAGGAACGGCTGGCCGGGGGCCGGCTCGGGCAGGCCGGCGCGGACGCATCGGGTGCCGTCGTGCGGTGCGGTCAAGGGCTCACTCCGGTTTCGTCGTCCGGCTCATCAGGGCGTCGACGGCGAGGCGCGGGTCGACGCCCTCGTGGCAGACCAGCTCCACCTGCTCGGTGATCGGCATCTCCACCGCGTGCGCCCGGGCCAGGTCGCGGATGGCGAGGGCGCTCTTGACCCCCTCGGCGGTCTGCCGGGTGGCGACGCGGGCCTCCTCCAGGGTCGCGCCCCGGCCCAGGTGCTCGCCGAACATGCGGTTGCGGGCCATCGGCGAGGAGCAGGAGGCGACCAGGTCCCCCATCCCGGCCAGGCCGGCGAAGGTGAGCGGGTCGGCACCCAGGGCCACCCCGAGCCGGGCGGTCTCGGCCAGCCCCCGGGTGACCAGCATGGCCCGGGTGTTGTCGCCGAAGCCCATCGCGACGGCGATGCCGTACGCCAGCGCGATCACGTTCTTCACCGCGCCGCCCAGCTCGCAGCCGATCACGTCGTCGTTGGTGTAGGGGCGGAAGTAGGACGTGGTGATCGACCGCTGCACCAGCGTGGCCCGGTCCGGGTCGGTGCAGGCGACCACGGTGGCGGCCGGCTGCTCGGCGGCGATCTCGGGGGCCAGGTTGGGCCCGGAGACCACCACCACGCGGTCCGCCGCCACCCCGGCGGTCTCCACGATCACCTCGCTCATCCGCCTGGTGGTGCCGAGCTCGATGCCCTTCATCAGCGAGACCAGGGTGGCGTCCGGGTGCAGGTACCCGCTCCACTCGGCGAGGTTGCCGCGCAGCGTCTGCGACGGCACGGCCAGCACCACCAGCTCGGCCCCGGTGATCGCCTCGGCGGCGTCCCCGGTCGCCGTGACCCGGGACGGCAGGAGCACGTCCGGCAGGTACTCCGGGTTGCGCCGCTCGGCGCGGATCGTGTCGGCGACCGGCCGGCGGCGCGCCCAGATGGTGACGTCCCGGCCGGCGTCGGCGAGGATCTTGGCGAAGGCCGTCCCCCACGAGCCGGCCCCCAGCACCGCGACGTGCCCGCTCACGCCGCCACCTCGCTCCGCTCGGCGGCGGCGCGAGGCGCCACGCTGCGGTGCCTGATGGTTCGCTCGCTCCGCTCGCTCATGCCGCCGCTCCCGGCCGGCGCTCGCCACCGGGGCGGCCCGGTCGTTCCCACAGGGGCGGCGGCGTGCCGCCCCGAACCTCCGCGAGCATGTCACGCAGCCGCAGCATGATGGTGTCGGTCATCTCCTCGAGGACGGCCTTCGTCGGGGTGGCTTCGGTCCACCGGCTCAGGTCGACGGGCGGGCCGGCGACCACGGTCACCGGGATCCGGGGCCGCGGGTTGAGCCGGGCCCGGCGCGGGTCGAAGATCCGCTCCGGGCCCCACATGGCGACCGGGATCACCGGCGCGCCGGTGGCGAGCGCGAGCCGGGCCGCGCCGGTCTTGCCCTTCATCGGCCACAGGTCGGGCTCGCGGGTGGTGGTGCCCTCCGGGTAGATCACCACGGCGCCGCCCTCGTCGAGCGCGGCGACCAGGGCGTCCAGCGACTTCACCGCGTCCACGGTGCCCCGCTCGACCGGGATCTGCCGGCACCGGTGCAGGATCCAGCCGACCACCGGGACCCGGAACACGCTGGCCTTGCCGAGGAAGCGCGGCCAGCGGCCGGAGTCGTAGACGAAGTGCGCCGCGACCAGGGGGTCGGCGTGCGAGATGTGGTTCGGCACGATGATCACGCCACCGTCGCCGCGGAGGTGCTCCATGCCGCGCCAGGTGCGCCGGGTCCAGACCGTCATGACCGGCTTGACCAGCACCACGGCGAACCATTGCCAGAACCCCAGCCTCCGCCGTGTCACCGCGCCTCCTCGTGCCGCCCCGACCCGCACCGGTCCGCACCCGGTGACGCCCGCAGCGGAAATCATGCCTGCTCGCCCCGGGTCCGGCCAGAGAGGGTACCGCCGTCCGGCTGGCAGGATGGCGGGTGTGAGTCAGCCGAGGTGGACTGTCGTGGTGCCGGTGAAGCGCCTCGCCGCCGCGAAGAGCCGGCTGCGGGGGGCGCTGCCGGCCGTACCGCACGAGGCGCTGGCGCTGGCCCTGGCGGCCGACACGGTCGCCGCGGTGCGGGCCTGCCCCGCGGTGGCCGGGGTGCTGGTGGTCACCGACGACGCCCGGGTGGCCGCGGCGGCCCGCCGGGCGGGCGCCCGCCCGCTGCCGGACGCCCCGGACGCCGGCCTGAACGCGGCCTTCCGGCACGGCGCGTCGGCCGTCGGCGGAGGCTGGGTGGCCGGGCTCACCGCCGACCTGCCCGCGCTGCGCCCGGCCGAGCTGGCGGCGGCGTTGCACGCGGCACAGGCCGGCCCGGCGGGCGTACGCCGGTACGTGCCCGACGCCCCCGGCGACGGCACCGTGCTGCTGGCCGCGCCGCCGGGCGTGCCCCTGGATCCCCGGTTCGGCGGCGGCTCGGCCGCCGCGCACGCGGCGAGCGGGGCGCTGGCCCTGACCGGGGACTGGCCGAGCCTGCGCCGCGACGTGGACACCGCCGACGACCTGGCCGCGGCGGCCCGGCTCGGGCTGGGGCCGGAGACCGCCGCGCTCGCCGCCGCCGGCTGCCCCGCCGACCCGCGCCGGCCGCGTGGTACGGCGGTGTGCGGGCGGGGCTGCGGGGTGCGGGCGGTGTAGCGTGCGGGACATGCAGGGCACGGTGGCCACCTACGACGCGGCGACCCGCAGCGGGATGCTGCTCCTCGACGACGGCACCGAGCTGGCCTTCCCGGCCCGGGCGTTCGACGCCTCCGGCCTGCGGCTGCTCCGCCTCGGCCAGCGGCTGCGCGTCGAGACCGACGCCGCCGGCGAGGTCGTCCGGGTGACGTTGCCGACGATGGCCTGAGCGACTGGTCGAAGTTCATTTTGCGTTAACCCGGACCGGGTGATTATGGGCGGGTGAGCACCCCTCGCGAGCCCGCCAACCGACCGCCCTCCGCCGCCGAGCCGGCCGCAGCCCGCAACGGCACCCGCTCCCGGGGCGCCGACGGCCGCTTCCGCCCCACCGGGTCGGCCGAGACCGCCCGGACGGACGACGCCGGCCCGGACGCGGCGACCGCCTCCGCCGGCCTGGAGGAGGTGCTGGACCCGGTCACCGGGCCGTCCCCCGCCGCCCCGGCGGCCCCCGGCGCCGACGACGAGCCGCCCGCCGTGGCGCCGCTGCCCGAGGACCGCTTCCTCAACCGGGAGCTCTCCTGGCTCGACTTCAACGCCCGGGTGCTGGCGCTCGCCGAGGACCCGCGCACGCCGCTGCTGGAGCGGGCCAAGTTCCTGGCCATCTTCGCCAGCAACCTGGACGAGTTCTACATGGTGCGGGTGGCCGGACTGAAGCGGCGGCTCCAGGCCGGCCTGCCCGTGCGCGGCGGCGACCGGATGCCGCTGCGCACCCAGCTGGAGCTGGTCGCCGAGAAGGCCGCCACACTGGTCACCCGGCACTCGGCCTGCTTCACCGACGACGTCCTGCCGAAGCTGGCCGCCGAGGACATCCGCATCCTGCGCTGGGCGGACCTCGACGACCCCGAACGGGAGCGGCTGCGCGCGTACTTCCGGGAGCAGATCTTCCCGGTGCTGACCCCGCTGGCGGTCGACCCGGCGCACCCGTTCCCGTACATCTCGGGGCGGTCGCTCAACCTGGCCGTGACGGTGCGCGACCCGGACGGCGGCTCCGAGCTGTTCGCCCGGGTGAAGGTGCCGAACAACGTGCCCCGCTTCGTCCGGGTGCACCGGGACCTGCCGGGCGTGCGGATGCTGCCGGTGGAGGACCTGATCTCGGTGCACCTGGGGCAGCTCTTCTCCGGCATGCAGGTGGTCGAGTGCCACCTGTTCCGGGTCACCCGCAACGCCGAGGTGGAGGTCGACGAGGACCGCGACGAGGACCTGCTCCAGGCCCTGGAACGGGAGCTGGCCCGGCGCCGGTTCGGCCCGCCCGTCCGGCTGGAGGTGGACGCCTCGATCTCCGACCACATGCTGGAGCTGCTCGTCCGCGAACTGGACATGCACGACCAGGAGGTGCTGCGGGTGCCCGGCCTGCTGGACCTCTCCGCACTGTGGCAGCTCTACAACGAGGCCGACCGGCCGGACCTGAAGGACCCCCCGTTCGTGCCGGCCACCCATCCCCGGCTCACCGAGGGCGAGGTGCCGCGCAGCGTCTTCGCCACCCTGCGCGACGGCGACATCCTGGTGCACCACCCGTACCACTCGTTCGCCACCAGCGTGCAGCGCTTCATCGAGCAGGCCGCTGCCGACCCCGACGTGCTGGCCATCAAGCAGACCCTCTACCGCACCAGCGGCGACTCGCCGATCGTCGACGCGCTGGTCGACGCGGCGGCCGCCGGCAAGCAGGTGGTGGTGCTGGTCGAGCTGAAGGCGCGCTTCGACGAGGTGGCCAACATCGGCTGGGCGCGCACCCTGGAGCGGGCCGGCTGCCACGTCGTCTACGGCCTGGTGGGCCTGAAGACGCACTGCAAGACCGCCCTGGTGGTACGCCAGGAGGGCAACCAGATCCGCCGCTACTGCCACATCGGCACCGGCAACTACCACCCGAAGACCGCCCGGCTCTACGAGGACTTCGGCATGCTCACCGCCGACCCGGAGATCGGCGCCGACCTGACCGACCTGTTCAACGTCCTCACCGGCTACAGCCGGCAGACCGCGTACCGGCGGCTGCTGGTCGCCCCGCAGGGCATCCGCAGCGGGCTGATCGAGCGCGTCGAGCGGGAGATCTCGCACGTGCGGCTCGGCATGCCCGGGCTCGTGCAGATCAAGGTGAACTCGCTGGTCGACGAGGAGATCACCGACGCCCTCTACCGGGCCTCCCGGGCCGGCGTGCACGTCGACCTGGTCATCCGGGGCATGTGCACGCTGCGGCCGGGGGTGCCGGGCCTGTCGGAGAACATCCGGGTCCGCTCCATCCTGGGCCGGTTCCTGGAGCACTCCCGGATCTTCCGGTTCGGCAACAACGGCGACGCCGAGTTCTGGATGGGCTCGGCCGACCTGATGCACCGCAACCTGGACCGCCGCGTCGAGGCGCTGGTGCAGGTCAGCGACCCGGTCGCCCGGGCCGAGCTGGACCACGTCATGGCCGCCGCGATGAGCCCGGACGTGGAGGCGTTCGAGCTGGCGGCGGACGGCACCTGGAGCCGGCGTACCGGCACGGCCGAGGAGCCGCTGGTGCACCTGCAGGAACTGCTGCTGCGTCGCGTCGGTGGCACGGCGGGCTGACCGGCGCGCGCATAGGCTGACCGGATGTTGGATGAGCGGGACGCGGCCGGCCCGGGTCGGAGCTGGGCGGCCGACGTCCCCGACGGGACGACGCCGATCCGGGCGGCCGGCGGCGTCGTGTGGCGCCCCGCCGACGACGCCGGCCCCACCGTCATGGGCCCGGACGCGCGGCGCGCCGGGGTGCTGGTGTGCCTGGTGCACCGGCCCCGCTACGGCGACTGGTCGCTGCCGAAGGGCAAGTTGGAGCCGGACGAGCACCCCCTGCTCGCCGCCGTACGCGAGGTGGCCGAGGAGGCCGACGTCCGGGCGGTGCCGCAGCTGCGGCTGCCCAGCGTGCGCTACCGCAGCGAGGGCCGGCCGAAGCTGGTCGACTACTGGTCGATGCGGGCGGTGGCCGACGGCGGCTTCCAGCCGGGCACGGAGGTCGACGAGGTGCGCTGGCTCGACGTCGACGCGGCCGTGCGGCTGGTCAGCTACCCGCACGACGCGGAGGTGCTGGCCGCGTTCGCGGCCCTGCCGGCGGTGACCGGGACGATCGCGCTCGTCCGGCACGGGCACGCCGGCAAGCGGGGCACCTGGTCCGGCCCGGACAGCGGCCGGCCGCTCGACGCCCGGGGCTGGGCGCAGGCGCAGGCGCTGGCCCCGCTGGTGGCGCTGGTCCGCCCGGCGCGGCTGCTGTCGGCCTCGGCCCGCCGCTGCGTGCAGACCCTCGACCCGGCGGCGGCGCTGCTCGACCTGCCGATCGAGGTGAGCGGCGACCTGGACGAGCCGCGGCCGGGCCAGCAGCCCGACGAGTGCGCACTGGCCGTCGCCGCCCGCCTGGCCGAGCTGGCGGCCTCCGGCGAGCAGGCGGGGGTGTGCAGCCAGGGCAAGGTGATTCCGGCCGCCCTGGAGCGGCTCAGCGGGCGGGCGGGCGACTTCACCACGCCGAAGGGCGGCGGCTGGCTGCTCGCCTTCGCCGGGGACCGCCTGCTCGCCACCGACCGCCTCTGACCGGCCGCCCCATCCGACCGCCTCTGACCGGCCGCCCCATCCGGCCGCCTCTGACCGGCCGGCCGAGCCGGTGCGGTGCGGGCGCCCGCGCCCCGGCCGACGCGCCCCGGCGGCGGGTCAGGCCGGTGGCAGGGCCAGGGTCACGGCGACCGGCAGGTGGTCGCTGGCCGTGCCGGGCGGGGCCACCGGATCGCCGGCCCCCAGGTCGGGCGTCACGAAGACGTGGTCGATCTGCTGGCGCGGGTCGTCCGCCGGGCTGGTCGGCAGCGGGCGGGCCGCGGCCAGCGCGTCGACCAGCCCGGCCCGGGTGAACTCGGCGAACGCCGGATCGCCCGGCTCGGTGTTCAGGTCACCGGCGACCACCAGCGGGCGGCCGGCCGCGTACCGGAGGGCGAAGTCGGCGACCGCGCGGGCCTGGACCACCGGGCCCTGGCCGGGCGGCGGTTGCAGGTGGGTGGCGACCACCGCGAGGCGGACGCCGTCGCCGAGGTCGACCGTGACCCCGAGGGCCTGCGCGCCGGTGGGCGCGCCGACCGCCGGCAGCGGCCGGGTCCGGGCTCCGTCCAGGGGCCAGCGGCTCAGCACGGCGTCGCCCCAGAGCGGGTCGGCGGCCGGCGCGAAGACGTACGGCATGTCCAGCCGCTCCGCCAGCAGGTCGAGCGTGTCGTGGCCGCCGTTGAGCAGCCAGCCCCGGTCCACCTCGCTGAGCGCCACGACGTCGGCCCCGGCGACGGCCCGCGCCAACGCGTCCGGGTCGAAGCGGCCGTCCGCCCCGAACCCCATCCGGACGTTGTACGCCGCCACCCGCACCGTGTCGGGCGGCCCGTCTCGGTTGCTCGCGGAGAGCAGCTCGTCGCTGGCGATCGCGGCGACCAGCGCCAGCGCGGTGGCCGCGGCTGCGGTCCGCACCGGCGGCAGCGGCGACGGCACCGGCCCCACCGCGGGCCGGGCGGCCAGGGCGACCGCGGCGACCAGCACCGCCACGGCCACGGGCACCCCGGCGTTGGGGTGGCCCAGGTCGTACGCCGCGTAGTAGAGCACCGCCACGACGGCGAAGAGCAGCATCCCGGCGACCGCCGCGTACGCGCGCCGGCCCGCCGCCCGGCCCGGATCGGCGGTGCCGCCGTCGACCACGGCGAGCCCGGCGGCGTCGGTCTCCTCGGTGGAGCCGGCGGCGGGGGTGTCCCGTTCTTCGGCCGCGCCGGCGGACGCCAGGCAGCCGCCGAGCCCCACCGCGGCGAGCAGGACGGCCGGCAGCAGCAGCTCCCCGCGCTCGAGGGCGAAGAGGACGGCCCCGGCCACCAGGGCCGCCGGGGCGAGCCACCGCCACGCCCCCTGGCGCGGTGACGCCAGCGCGGCGAGCAGGAATCCGCCGACCGCCACGGCGATCGGGGCGGGGCCGAGGAGCGGCACGGTGGCGACCCCCACCTCGTCGCCGGGATGCGACCGCAGCAGCCCGAACTGGTACGTCGTCGCCGTCCGGGCGACCGCCGGGGAGAGCGCCACCATGCCGGCGAGCAGCAGCGCCGGGCCGGCCAGCAGCCAGCTCCGTACGCCGCCCGGGCCGGCCGGCGGCGCGGGCCGCGCCTGCCCCGCCAGGAAGAGTCCGCCGACCAGGCCGGCGGCGAGCCACGACTGCCAGCTCCCGAGGAAGCCCAGGCGGTACGTGTCCAGCGCGGTGTGCAGGATCGCCCCGAGGGCCAGCCCGAGCGCCAGGCCGGGCACCGGCCGGTCGGTGGCGGCGGCGACACCGGCGAGCCAGACCAGCCCGGCGAGCAGCCCGGCCGCGGCGAGCCAGAGCTGGAGCCGCCCGCCCGGTTGGCCGGTGACGGCGAGCCGGGCGGCGACCAGCAGGACGGCGGCGACGAGCGTGACCGGGCGGGCGCCGACCCTGCGGACCAGCGCGGGCGCGGCCAGTGCGAGCACGAACCAGCCGAGCGCGAACGCTCCCAGCAGCTCGGCCGGGGTCGACGCGGCCTGCCCGAAGATGGTGATGACCGCCGGCAGGAAGACACGCAGCACGTCGACCAGCAGCACGACGCCCAGGGCGAGGGTGAGGGTGGTGCGGTGGCGGTAGCGCACGGGGCTGCCTTTCGCCGACCGGAAGGGGTGCGGCGATTCTGCGTGCGGCGCACCGCCCCGGTCAACGCCCCGTCGACAGGAGCGTGGACGCGGCGAGGGCGCCCACCGTGCCGGTGGACGCCCTCGTACCGCTGGACATCAGCGCTTGGCCGCGGCCTTCTTCGCCGGGGCCTTCTTCGCCGGGGCCTTCTTGGCCGCCGTCGTCTTCTTGGCTGCGGTCGTCTTCTTCGCCGCGGTCGTCTTCGCCGCGGTCGTCTTCGCCGCGGCGGTCTTCTTCGCCGGGGCGGCCTTGGCGGTCGTGGTCTTCTTCGCCGCGGTCGTCTTGGCCGCCTTCGCCGCCGGGGCCTTCTTGGCCGCGGTCGTCTTCTTCGCCGCGGTGGTCTTCGCCGCGGTGGTCTTCTTCGCCGCAGCCGTGGTGGCCTTGGCGCCGGTCGCCTTGGCGCCCGCCGCCTTGGCACCCGTCGCCTTGGCGCCAGTGGTCTTGGCGGCGGCCGTGGCGGTCTTCTTCGCCGCCGCCGTGGCCTTCGGCACCTTGCCGCTGGCCACCATCTCCTTGAACCCGGCGCCCGGGCGGAAGGTCGGGACGGATGTCTTCTTGACCTTCACCGCCTCGCCGGTCCGCGGGTTGCGCGCTGTTCGGGCGCCCCGGACGCGCTTTTCGAACGCTCCGAATCCGGTGATCGCCACCTTCTCGCCCTTGGTGACCGCCGCCTGGACCTCAGCGAGGACCGCGTCTAGCGCGGCCGTCGCCGTCTTCCGGTCCCCCAGGCGAACGGCGAGCGCCTCGATGAGCTCGGCCTTGTTCACGACTTCCTCCCGATTGTGCAACTGACTCGACGCGAGCCATTCTGCGCGCACGGTATGCCCTGTGCTGCCGGGACACAAACATTCGGTGGAAAAAAGCCCTTGTGTCGTAACGGATTCGCCCCCACCGGTCAGACCGGCGGGGGCGGAAACCGCTGCGGGATCGGGCGTACGGCTATGCGACCGAGGGCAGGAACGGCGGCCGGGTGGCCTCGAAGGCACTGATCTCGGCCTCGTGCCGGAGGGTGAGTCCAATGTCGTCCAAGCCCTCCAGCAGCCGCCAGCGGCTGAAGTCGTCGAGCGGGAACGACCAGGTGGCCTCGCCGACCCGGACCTGCCGGGCGGTCAGGTCGACGGTGACCGGGGTGGTCGGGTCGGCCTCGACGAGATCCCAGATCTCCTCGACCGCTTTCAATTCCAACTCGACCGGGAGCAACCCCTCCTTGAGCGCGTTGCCCCGGAAGATGTCGCCGAAGCGGGGGGAGATCACGGCACGGAAGCCCCAGTCGCGCAGCGCCCAGACCGCGTGCTCCCGGGAGGAGCCGGTGCCGAACTCCGGACCGGTCACGAGAATCGACGAACCGGAATACGCCGCATCGTTGAGCACGAATTCGGGGTCCTCGCGCCAGGCGCTGAACAAGCCGTCCGCGAAACCGGTCCGGGTCACCCGCTTGAGGTACACGGCGGGGATGATCTGGTCGGTGTCCACGTTGGAACGGCGCAGCGGCACGGCCGTGCCGGTGTGGGTGGTGAACCTTTCCATCTGCGGTGTGCCCTTCTACAGGTCGGCGGGAGCGGCCAGCCGGCCCGCCACGGCGGTGGCGGCGGCGACCGGCGGGGAGACCAGGTGGGTGCGTCCGCCCCGGCCCTGGCGGCCCTCGAAGTTGCGGTTGGAGGTGGACGCGGAGCGCTGGCCCGGGGAGAGCGTGTCCGGGTTCATGCCCAGGCACATCGAGCAGCCGGCGAAGCGCCACTCGGCCCCGGCGTCGGTGAAGACCTTGTCCAGCCCCTCCGCCTCGGCCGCCTCGCGGACGGCGGCGGAGCCGGGCACGACGAGCATCCGCACCCCGTCGGCGACCCGGTGCCCGCGCAGCACGTCGGCGGCGGCCCGGAGGTCCTCCAGCCGGCCGTTGGTGCAGGAGCCGACGAAGACCACGTCGACCGCGAGGTCGCGCAGCGGGGTTCCGGGGCGCAGGTCCATGTACTCCAGGGCGCGGCGCGCGGCGGTCCGCTCGGCGTCGGTGACGAACTCCTCCGGGTCCGGCACCGCCGCGCCCAGCGGCGCGCCCTGACCCGGGTTGGTGCCCCAGGTGACGAACGGGGTGACCGCGCCGGCGTCGAGGGTCACCTCGGCGTCGAAGGTCGCGCCCTCGTCGGTGGGCAGGCTCCGCCAGTAGGCGACCGCCGCGTCCCAGTCGGCGCCCTGCGGGGCGTTCGGCCGCCCCTTCAGGTACGCGAACGTGGTCTCGTCGGGCGCGATCATGCCGGCCTTGGCGCCCCACTCGATCGACATGTTGGCGATGGTCATCCGCCCCTCCATGGACAGCGACCGGATCGCCTCGCCGCGGTACTCGACGATGTGGCCGCGACCGCCGCCGGTGCCGACCTGGGCGATCAGCGCGAGCACCAGGTCCTTGGCGGTGACCCCGGGGGCGAGCTGCCCCGTGACGTTCACCGCCATGGTCTTCGGCCGGCTCTGCGGCAGCGTCTGGGTGGCCAGCACGTGCTCGACCTCGCTCGTGCCGATGCCGAACGCGAGCGCCCCGAACGCGCCGTGGGTGGCGGTGTGCGAATCGCCACACACGATGGTCATGCCGGGCTGGGTGACGCCGAGCTGCGGGCCGATGACGTGCACGATGCCCTGGTTGGCGTCGCCCAGCGGGTGTAGCCGCACGCCGAACTCGGCGCAGTTGCGGCGCAGCGTCTCGATCTGCGTACGCGAGGTGGGGTCGGCGATGGTGAGCAGGTCGCCACGCCGTTCCCGGAACGACGGGTCGGCGTACCCGGTCGGGGTGTTGTGGTCCTCTGTCGCGAGCGTGAGGTCGGTGCGGCGCACCCGGCGGCCGGCGAGGCGCAGCCCGTCGAAGGCCTGCGGGCTGGTCACCTCGTGCAGCAGGTGCAGGTCGATGAAGAGCAGGTCGGGCTCGCCCTCGGCGGACCGTACGACGTGCGCGTCCCAGACCTTCTCGGCCAGGGTCCTCGGCTCGGTAGTAGTGACTCCCACCATCTGGACATCCTAAATTCTGGGAGGTAAATTTCGGCTTGTGGGACACAGTATGAGCGGTGTCGGCGTTCTCGACAAGGCGGTGGTCATTCTGGCCGCCTGCGTCGACGGCGCCAGCCTGGCCGAACTCGTTGAACGCACCAAGCTGCCCCGGGCGACCGCGCACCGGCTGGCGCAGGCGCTGGAGATCCACCGGATGCTCGTCCGGGACACCCAGGGCCGCTGGCGCCCCGGCCCGCGCCTGGGTGAGCTCGCCAACGCCGCGCCGGACGTGCTCCTGACGGCGGCGGAGCCGCTGCTGGCCGCCCTGCGCGACGCCACCGGCGAGAGCGCGCAGCTCTACCTGCGCCGCGCCGACGAGCGGATCTGCGTGGCCGCCGCCGAGCGGGCCAGCGGCCTGCGGGACACCGTGCCGGTCGGCTCGGTGCTGCCGATGACGGCCGGCTCGGCGGCCCAGATCCTGCTCGCGTGGGAGCCGCCGGAGGCGGTGATGCCGCTGCTGCCCCGGTCGAAGTTCACCGGCCGCACCCTCGCCGAGGTACGCCGCCGTGGCTGGGCGCAGAGCGTCGCCGAGCGGGAGGCCGGTGTGGCGAGCATCTCAGCGCCGATCCGCGACCGCACCGGCCGGGTCATCGCCGCGATCAGCGTCTCCGGCCCGATCGAGCGCCTCGGCCGCCGCCCCGGCGAACGCCACGCCATGGCCGTCGTCCGGGCCGGTCAACGCCTCTCCGGCCTCTGACCCACCCCGCCGGCGGCCTTCCGGGGCCAGATCCGGAAGGCGGGCGGGCCGCCGGGAGCCGGGCGGTGCCGAGAGCCCGAGCGGGCCGCCAGGGGCCGGGGGCGGGAGCCGGGAGCCGGAGGCCGGGGCGGGAGGCCGGGGCCGGGAGCCGGACCGGCTGGGGAGCGGGTGGGGGGCCTGGAACAGCGAAATGGTCCGCCTCGCCGGAGCGAGGCGGACCATTCGTGTTGTAGCCCCGACCGGATTCGAACCGGCGCTACCGCCTTGAGAGGGCGGCGTCCTGGGCCGCTAGACGACGGGGCCAAGACTTTCCCTGCTTCCACCGCCCTCACGAGCGGTGCCGCTGTAGTCTAGCGGCGTCCCCTGAGGGAGCCGGCACCGGGTCGGGCGGGCGCGCGGGCCTCCGTGACGCCAGGCGCCGGCACGCGATCGCCGCAGGGAACCGGCACCCGCGACCGCCGCAGGGAGCCGGCACCACAGGAGGCCGGGCGGGTGGCACCGGACCGGGCTGGGAATGCGAAACGGCCCGCCTCACCAGAGCGAGACGGGCCGATCATGCTGTAGCCCCGACCGGATTCGAACCGGCGCTACCGCCTTGAGAGGGCGGCGTCCTGGGCCGCTAGACGACGGGGCCAGAACTTCCTTGCCGCACCGCTCTCCCGAGCGGCGCTGTTGGACTCTATCAGAGAGAACCTCCGACCCCCTGACGGGAACCGGAGCTGCTCTCCACCGAGATCCAGCGCCCGAGGCTCTCTCGAACCTCGGCTGCGCTGGGGTACCAGGACTCGAACCTAGACTAACTGAACCAGAATCAGTCGGGCTGCCAATTACCCCATACCCCATTGGCCCCTTGCGGCGCCGGGAACAAACTTTACCCTCCCGGTGCCGACAGGCCAAATCGAGCCCCCGGAACCGCCTCTGAGCTGCGAAAACCGGGCCTCGACCCGGATCAGGCGACGGGCACCACCGGATTGGTCAGCTCCCCGATCCCCTCGATCCGCACGGTGACCGTATCCCCGTCCGTGAGCGGGCTAACCCCCGCCGGCGTGCCCGTGAGCACCACGTCGCCGGGGAGCAGCGTCATCACGTGCGAGACGTACGACACCAGGGCCGGCACGTCGAAGACCATGTCCCGCGTACGGCCGAGCTGGCGGACCTCCATCTCCTCGGGATTGCGACCCACCTCACACCGGACCTCCAGGTCCCGCACGTCGAGCCCGGTCGTGATCCACGGCCCGATCGGGCAGAACGAGTCGAAGCCCTTGGCGCGGGTCCACTGGCCGTCGGAGCGCTGGAGATCCCGGGCCGTGACGTCGTTGGCACAGGTGTAGCCGAAGATGGCCCGCTCCGCGGCGGCCCGGTCGGCGCGCCGGGCGCCCGGCGCGCCGATCACCACCGCCAACTCCGCCTCGTGCTCGACCTGCTTGGAGAAGATCGGCAGCCGGATCGCGTCGCGGGGCCCGATCACCGACGTGGACGGCTTGAGGAACAGCAGCGGCTCCTTCGGCACCTCGGTGCCGTGTTCGGCGGCGTGCTCGGCGTAGTTGCGCCCGACGCAGACGACCTTGCTGGGCAGGATCGGCGAGAGCAGCCGGACGTCGGAGAGCGCCCAGCGGGCGCCGGAGAACTGGATCTGGCCGAACGGGTGGCCCTCGATCTCGGCGACGGTCAGGCCCTGCGGGCCCGCCTCCGGCTCGCCCTCGACGACCCCGAACGACATTCCCTTGGCATGAGCAAAACGAGCGATACGCACCAGGCCAATCTAGTCCCGGACGACTCGCACCCCGGCCCAGGCCACGACCCGTCCAGGCGGATCCCGGCCGGCGGGCGGCAGCGCGGCGTCGCCCCGCCCGGCCCGAGGCACCGTAGGCGCGCCGTCCGGCAGTCGCACCCTGGCACCGACCCGGCCCGCGCAACCCCGGGCGCGCCGCCCGGCCGCGCACCCTACGCCACGTCCCGCGTCCCGGGGCGGACTTCGCGACTTCGTACCCGCCCGGCGTCGCCCCGCCCCTAGCGTCGGCTCCGGAGGTTCGTTCGTATGCCTGCATCGACACGACACCACAGGGCCCTCGCAGTGTTCGTCCACTGCCTCGGCATCCTCGCCGCCGTGCCGGCACTGCCCACGGCGGCACCACCCGCGGCGGCCGCGCAGCCACCACCGGCGGCGGCCGCGCCGACCCCGGCGCCGGCGATGCCGTCGGTGCCACCGGCGGTGCCCACCCCGACCCGGGCCGCCCCGCCGCTGCCGAAGCCGCCGGTCACGGTGGCGGTGGCGCCGGAAAGCACGCCGGCGCCGCGCTACCGGATCCAGGTCCGCAACGCCGGCAACACGCCGCTGGACACCACCGTGCGGCAGGAGCTGCCGCCCGGCGCCTCGGCGACCGCCATCACCACCGGCGGCCGGGCCACCCGCACCGCCGGCCAGTCGGCCACCGCGGTGACCTGGCAGCTCAAGCTGCCCGCCCGCAGCACCACCACCCTGGGCACGACGCTGACCACCGCCGCTCCGGACCGGCCGCTGACCGCGCCGGCCTGCGCCTTCGCCCGCGACGGCAGCCGGCCGTACGACTGCGCGACGGCGACCTGGAACGCGGCCGCGCCGGCGGCGGCGAAGGAGACCCGGGAGACGCCGGCGTGGCGTCGGACGCCCGTGCTGCTGGCCGGGCTGGCCACGGTGGCGGTGCTCGCGCTCGGCGGGATCTGGACGTGGCGGCGGCGCCGCCGGCCCGTCGCCGCGGCCCTCTCGGCCGGCGGGCGGGGGACCGTCTACCCGCGGCCCGCCACGCCCCGGCCGGCGCAGACCCGCCGCACGCCGTCCGTCTGGCTGATCGTGCCGGTGGCCGCCGCGGTGCTGGCCGGCACGGTGGGCACCGCCGCCTGGACGGCCACCCGGGAGGTCGCGGCCATCGACACCGACAGCCAGCCGACCAGCGGCGCGTGGATCGGCCGGGGCACCAACGGCGCGATCGGCGAGCCGCTGCGCGAGTCGGCGTTCGAGTTCACCGTCTTCCGGGTCGCGTGCGAGCCGGGCCGCGGCGCGCGGCAGTGCCAGGCCACGGTCGGGGTGCGCAACCTCACCCCGGAGAAGCAGAGCTGGCACGGCCGCCTGCAACGGGCGTACCTGCCGGACGGCAACTTCGTCAGCACCGACGAGCAGGCCACCCGGGCCGCCAACCAGGGCCGGGACGTCTTCGCCCAGCCGCTGGCGGGCGGCAGCCGGACGGTGCTGCCGCTGGTCTTCACGGTCGACGGGCAGGCGCCGCCGCAGCAGTTGGAGCTGCGCAGCGGGGTGTTCTCCGCCGGGGTCCGGGTGGACGTGCCCTGACCGGCGGCGGGGCGGCGGTCGTACCCTTGGCTCCGTGACCGCCGCCCTCGCCCCGACCGCCGTGCTCGACGCGGCGCGCTGGCGGGCCCGGCGCCGGGCGCACGAGGAGCGGGTCGACGCCTGGCTCGCCCCGCATCTGGCACGCCGCCGCCGGGGCGGGAAGCACCCGGTGGAGGACTTCCTCTTCACCTACTACTCGCACCGCCCGGCCCAGCTGCGCCGGTGGCACCCGGGGGCCGGAGTGGCGCTGCGCGACGCGGACCCGGCCGAGTTCGGCCGGGACTACCGCGCCACCGCCGCCGGGGTCACCCTCGACACCGAGGGGGTACGCGCGCGGCGCGCCGAGTCGGTCGAGTGGATCCGGGCGCTGCTGGTGGCGACCGCCGGCCGGCCGGCGCACCTCGGCTGTTTCGGGATGCACGAGTGGGCCATGCACGAAGCGGACAACAAGGGTCCGTACAGTTGACCAGCATCCCCGCCGCAAGCTGGCTTCCCCTCTTGGAAGCTCACGAGAAGCGCGCCGACTCCCTTACCGCAGGCCACCGCGCCCGCAAGGCCACGAGGGAACGCCACGCGATCGATGACTTCTTGTACGACTACTACGGCACCCGGCCCTCCGTTCTCCGACGGTGGCACCCCGGCGTGGGCATCTCCTTGGAACCGGGACCGCACGGCTCTGCCCCACACCAGCAGTGGCGTTGGTATGCCACGGACGCGGACGGGATCGTGAGCTTCGACATCGCAGCGTTCCTCGCCGACCGGGCTGAGTCGGTGCGCTTTATTCATCGACTGTTGTCCGCCATCTCGTCACGACCAGCCTTCACTGGCTGCTTCGGCCTGCATGAGTGGGCGATGGTGTATCGCCAACGTGAGCATCGGCATCCGCTCCCCTTGCGACTTGGGCAAGAGGGAACTGACGCGGTAGTCGAGTCTCACCAGATCCGCTGCACGCACTTCGATGCGTTCCGGTTCTTCACCCCTGACGCGGTCAGCCTCAACCGGCTCCAACCAACGAGGGAGAGCCAGGTAGAGCTTGACCAGCCGGGCTGCTTGCATGCCTCGATGGACTGCCACAAGTGGGCAACCAAGCTGGGCCCTGCGGTTCCGGGGGATCTGGCGCTCGACTGCTTCGAGTTGGCGAGGGACATCCGGCTGCTCGACATGCAGGCGTCCCCGTACGACTTCTCCTCCTACGGGGAACCGGCGGTGGCCATCGAGACACCCGAGGGCAAGGCCGAGTACGTCGCTCGTCAACGCGAGTTCTCGCAGCGCGCGGGCCGACTACGCGCCCGGTTGATCGATGTGTGTGCGGCGCTGCTTGAGGGAGCGGAGTCACCGGCAAGGGTGGGGGCATGACCCCCAAGCGTCCGCGCCACAGGATCGCTGCGCTCCCTGGTGTTCATGTATCGGCGGAGAACCCGAAGATCAGGAGCCCGAAGATGGGCCCCTTCGGGGCCCTCTCCCCGGTTCGGTTCCTTCCCCGGGTCAGATGCTCGCAACCTTCGCGGGGTCTCCCGCCCTGAACAACACATCGACATGCCGCTCATCGGTGCGGCGGACGCCACGCCCCTTCTGGCGGAGACGGCAGCTCACGACAACCGCGAGGATCAGGGACCGCCTGCGGTCTACATCCAACCCATCCCAGTGACGGCGTACCTGCTCGTCCGTCATCCCGGCGACGCCCTTGACGGCGCTGTCACTCCCTAACTGGGATAGCTGATCCTCCAACTCATCCACCCGGCTGCGCATGGTCTGGGATGCAGTCAGAAACTGCGATCGAGTAACGAGCCCAGCGGCATAGTCGGTGGCCAGATCATCGAGCCGTGACCGCAGGCTCCCCAGCTCGTCCCTCATCTGCTGAACAGGCAGGTCATCCTCGCTCAGCTCGAACGCTTCCGCGAACTGCGGCGCGGTCAGGAACCGGATCACACGTTCAGTGACCATGGTGTCAGCCTCGTCCTGACGGTGGGATACGCAGTGCTTGAACTTGCACTCATAGACGGCGTAGCTACCCTGCTCGCCCTTCCGTCCACGCCATGCCGTGCGGATGGGGCCACCACAGTTGGCACAGGTAGCGACGCCCGTCAGCAGGCTCCGACGGGGACCGCCACCACCAGCCTTGCGGGTAGGAGAGTTGAGCACACGGACAGCGGACCGGTAGATCTCCTCGGGCACCAGGGCATCCCAGTTACCAGGGCCGACCTCATCCCCTGCGTACGTCCGGATAGCGCAGTTCCTGGCAGACATGAGGAGCTGACGAACAGTTGCTCCGGTCCAGTTCCTCCCCCTGGTGGTGAGCATGCCCTGACGGTTCCACTCATCGGCGATCGACAACAGGGAGCGCCCCGCCAACAGATCCTGGTACGCACGCTGAACGGCCTCGGCTTCACCACCACGAGGTGTTCCGTCGCGCTCGTATCCGAAGGGTCGAGCAGACCACCAGGGCCGACCCTGGGAAGCGCGCTGCGTGGCTGCCAGACGCTGACGTGCAGCCTTCTGCTGACCCTCGAACTGAGAGAACGCCGTGACCACGTTCGCCATCAGGACGCCTGTCGGGTTGCTCAAGTCCAGCATCCCTGCGGTCACGGCGTGGACGGGTACGCCATTGCTGATCACCCGGTCCAGCTCACGGGTGAGGCGGACGAGCCGGTCGAGATGCCAGACGATGATGGCGTCCGGCTTCGGGCTCAGGGTGAGCAGCTTCTCGAACGCCGGCCGGACGCGGCCGGTCGTGGCGCTGATGCTGTTGTCGATCAGCTCGCGCGTCACCGTCCAGCCCTGACGAGCTGCCAATTCCCGGCAGGCTTCGAGCTGCCGATCAACGCCCAGCTCGTTACCCAGCTTGTCTAGGCTGAGCCGTGCGTAGATGACGACGTCCATCCCTGCGTTCCCTCCCTCGAAGTTGCGTGAGATGAGGATACGCAGGGACCTCTACAAGTGGGCGTACAAGCTGTCGCCACTCGTGCCCGCCGAACTCGTCGCGGACTGCTTCGAGCTGGCCAGGGAGATCCGCACCCTGGACATGCGCGCCTCTCCGTACGACCTGTCCGACCTGGGCTACCCGCCGGTGCGGGTGGAGACCCCGGAGGGGCGGGCCGAGTACGCCGCCGCGCAGCGGGGGTTCGCCGACCGAGCCGCCGTGCTGCGAGCCCGGCTGCTCGACGCCCTGCCGGCGTAGCTCCGCCGGTAGCGGCCCGCCGGCCCGTCGGCCGCCCCTGCCCGTCGGTCGCCGCAGTCGCCCGTCAGTCGCCGTCGACGCGGCGGTCGCGCTTGCGCTGCGACTGGCGCTTCTTCTCGGCCAGCCGGCGCTCCTTGGCGCCGCGCGAGGGCCGGGTCGGCCGCCGGGGCGGGGGTGGCGGGGCCGCCGCCTCGCGCAGCAGCGCGGCCAGCCGTTCCCGGGCCGCCTCCCGGTTGGCCAACTGCGCCCGGTGTTCACTGGCGGTGACGGTCAGCACGCCGTCGACGAGCCGCCCGGCGAGCCGGTCCAGCGCCCGCGCCCGCAGCGGTTCGGGCACCCCGGGCGAGGCGCCCAGGTCGTAGCTCAGCTCGACCCGGGAGTCGGTGGTGTTGACGCCCTGGCCGCCGGGGCCGGATGAGCGGGAAAAGCGTTCCCGCAGCTCAGCGGCGGGGACGACCCACCGGTCGGTCACCCGCAGTCCGTCGTCCACACCCCGAGGCTAACGCCCCGGCCGGATGCTCGGGGTGGCGGACGGGCTCGGGGTCGGGCCGGGTGGCGCGGGCTCGGCGTCGGAGTCGACGGCGGCGTACGCGACCGCCCCGACGAGCAGCAGGGCGATCACCCCGATCTTCGTGGTGACCACCTTGATCAGCAGCCACGCGGTGCGCCGGGCACCGGGCACGGTCTTCTTGACGGTCTGGTAGTCGGCCCACCCGCGTCGCGCCCGGGCGTACGCCGACCCGACACCGGTTCCGATGATCAGGCCCACCAGCAGGAGGGCCACGATGACAGGACGCTCCACCCACGCCAGTATCCACACTCAGCGTAATATTTCCATTGTCCGATCATTCCGCGCCGGGTATCCGACAGTTCTCACGTTCCCACGCCGTCTCCGGCGGGCATGAGGGCAGCTCAGCCGCCCTTTCCGATGATCGTGTCGGCGGTCTTCTGCACCTGTTCGATGGGGATGGCGAAGCCGATCCCGATGGAGCCGTTGCCGTCGATGGTGGCGATCGCGGTGTTCACCCCCACCACCTCGCCGCGCGCGTTGACCAGCGGGCCGCCCGAGTTGCCCGGGTTGATCGAGGCGTCGGTCTGCACCGCGGTGTGCCGGTTGTCGCCGAGGCGCACCTCCCGGTCCAGGGCGCTCACGATGCCGGCGGTGACGGTGCCAGCGAGCCCCAGCGGCGAGCCGACCGCCAGCACCGGCTCGCCGACCCGGGTCGACCCTGGCTTGGCCAGCGGCAGCGCCGCCAGGCCGGCCGACGGGGGCACCCGGAGCACCGCCAGGTCGCTGCGCGGCTCTCGGCCGACCACCTCGGCGGCGAACCGCCGCCCGTCCGGCAGCTCCACCGTCACCGAGCCGCCACCCCCCTTCGCCAGGATGTGGTCGTTGGTGATGATGTGCTGCTGGTCGTCGACGGCGAAGCCGGAGCCGGTCGCCGAGGCCCCGCCGCTGCCCCCCACGAGCACCGAGACGACCCCCGGCACGGTCTTCTCGGCCGCGGTCACCAGCTCCGCCGGGACCGGGGCCGCCGTGGCCGCCGCCGGGCCGGGCGCGCCGTCCCGGCTGGCCACCACGCCGCCGGCCACCGCGCCGGAGGCGGTGGACAGGGCCACCACCGCCAGCCCGGCCAGCAGCCGCCCGTGCCGGCGCCGTCCGGCCGGGCCACGGTCCGACCCGGGCCCGTCCCACCGGGACCGCCCGTCCGGGTCCAGCTCCGGCGAGATGAACCAGGGGCCGCGCGGCTCGCCCAACCCGGTCTGCACTGCCATGCGTACGCTCCTCACGTGTTCTTCTCGACGATGGCCGTACGGGGTCAGGGCAGCCGGGAGAACCAGCGCATCGAGCCGGCCGCGGCGCCCATCGCGAACACCAGTCCCAGGCCGATGAAGCGGGCCGAGACGTCCTGCCGTTCGGTGCGGTAGCCCACCGAGGTGCCGATGTCGTCGTAGACGGCGCGCAGTTCGTCGCTGGTGTGGGCCTCGTGGAACCCGCCCCCGGTCTCCTCGGCGACCGCGCGCAGGGTCTGCCCGTCCACCGGCACCTGGATCGGCCGGCCGCCCCGGTCCACGGTGCCGCCGGGGGTGCCGAACGAGATGGTGTGCACCGGCACCTTCATGGTCACCGCGTCGGCCGCCGCCTCCATCGGGTCCATGCCGGAGGTGTTCGCGCCGTCGGAGAGCAGGATGATCCGGGCCGGCGGCGGGTCCTTGGCCGCCTGGCTGTCGAAGCCCTTCACCGCGCCGAGCGAGGTGCTGATGGCCTCGCCGATGGCCGTGCCCTGCACCCCGGTGGCCCCCTCGACCAGCCGCTCGACCCCCTCGTGCAGCGCCTCCCGGTCGGTGCTCGGCGGCACCAGCACCGCCGCGCTGCCCGCGAAGGCGACCAACCCGACGTTGAACTCGTCGGGCAGGCTGTCGACGAAGCGCCGGGCGGACTCCTTGGCGGCGCTGAGCCGGTCGGGTTCCACGTCGCCGGCGAGCATCGAGGTCGAGACGTCCACGGCCACCATCACCGTCGCCCGCTCGCGGGGGACCCGCACCTCCGCCGTCGGCCGGGCGAAGCCGACCACCAGCAGCGCCAGCATGGCGAGGAAGAGCCCGGCCGGCAGGTGCCGCCGCCAGGTCGGCCGCTGCGGCGCAACCCGGTCGAGCAGCCGCAGGTTGGTGAAGCGGACGGCGTACCGGCTGCGCCGGCGCTGCATCAGCAGGTAGCCGACGGCCAGGGCGAGCACCCCGAGCAGCAGCCAGAGCCGGACGGGCGACTGCCAGATCACGCCGCACCTCCCCGGGCCGCGCCGGCCGGGGCCGCCGCGAGCCGCCGCTGGGCGTGCACGTGGCGCACGATGTCCGCGCTCCAGTCGCGGTCGGTGCGCAGCGGCAGGTGGGTCGCCCCGCTGCGGCGCAGCGCCTGGCCCACCTGGTCACGCTGGGCGGCGGCGGCGACCGCGTACCGCTCGCGCAGGCGGGGGTCGCCGGTCCACACCTCCCGCGTCCGGCCGGTCTCCGGGTCGGCCAGGGTGATCAGGCCGACGTCCGGCAGTTCCAGTTCGCGCGGGTCGGTGACCTGCACGGCGAGCACCTGGTGCCGCACGGCGAGCCGGCGCAGGGGCGCCTCCCAGGCCGGCGCGTGCCGGGGGTCGTCGGGCAGGCCGTCGAGGAAGTCCGAGACCACCACCACGAGGCCGCGCCGCAGCGCCACCCGGTGCACGGCGGCCAGCCCGTCGGCCAGGTCGGGGCCGCCGGGCGGCGGGCGGCGCTCGTCGTACGCGCTGGCGCGCGGCGCGGTCAGCAGGGCCCGGAGCAGCCCGAGCAGGTGGGTACGCCCGCTGCGGGGCGGGAAGCGACGCAGCCCGGCCGGGCCGAGCACCTGCGCGCCGAGCCGGTTGCCGACCCCGGCGGTGAGGAAGCCGACCGCCGCCACGGCTGCCACGGCCAGTTCGCGTTTGTCCAGCTCGGCGGTGCCGTACTCCATGCTCGGGCTCGCGTCCACCAGCAGCCAGGTGGTCAGCTCCCGGTCGGCGTCGACCTCGCGGACGTGCGGGACCGTGGTCCGGGCGGTCACCGCCCAGTCCATCCGGCGCACCTCGTCCTCGCCGGGGCGGTACTCCCGGCTGCCGGCCGGCTCGCTGCCCGGCCCGGGGAGCAGGCCGCGGTACCGGCCGTGCAGCAGGCCGTCGAGCCGCCGGGTGACGGTCAGTTCCAGCCGGCGCAGCCGCCGGTCCGGGGCGAGGTCGGCCAGCCCCGGGTCGGCCGGCACGGGCGCCGGCGCGGTGGCCCCGCGCCATCTCATGCCGCCGCCAGGTCGGTCGCGAACTCGGGGTGGCCGGTGGCGACGCGGGGCGGCGGCACCGCCTCGACCAGCCGGCGCACCAGCGACTCGGCGGACACCCCGTCGGCGACCGCGTCGAAGGAGAGCACCAGCCGGTGGGCCAGCACGTCGACGGCCAGCTCGCGGATGTCCTCGGGCAGCACGTACTCCCGGCCGCGCAGCAGCGCCTGGGCCCGGGCGGCGGCGACCAGCCCGAGCGTGGCCCGGGGGCTCGCCCCGTACGCGAGCAGCGGGGCGATCTCCGGCAGGCCGAACCGGCCGGGGTCGCGGGTGGCGAGGATGAGCCGGACGACGTACTCGGCGAGGGCGTGGTGTACGAAGACGTGGGTGGCGCGGGCCTGGAGGTCGCGCAGCCGCTGCGGGTCGAGCACCCGCCGGGCGGTGGGCCGGTCGGCGCTCATCCGGTAGAGGATGGCCAGCTCGTCGGCGTCGCTCGGGTAGTCGACCACGATCTTCATCAGGAACCGGTCGCGCTGCGCCTCCGGCAGTTGGTAGACCCCCTCGGACTCGATCGGGTTCTGGGTGGCCAGCACCAGGAACGGGTCGGGCACGGGGTAGCTGCGCCCGCCGATGGAGACCTGGCGCTCCGCCATCGCCTCCAGCAACGCGGACTGCACCTTGGCGGGGGCACGGTTGATCTCGTCGGCGAGCACCAGGTTGGCCATGACGGGGCCCAGCTCGATGTCGAAGGTCTCCTTCGACGCCCGGTAGATCCGGGTGCCGACGATGTCCGACGGGACGAGGTCGGGGGTGAACTGGATCCGGGAGAAGGTGCCGCCGACCACGGTGGCGAGGGTCTGCGCGGCGAGGGTCTTGGCCACCCCGGGCACGCCCTCCAGGAGGCAGTGCCCGTCGGCGACGAGGGCGGTGAGCAGGCGCTCGACGAGCCGATCCTGCCCGACGATCACGCGTTTGACCTCGAAGAGGGTCTGTTCCAGCTCGGCCGAACTCGCGTCGGGATCGGCCGGGCTGGGCACGCTGGCCAGGGTGTCCGAGATGTCCGTCACGGTGCTTGCTTCCCGTGGCGGCCCTCGGACAAACGTCGGATTATCAGCGCCGGGGCGGTCCTTACCGGCCCGAACCGGGACGAGCATCCCGGGCCGGCAGCGACGACGCGGCCGGCCACACACCGGCAGGGGGCGCCCGCGTGCCCGACTCGCCCGCCGGTGGCCCACCGCGTGGCGCCGGCCCCCACGGGCGGTGGGGGCCGGCGGGTCAGCGGGTGCGTCAGTTGGTGATGGTCAGGTGGAAGGGCCGGTCGGACGGGCTGCCGGACGAGTTGCGGGTCTGGACGAAGACCGCGTTCGGCGTCTGGAGCCGCGGCGCCACCGAGATCTCCCCGCCCGGCGGCACGTTGTACGGGTCGGTGGTGCCGATGGTGGCGTGGAAGCCCTTCAGGGTGACGTTGTAGGTGAACAGGACCTGGTACTGCCCGGGGCCGTACCTGGTGGCGGAGACCGCCTCGGGCGAGCCGCGGAGCAGCGTGCCACCGCTGCTGACCACGGCGAAGGAGATGGTGCCCGGCGCGGTCGCCTGCGTGGACGGCCCCTGCGCCAGCGCGGCCTTGGCCTTGCGGGCCTCGGCGGGGGTGACCGCCGGCTGGCTGCCGTCGCCCGGCTGACGGAGGGACGGCTGGGCGACCTCGGCGGGCGCCTTCGCCGCCGGCTGGGCGACGGCGATGCCGCCCCCGGCCAGGGTGAGCGCCAGGGCGGCGAAGGCCACCGCCACCGCCTTGCGTCGGAAGAGTGTGGTCATGACAGGGTCTCCCTTTTGTTGACCGTGCGAATTCGACCGTTCCCGCGCTGTCACGGGACGGCAGATTTCCATTCTTGGGCCGGGAAAATGAGCGACAACCGCCGGAAGCCCGCACTTCAGGCCGCACCCTAGATGTTGTCGCCTCAACGATTTTCACCTGCCCTGAGCAGGCATTACTACTCAGAGTTTCGACGTCTCAACCCACTGGAACGTAGCACCACAAAAAGCCGGACGTCAATAGTTGATCACGCTTCATCAAAACGGTCGACAGTCGCCGACAATTTGTGAAAAGCGAATGCCACGGCATTCACGAATGCGCGCGGCGGAGGCGACGGGGCCGCGGCGCGCGGGGGGCCGGGCTACTCTCCAGCCATGATCACGCCAGGCGCGCCCATGATCGCCAAGGCCCGGCCATGACCACCGGGGCGGCGGAACGGACGACGGGCAGCCGGGCGGGACGATCGGGCGCCGCGCTCTGCTGGGCGGCCGTCGCGCCCGGGGTCGCCTGGGCAGCCCTGCGGCTGGCCGGCCTCGACCATGGGCCGCTGGTCCAACTGCTGGCCTTCACCCCGTACGTGGCCGCCGGGAGCCTGCTGCCGCTGGTGCTCGCGCTCGCCCTGCGGTGCCGGTGGCCCGCGGTGGTCGCGGCGGTGGTCACGACGGCGCTGGTGGCCGTGGTCGCGCCCCGGGCCCTGCCCGCCGGGCAGCCCTCGGCCGCGGGGCCGACGGTGCGGGTGCTGACCGCCAACCTGCTCGCCGGGGCCGCCGACGCGCGGGCGCTGGTCGACCTGGTCGAGCGGCACCGCGTCGACGTGCTCACCGTGCAGGAGTTCACCCCCGGGGCCGGAGCGGAGCTGGACCGACTCGGCCTGGACCGGCTGCTCCCCCACCGGCACCTCGACCCGCAGCCGGGCACGGTCGGCTCCGGGCTCTACGCCCGGTTCCCGGTCGACGAGGGCGGCGTCCGACGCAATCGCGGCGGTTGGGGCTTCGACCAGGCGTACGGCACGGTGACGGTGCCCGGGGCGCCGCCGGTGCGGGTCGAGTCGGCGCACCCGGCGGCGCCGTACGCGGTGGACCAGGTCGGCCACTGGCGCACCGACCTGGCCGCGCAGCCGCCCGCGACGCCGGACGGGCCGCTGCGGATCCTGGCCGGCGACTTCAACGCCACCCTCGACCACGCCCCGCTGCGCGCCCTGCTGGCCACCGGCTACGTCGACGCCGCCGACGAGGTCGGCGCCGGTCTCACCGGCACCTGGGGCCCCTACGACGGCGACCCGATCCCACCGGTGACCATCGACCACGTGCTGGTCGACCGCCGGATAGCCGTACGGGCGGTGGCCGTGCACCGGGTGCCGGGCAGCGACCACCGCGCCGTCCTGGCCGAGTTGCGCCTGCCGGCCGGCTGATCCCCGCCGGGGCCGCCGCGGGGGCCGGCGCCCGCGCGGCGGCCCGGTCCCGGCGCCCGCGCGTGGCCGCCGGTGCCGGGACCGGGCCGCCTCAGACCCGGGCGCGGTCGAGGCCGTAGGTGAGGGCGTCGACGAGGGCGTGCCAGCTCGCCTCGACGACGTTGGGGTGCACGCCGACCGTGGTCCAGTCGCGGCCGTTGCGGTCGGCGGTCTCCAGCAGCACCCGCGTCACCGCTCCGGTGCCGCTGCTGCCCTCCAGGATCCGCACCTTGAAGTCGGCCAGCTCGAAGTCGCGCAGCTGCGGGTAGTGCCGGGCCAACCCGGCCCGCAGCGCCTCGTCCAGGGCGTTGACCGGGCCGTTCCCCTCCGCGGTGGCGATCACCCGCTCCCCGCGTACGCGGATCTTGACGGTCGCCTCGGAGACCACCGCGCCGTCCTCCCGGTGCTCGACCAGCACCCGGTACGACTCCAGCGTGAACGGCCTCGGCGGCGCGGTGTCCAGCTCGGCGCGGACCAGCAGCTCGAACGAGGCGTCGGCGGCCTCGAACGACCAGCCGTCGGCCTCCAGCTCCTTGACCCGCCCGGTCACCCGGGACAGCGCCTCCGGATGGCCGGCCAGGTCCAGGCCCAGCTCGCGGCTCTTGAGCTCGACGCTGGCCCGGCCGGCCATCTCGGTGACGAGGATCCGCATGTCGTTGCCCACCACCTGTGGGTCCACGTGGTTGTAGAGCAGCGGATCCACTTTGATCGCGCTCGCGTGCAGCCCCGCCTTGTGGGCGAAGGCCGCGGCCCCGACGTACGCCTGGTGGGTGTCGGGGGCGATGTTGGCGATCTCGGCGATGGCGTGGGAGACCCGCACCATCTGCCCCAGGCAGCCGTCCGGTAGGACGGGCAGCCCGAGCTTGAGCTGGAGGTTGGCGACCACGGCGAAGATGTCGGCGTTGCCGGGGCGTTCGCCGTAGCCGTTCGCGGTGCCCTGGAAGTGCCGCACCCCCGCCTCGACGGCGGCGATCGTGTTCGCCACGGCGCAGGCCGTGTCGTTCTGGCAGTGGATGCCGAGCAGCTCCGGGCTCACGCCCAGCCGGGCGGTCAGGTCGGCGATGGCGGCGCTCACCTGGGAGGGCAGCATGCCACCGTTGGTGTCGCAGAGCACGAACCGCTCGGCGCCGGCGGCGAGTGCGGTCTCCACCACGGAGGCCGTGTACGCCGGGTCGGACCGGTAGCCGTCGAAGAAGTGCTCGCCGTCGACGAAGACCCGGCGACCCTCCGCCACCAGGTGCGCCACGGTGTCGTGGACCATCGCCAGGTTCTCCCCGGCGGTGGTGCGCAGCGCCCGCTCGACGTGCCGCAGGTCGGCCTTGGCGACCAGGGCGACCGCCGGGGTCTGCGCGTCGAGCAGACCCCGCACCTGCGGGTCGTCGGCGACCTGCACGCCGGCCCGGCGGGTGGCCCCGAACGCCACCAGCAGCGCGTGTCTCAGGTCCAGCTCGCTGCGCGCCCGGCGGAAGAACTCCGTGTCCTTCGGCACCGCGCCCGGCCAGCCGCCCTCGATGAAGCCGACCCCGAACTCGTCGAGCAGCCGGGCCACCGCGAGCTTGTCGACCACCGAATAGCTGAGCCCCTCGCGCTGGGCACCGTCGCGCAGCGTCGTGTCGTACACCTGGAAGGTCATCAGGGATCCTTTCGAGAGCAACAAAAAGACCCCCCGCGGATGCGGGAGGTCTGCGCGCTCGGCGGAGGGGAGGCCGGCGCGCTAGGTGCGAATAATCAGGTGGGTGCTGGTCACGATCGCCACTCTGCCACTCGAGCACTGGTTTTGGGAGGCATAGTCCACATGACGGGACGGTGACGGAGGGTCGCGACACCCCGGCCGGCGCAAGCACGCGGGCGGAACCGGAAGCTGGTGATCCACTTCACAAGCAACCCGGCCGCCGCCAGGCGGAAACAGCGCTGAGGAAGAATCTGGAACCGATCCAGTTTTACCGGCCTCGTGCCACTGTCAAGGAGGACCTGTGCTCACTGTCGGTGACCGCTTCCCCGAGTACGAACTCACCGCCTGCGTGTCGCTGGACGCCGAGAAGGCGTTCGAGACGATCAACCACAAGTCCCACGAGGGCAAGTGGCGGGTCGTCTTCTTCTGGCCGAAGGACTTCACCTTCGTCTGCCCGACGGAGATCGCCGAGTTCGGGCGGCTGAACGACGAGTTCGCCGACCGGGACGCCCAGGTCCTCGGCGTGTCGGTGGACAACGAGTTCGTCCACTACGCGTGGCGCAAGGACCACCCGGACCTGCGCGAGCTGCCCTTCCCGATGCTCAGCGACATCAAGCGCGAGCTGACCGCCGCCTGCGGCGTGCTCGGCGAGGACGGCGTGGCCCAGCGGGCGACCTTCATCGTCGACCCGAACAACGAGATCCAGTTCGTCATGGTGACCGCCGGTTCGGTCGGCCGGAACGTCTCCGAGGTGCTGCGGGTGCTCGACGCCCTGCAGACCGACGAGCTCTGCCCGTGCAACTGGAACAAGGGCGGCGAGACCCTGGACGCCACCAAGCTGCTCGCCGGCGCCGGGGCCTGACCGTGGGTCTGGACGCGGTCAAGGCGGCTCTGCCGGAGTACGCCAAGGACATCAAGCTCAACCTCGGCTCCACCATCGGCACCAGCACGCTGAAGCCGGAGCAGGCGTGGGGCACCGCCCTGGCCTGCGCCGTCGCCGCGCGCAACCCGGTGGTGCTGCGGGAGATCGCCGACGAGGCGACCACCCACCTCGGGCCGGAGGCGATCGAGGCGGCCAAGGGCGCCGCCGCGATCATGGCGATGAACAACGTCTACTACCGGGCCAAGCACCTGATCGGCGACGAGCAGTACCAGTCGATCCCGGCGCGGCTGCGGATGCAGATCATCGCCAAGCCGGGCGTGGAGAAGGCCGACTTCGAGCTCTGGTGCCTGGCCGTCTCGGCCATCACCGGCTGCGGAGTGTGCCTGGAGTCGCACGAGAAGACCCTGCGCGGCGCGGGCTTCAGCCGCGAGCAGGTGCACGAGGGGCTGCGCATCGCCGCCGTCGTGCACGCCGCCGCGGTCACCCTGGACGCCCAGGCCGCGCTCGCCTGACCCGTACGCCCCGGTGGGCCGGCGCCGCACGACGGCGCCGGCCCACCGCCGTCTCCAGCGCCGGCCCACCGCCGTCCTCGGCACCAGCCCACCGCCGTTTCCGGCGGCGACCGCCCGGGTAGCTCCTCCCAGGACGAGGACTCGATCCGGCGAGACGACTGACGACAGTCGGGGCAGGAGTTGTCACATGGACAGGCTCGACCCGCACAGCACACACGGCAGCCCGGACCCCGTGCGCCACGGCGGCCAGGGCGAGTTCGCCGGCGGCGCGCCCGCCGGCACGTTCGACCCGTGGCGCTACCGGGACACGGCGCGGGTGGCCGACGCCGACCTGGTCGGCTACAAGGTCGAGGCCACCGACGGCGGCATCGGCAAGATCGACAATGCCAGCCACGAGGTCAACGACAGCTACCTGGTGGTGGACACCGGCCCGTGGATCTTCGGCCGGAAGGTCATGATCCCGGCCGGCACCGTCAACCACGTCGACCACGACGAGCGCAAGGTCCACGTCGACCGGAGCAAGGACCAGATCAAGGCCGCCCCGGAGTACGACGAGACCGCCGACACCGACCCCACCTACCGGGACCGGCTCGGCGGCTACTACGGCGAGACGTACTCGGCGATCCCGCCCGGCACCGCCCGCTAGCCGTAGTCACCGGCGCGCGACGGTCTCCCGCCAGCCGCGGGAGGCCGTTACCGTGTCAGCGTGGACGCCACCGAGGTCAACCGCAGGATCCCGTTCGCCACGATGTTCAACTTCCGCGACGTCGGCGGCCACTCCGGCCGTGACGGGCGCACCGTCCGCCGGGGCCGGCTCTACCGCTCCGACTCGCCGCACCGCATCGACGACGCCGACCGGGAGGCGTTCGCCGCCCTCGGTGTGCGCACGGTCATCGACCTGCGCCGCCCCTACGAGGTGGAACGCGACGGCCGGATCCCCCACTTCGACGGCCTGACCTGGCGCAACATCCACCCCGAGCACGCCGAGTGGGGCGAGCGGCCCTACCAGCCGGGCACCGACCTGGCCCGCTACCTGGCCGACCGGTACGCCGACCTCGCGGAGACCGGCACGGCCGGGCTCGCCGAGGCCGTCGGGCTGATCGCCGACAGCGCCAACGCCCCCGTGGTGGTGCACTGCGTCGCCGGCAAGGACCGCACCGGCATCGTCTGTGGGCTCACCCTCGCGGTGCTCGGCGTCGACGACGACGAGATCGCCGCCGACTACGCGCTGAGCACCGAGGCCGGCGAGCGGTACCGCGCCTGGTTCGAGGCCACCGGGCAGCAGGCGGGGCACACCCTGCCGGTGCTGACCTGCCCCGCCGAGGCCATGACGCTCTTCCTCGCCGAGCTGCGGGCGGCCCACGGCTCGGTCGAGGGCTACCTCCGCCACGCCGGCGTCACCGACGCCCAGCTCGCCGCCCTCCGCGCCCACCTCCTGACCTGACCCGCCCCCGCCCCGCTCCCGCCCCCGCTCCCGCTCCCGCTCCCGCTCCCGCTCCCGCTCCCGCTCCCGCTCCCGCTCCCGCGATCTTGCAGTTGTGCCCCCCGAATGCGCGACCTGCCCTGATTTGTCCGGGCACAAAGTGCAAGATCGACGCGGCAAGGGCGGGGCGGCGGGGGCGGGGTGGCGGGGGCGGGGTGGCGGGGGTGGGATCGGGTGGGGTGGGGTGGGGTGGGCACGGACGACGCCGCCCCCGCGCCGAGGGCGGCGCGGGGGCGGCGTCGGTCGCGCGTACGGGTCAGAGGATGCGCCGGACCCAGCCGTGCGGGTCGTCGGCCATGCCCCGCTGGAGGTCGACGAGCTGCTGGCGCAGGGTCATGGTGACCCGGCCGGGCCCGCCGTCGCCGACCAGGAACTCGCCGTCGGGGAAGCGCACCTGCCCGATCGGGGTGATCACGGCGGCGGTGCCGCAGGCGAACACCTCGCGGAGCCGGCCGCTGGCCGCGTCGGCCTGCCAGTCGGCGAAGCTCACCGGCCGCTCCTCGATCCGGTGCCCCGCGCCGGCGGCCAGCTCGAGCACCGACTCCCGGGTGATGCCGGGCAGGATCGTGCCGGTCAGCGGCGGGGTGACCACGGTGCCGTCGTCGTAGACGAAGAACACGTTCATGCCGCCCAGCTCGTCGACGTAGCGGCGCTCGACCGCGTCGAGGAAGACCACCTGGTCGCAGCCGTGCTCGATCGCCTCGGCCTGGGCCACCAGCGAGGCGGCGTAGTTGCCGCCGCACTTCGCCGCGCCGGTGCCCCCGGGGGCGGCCCGGGTGTAGTCCGGAGAGACCCAGACCGTCACCGGCTTGACCCCACCCGAGAAGTACGCGCCGACCGGCGAGGCGATCACCACGTAGAGGTATTCGTTGGCCGGGCGGACGCCGAGGAACACCTCGCTGGCGAACATGAACGGACGCAGGTAGAGGCTGCCGTCCTCGCCCTCGGGAATCCAGTCCCGGTCGATCTCGACGAGCCGGCGCAGCGAGTCGACGAACGCCTCCTCGGGCAGCGGCGGCATCGCCATCCGCCGGGCGGAGGCGGCGAACCGGGCGCCGTTGGCCTCCGGCCGGAACATGGTGACCCCGCCGTCGGGCGTCCGGTACGCCTTCAGGCCCTCGAAGATCTCCTGCGCGTAGTGCAGGACCGCGGCGGCCGGGTCCATCGGGATCGGCGCGCGCGCCTCGACCCGGGCGTCGTACCAGCCCTTGCCGTCGGCGTAGCGGATGGTGACCATGTGGTCGGTGAAGACCCGGCCGAACCCGGGGTTGGCCAGCAGGGCGGCCCGGTCGGCGACGGATACCGGCGCGGGATTCGGACGGATCTCGAAGTCGAGCTTGTCACCACCGCTCATCGCGCTGACCTCCCTGGGGACGGACGGCACACGGGTCCGCATGCCGAAAAATATGGTGCGAGAAACTTACCCCGAACGGTCGTTCAGGGGGTAGCTACGCCCGGCGCATCGACGGCGCCGGACGGGTGACCCGCCGCGGCGCCCGTGGCGGCGGAGGGGCGGCGGACGGGAAGGGGCGCCCCGGTGGGGCGGGCCCGCCGGCTTCAGGAGGCGGCGTACCCGGCCAGCCGGTCGCCGACCTCCTCGGTGCGCAGCGGTACGCCCGGGGCCCGGCCGGCCAGCTCCGTGCCGACCGCGGCGGTGACGCGGGCCGCGGCGTCGGCGTGCCCGAGCTGGTCGAGCAGCAACGCGGCCGAGAGCACGGCCGCGACCGGGTCGGCCACGCCGCGCCCGGCGATGTCCGGCGCGGAGCCGTGTACCGGCTCGAACATCGAGGGGTAGGCCCCCTCGGGGTTGATGCTGCCGCTGGCCGCCAGCCCGATCCCGCCGGTGACCGCCGCGGCGATGTCGGTGAGGATGTCGCCGAACAGGTTGTCGGTGACCACCACGTCGTAGCGCTGGGGCTGGGTGACCAGGAACATCGCGGCGGCGTCTACGTGCTGGTATTCCGTGGTCACGTCGGGGTGCTCGGCGGCGACGGCCTCGAACGCGCGCGCCCACAGCGAGCCGGCGTGGGTGAGCACGTTGGTCTTGTGCACCAGGGTGACCTTGCGCCGCTCGCGGCGCGTGGCGCGGGCGAAGGCGTCGCGGATCACCCGCTCCACCCCGTGCCGCGTGTTCAGGCTCTCCTCGGTGGCGACCTCGGCGGGGGTGCCGCGGTGCAGCGCGCCACCAGCGCCCGCGTACAGGCCCTCGGTGCCCTCGCGCACCACCACCAGGTCGACCTCGCCGGGCTTGACGCTGGCCAGTGGCCCGGCCACGCCGGGCCAGAGCCGCGCCGGACGCAGGTTGACGTACTGGTCGAAGGCGAACCGCAGCTTGAGCAGCAGGCCCCGCTCCAGCACGCCCGGCGGCACGGTGGGGTCGCCGACCGCACCGAGCAGGATGGCGTCGTGCCCGGCCAACTCGTCCAGCACCGAGTCGGGCAGCACCTCGCCGGTGCGGTGCCAGCGGGCGGCGCCGAGGTCGTATTCGGTAGCCTCCACCCCCGGGAGCACGGCGTCGATGACCTTGCGGGCCTGCGCGACCACCTCGGGTCCGATCCCGTCCCCGGCCACCACCGCGATCCGTGCCACGTCCTGCGCTCCTTCGCCTCGCCGTTACGTCTGACCGTACGCCGCTGTCCCGCCTCCCGGTACGAAGGTTCCACGATTCGGGAAACCGAGATGCACAGGATGCTCTCAGGTGACATTCATGGTGGGGTCATCTCCGCTGCCTAGCGTGGTGACGAGCGGGTCACGGGGGCCCGCGACGGCACCGCGACGACGCGGCCCGCCGGCAGCGAGGGAGCACTGTCATGCGGATCGACCAGCAGCCACGGACCCGCTGGGTGGACCAGCCGGCCTTCCAGCCCCGCCGGCCTGACCTGCGCCTCGGCGCCCGCAGCCACCGCGTCGACCGCCCCGGCGCGGCCACCGGCGACCGGATCGCCGTCCAGCACACCGTGCGGACCTCGACGGCGGAATACTCGCTGCTGCTCAACGCGCCCGAGTGGCTGGGCCGCCGCGGCGTCGGGGACGCGCTGCGCGACGCGGTGGCGGAACTGCGGGCCATCGACCTCACGTACGGCCCGAGCCGGCCCGAGAGCCTGGTCTCCCGGCTGCGCCGCGGCGAGATCAGCCCCGAGTCGTACCCGCCGCTGGCCGACCTGGTCGACCGCTGCGCGGCGATGCGGGCGGCCACCGACGGCTGGTTCGACGCCTGGGCGGTGCCCGGCGGCTTCGACCCGGGCGGCCTGCTCGGCGGGTGGGCGGTCGAGCGTGCCGCCGCCCGGCTGCGCGCCGCGGGCATCCACGACTACGCCGTGCTCACCGGCGCCGACCTGGTCGTACGCGGGCACGCGGCGCACGGCGGCCCGTGGCGGGTGGCGGTGCACCACCCGACGGATCGGCACCGCGCGCCGCTGGTGCTGGAGATGACGGCGGGTGCGGTCGGCACGTCCGGGGTGAGCGGCCGGCAGGGACACGTGGTGGACCCGCACACGGGCGAGCCGGCCGAGCAGTTGGTCGCCGCGACGGTGGTCGGCCCCGACCTCGCCGTCGCCGACGCCTACGCCACCGCGCTCTACGCCGCCGGGCCGGCCGGTCTCGTCTGGTTCCGCAACGGGTCGGACTACCGCGCGCTCTTCGCCCACCGCCGCTGAGCCGCCGACCGGTGCGGGCGCCGAGCCGGCGACCGGTGTGGAGCGTCGCCGAGACGCCGGCCGGTGCCGTGCGGTCGGGTGCCGTGCGGCGGCGGGCGATGCGGGGCCGGCATGCGCGATCGGCCCCCACGGTCTCGGCAACGACCGTGAGGGCCGGTCAGCGACGAGTGCGCGTGGCTCGCGCAATCGAGGGGTGCGGGCCGGTCGGCCGGACGTCGACCTCGCCACCCGAAGACGGGCCTACGCCGCGAGCTCGGCCAGTGACCGCACCGGTACGCTAGCGAATCGACGTAACTCGACGCAAGGGTCTCCACACCGGACCGTCGCGGCACGGAAGGGCCCATCGGCGGGGCGATTTCGACAGGCTGAACGGCGGATGGCACGCTGTCCGCCGTGAGTTTCGATCTGAGCGTGTGGGCCCTGGCGGACGGGGCGACACCCGAGGACGTGCGGGCCGCGGTGCGGCGCTGCCGGCAGGGGCAGCACGTCGAACGCCACCCGGATCCGCGGGTGGTGGCGTTCTACCGGGCGATCACCAGAAGCTATCCGGACCGGCCCGCCGGGCGGGACACCCCGTGGGCGGTGGCGCCGCTGCACGCGGCGAACGACCACGTCGAGCTGAACCTGCACCCGACCTGTCCGGACCAGGTGCTGCTCGACATCGAGCGGCTGGCCGGCGAGCACGACCTGATGCTCTTCGACGCCCAGGACGGCTCGGTCTACCCGCCGCCGGCGCGCCTACCCGGCTGAACGGGCGGTCCGGGTCGGTCACGTCCTGCATCGCCGCGATACCGCCCGGCATCACGACGCCCCCGCCGCCGGCTGACCGTCGAACGGACGACGAAGGGCCCGCCGCCGCCCGGAGCGGTCCGCACGCGACGACGGGCCCGCCGCCCGGAGCGGCCCGCACGCGACGACGGGCCCGCCGCACGGCGGACGACGAAGGGCCCGGCGGAATCGCCGGGCCCCCGTCGTCGTGCGTCAGGTCACTCGTCGCGCAGGTCGGCGGCGCTGGCCGCGACCGCCCCGATCGAGTCCGCCGCGGAGGTGAGCAGGTCCGCGCCGAGCGCCTGGTCCACCGTGAGGGTCATCAGCGTCTCGCCGCCGGCCTCCCGGCGGGCCACCTGCATCGCCGCGATGTTGATGCCGGCCTCGCCGAGCAGGGTGCCGACGGTGCCCACGACGCCCGGCCGGTCGACGTAGCGGAGGAAGACGAGGATGCCCTCCGCGCCGATCTCCACGTCGAAGCCGTCCACCTCGGTCAGCTTGAGGACGTCCCGCGTGCCCGCCTGGGTGACCGTGCCGGAGACGCTGACCGTACGCCCGTCGGGCAGCGCGCCCCGGACGGTGACCAGGTTGGGGTGGTCGACCGTCTCGGCCTGGGTGACCAGGGTGACCTCGACGCCGCGCTCGGCCGCCAGGTGCGGGGCGTTGACATAGGTCACCTGCTCCTCGACCACCGAGCTGAACAGCCCCTTGGTGGCGGCGAGCTTGAGCACCGACACGTCGTGGTTGACGATCTCGCCCCGCACCTCGACGGTGACGCTGGCGGCGACCCCGCCCGCGACGGCGGTGAAGGCCCGGCCGAGCTTCTCGGCCAGCGGCAGCAGCGGCCGGACGTCCTCGGCGACGACGCCGCCGGCCTGCACGTTGACCGCATCCGGCACGAACTCGCCCTGGAGCGCCAGCTTGACGCTCTTGGCCACGGCCAGACCGGCCTTGTCCTGCGCCTCGGCGGTGGAGGCGCCCAGGTGCGGGGTGGCCACCACGTTGTCGAAGGCGAACAGCGGCGAGGAGGTGCAGGGCTCCTTGGCGTAGACGTCCACGCCCGCGCCGGCGACCCGGCCCTCGGCGATGGCGTCGGCCAGGGCCTGCTCGTCGACCAGCCCGCCGCGGGCGGCGTTGACGATCCGGACGCCGGGCTTGACGACGGCCAGCTCCTTCTCACCGATCAGGCCGACGGTCTCCGGGGTCTTCGGCAGGTGGATGGAGATGAAGTCGCTCTCCCGCAGCAGCTCCTCCAGGCCCACCAGGCGGACGCCGAGCTGGGCGGCGCGGGCCGGCTGGATGTACGGGTCGTACGCGATCAGCCGGGTGCCGAAGGCGGCGATCCGCTGCGCGAAGAGCACGCCGATGCGGCCGAGCCCGACCACGCCGACGGTCTTGCCCTGGATCTCCACGCCGGTGTACTTCGACCGCTTCCACTCCCCCGCCTTCAGCGCGGCGCTGGCGCTGGCGGTGTTGCGGGCCACGGCCAGCAGGAGGGCGACGGCCTGCTCGGCGGCGGAGACGATGTTGGAGGTGGGGGCGTTGACGACCATGACGCCCCGCGCGGTGGCGGCCGGCACCTCGACGTTGTCCAGGCCCACGCCCGCCCGGGCGACGACCTTCAGCCGCGGCGCGGCGGCGATCGCCTCGGCGTCGATCTGGGTGGCGCTGCGCACGATGACGGCGTCGGCCTCGGAGAGCGCCGAGAGCAGGGCCGGACGGTCGGTGCCGTCGACGTGGCGGACGTCGAAGTCGTGGGCGAGCACCTCGATGGCGGCGGGAGCGAGTTCTTCGGCGATCAGTACGACAGGAGTCATTGGTCCTCGTAGTTGTCGTCAGAGCGGTAGGCCGGGCTGCGGGACGCCGCGCTGCGCCCTGCACTGATCCGTGCCATGGCCGTCAGGTGCCGGCTACGCACCTACCCGCGATCGTAGGGGGCCGGCCGGCCGGCATGTCCCGGACCGTGGGGTGAGTGCCCTCACAACGGGCGACGACCTGCCGGTGAACGGCGCACGACGGGGCGCCCGCGCCGCCTCGGCGAGGCGGGCGAGGTCCCGTTCGGGGCGGGTGGCTCCGGCTCGGATCGGCCGGATGGCGTCGGCGCGGCGAGCGGTGTCGGTGGGTGGCGGAGAGGAGGCGGCCCGGCCGGGCGCCGGGGAGAGCGCCCGGGCCGGGCCGCCGGGGGTGTTCGTCAGGCGGTCTCGGTGATCGGGCGGTCGACCCAGCTCATCATGCCGCGCAGCTTGCGACCGGTCTCCTCGATCGGGTGCGCCGCGCCCTCGGCCTGCCACTTGCTGAAGTTCGGCCGGCCGGCCTCGTCCTCGGTGACCCACTCCCGGGCGAACTCGCCGGACTGGACCTCGCTGAGGATCTTGCGCATCTCCTCCTTGACCCGGGCGTCGATGACGCGCGGCCCGCGGGAGAGGTCGCCGTACTCGGCCGTGTCCGAGATGCTGTAGCGCATCTTGGCGATGCCGCCCTCGTACATGAGGTCGACGATGAGCTTCAGCTCGTGCAGGCACTCGAAGTACGCCACCTCGGGGGCGTAGCCCGCCTCGGTGAGCACCTCGAAGCCGGTCTGCACGAGTGCCGCCGCACCACCGCAGAGCACCGCCTGCTCGCCGAAGAGGTCGGTCTCGGTCTCCTCGGTGAAGGTGGTCTTGATCACGCCGGCCCGGGTGCCGCCGATGCCCTTGGCGTACGACAGGGCCAGGGCGAGCGCGTTGCCGCTGGCGTCCTGCTCGACGGCGACCAGGCAGGGCACACCCTTGCCGTCGGCGTACTGGCGGCGCACGAGGTGACCGGGGCCCTTCGGGGCGACCATCGCCACGTCGACGTCGGCCGGCGGCTTGATCAGGCCGTAGCGGATGTTGAAGCCGTGGCCGAAGAAGAGGGCCTTGCCCGGCTTCAGGTTCGGCGCGATCGAGTCGGCGTAGAGGCGTCGCTGGGCCGTGTCCGGCGCCAGGATCATGATGACGTCGGCCTCGGCCGCCGCCTCGGCCGGCGTGACCACCCGCAGGCCCTGCTCCTCCGCCTTGGCCCGGCTCTTGGAGCCCTCCGGCAGACCGATCACCACGTCGACGCCGGAGTCGCGCAGCGACAGCGCGTGCGCGTGGCCCTGGCTGCCGTAGCCGATCACGGCGACCTTCCGGCCCTGGATCAGGCCCAGGTCGGCGTCGTCGTCGTAGTACACCTCAACGCTCATGATTTTCCCTTTCGTACGGCGGCCCGGGCGGCCCGTCGTGGATCTGTGCGAATGGCGGTTCCGGCGGCGCGCCGCGCCGGCCAGGTGGGGCGGGTCAGGCGGCGCGCCGCGTGGGCGGCCGGGGTCAGGCGGCCCGGAGCGCGGGCCCGGCGGTGATGGAACGCGAGCCGCGCCCGATCGCCACCAGCCCCGACTGGACCATCTCCTTGATGCCGAAGGGCTCGAGGTCGCGCAGCAGCGCGTCGAGCTTGTCCGGCGTGCCGGTGGCCTCGATGGTCAGCGTGTCCGGTGCCACGTCGACCACCCGGGCCCGGAACAGGCCGACCGTCTCCAGGACCTGGGCCCGGGCCGCGCGGTCGGCGCGCACCTTGACCAGGAGCAGTTCCCGGGCGACCGAGACCTGCGGGTCCAGCTCGACGATCTTGAGCACGTTGACCAGCTTGTTGAGCTGCTTCGTCACCTGCTCCAGCGGGGACGACTCGGCGTTGACCACGATGGTGATCCGGGAGACGTCCGGGTTCTCGGTCTCGCCGACGGCGAGGCTGTCGATGTTGAAGCCGCGCCGGGAGAACAGGCCGGAGACCCGGGCCAGGACGCCCGGCTTGTTCTCCACCAGCACGGACAGGGTGTGCATCGTCATGCCACGACCTCGCTGCGCACGGTCGCGTCCTGACGCGGGTGGGGGCGGAACCGAATGATTCGCTCGCTCATGGTCAGAGTTCGTCCTCGTCGAAGGCGGGGCGGACGCCCCGGGCGAACATGATCTCGTCGTTGCTGGTGCCGGCGGCGACCATCGGCCACACCATGGCGTCCTTGCCGACCACGAAGTCGATGACCACCGGGGCGTCGTTGATGGCCATCGCGGCCTCGATGGTCCTGTCGACGTCCTCCGCGTTCTCGCAGCGCAGGCCGACGCAGCCGAGCGCCTCGGCGAGCTTCACGAAGTCGGGGATGCGGTGCTTGTGGGTGCCGAGATCGGTGTTGGAGTAGCGCTCCCCGTAGAACAGGGTCTGCCACTGCCGCACCATGCCGAGGTTGCCGTTGTTGATCAGGGCGATCTTGACCGGGATGCCCTCCAGCGCGCAGGTGGCCAACTCCTGGTTGGTCATCTGGAAGCAGCCGTCGCCGTCGACCGCCCAGACCACCGTGTCCGGCTTGCCGACCTTGGCACCCATCGCCGCCGGCACCGCGTAGCCCATCGTGCCGAGGCCGCCGGAGTTCAACCAGGTGTACGGCTTCTCGTACGAGATGAACTGGGAGGCCCACATCTGGTGCTGCCCGACCCCGGCGACGTAGATCGCGTCCGGGCCGGCGATCTCGCCGAGCCGCTTGATCACGTACTGCGGGGAGAGGGTGCCGTCGGCCGGCTCCTCGTAGCCCAGCGGGTAGCGCCGGCGCAGGTCGTCGAGCTGGGTCCACCAGTCGGCGGTGTCGGCGCGGTGGCCGGCCGACTGCTCGGTGGTCACCGCCGCGACCAGCTCGTCGATGACGTGCCGGGCGTCCCCGACAATCGGGACGTCGGCGTGCCGGTTCTTCCCGATCTCGGCCGGGTCGATGTCGGCGTGCACCACCGTCGCGTCCGGGGCGAACGAGTCCAGCTTGCCGGTGACCCGGTCGTCGAAGCGCGCGCCGAGGGCCACGATCAGGTCGGCCTTCTGCAATCCGTAGACGGCGGCGACCGTGCCGTGCATGCCGGGCATGCCCAGGTGCTGCGGGTGCGAGTCGGGGAACGCGCCCAGCGCCATCAGCGTGGTGACCACCGGAATCCCGGTCAGCTCGGCCAGCCGGCGCAGCCCCTCGGTGGCGCCGGCCTTGAGCACGCCGCCGCCGACGTAGAGCACCGGGCGGCGGGCGGAGGTCATCAGCCGGGCCGCCTCGCGGATCTGCTTGCCGTGCGGGTGCAGGGTCGGCCGGTAGCCCGGCAGGTCCAGCGTCGGCGGCCAGGTGAAGGTGGTGGGCGCCTGGAGGACGTCCTTGGGGATGTCGACCAGGACCGGCCCGGGCCGGCCGGTGGCGGCCAGGTGGAACGCCTCGGCCAGCACCCGCGGGATCTCCTCGGCGTTCTGCACGAGGAAGTTGTGCTTGGTGATCGGCAGCGTGATGCCCTGGATGTCCGCCTCCTGGAAGGCGTCCGTGCCGATCGCCGGCCGCGCGACCTGGCCGGTGATCGCCACCATCGGCACCGAGTCCATGTACGCGTCGGCGATCGGGGTGACCAGGTTCGTCGCGCCGGGGCCGGAGGTGGCCATGCACACGCCGACCCGGCCGGTCGCCTGGGCGTAGCCGGTCGCCGCGTGCCCGGCGCCCTGCTCGTGGCGGACCAGGATGTGCCGGACCGTGGAGTCGTAGAGCGGGTCGTACGCCGGCAGGATCGCGCCGCCCGGGATGCCGAAGACGACGTCGACGCCGAGCGCCTCGAGGGACCGCACGAGCGAGCCGGCTCCGGAGACCTGGGCCGTGGCGGGTGTGCGTACCCCCGGGACGGCCGAGGTGGCCGCGGCGCGGGTGGCGCCGGCGTGGTCGGCGTCGGTCGCGGGCTCGGCGGCCGGGCGGGCGCGCCGGGCGGAGTGGGCGAGTGTCTCTGGCGTGGGTCTCGTCATTGCGGTTCAGCCCCTCGGCTGGAGTGGGTGCGGCTGTTCGAGCGGTGTGACGCGGGGCACGGGCCCCCGTCGATGGGTTCGACGGCAACAAAAAAGCCCTCGTGCAGGTTGCACGGGGCCGGCGCACTCTCGACAGGGAGAGTGCGCTCAGGTAAGTACTCGCAGCGACCGGTACGACGACATGCGGTCAAGCCTGACGCATCTCACGCGATGAGTCAACTGATCCCACATGTTGGTTAACGGAGTGTGGAGATTCACCCGTCCGAGGGGCCTGCGCACCCCGCTCCACCTGCCCGGACTCGGGCTCGGGCGGGCGCGGGGCGGGCACCGTCGGCAGCCGCCGGGGCGGCGGGGCCGGCGAGACGGAGGCGGGGGCCGTCGGCAGCCGCCGGGGCGGCGGGGCCGGCGAGACGGAGGCGGGGGCCGTCGGCAGCCGCCGGGGCGGCGACACGGGCGGGGCCGGGGCGGGGGCCGGCCGGGCGCCGGGGGACGTGGCCGCCTCCAGCATCGCCCCCAGGTGCTCGGCCGGGACGCCCCAGCCGGACAACGCGCCCTGGCCGAAGCGGCAGCCGGCGGCGACCACGGCGGCCAGCTCGGTGCGCGTGGTCACCCCCTCGGCGATGACCTCCAGGCCGAGCTGGTGACCGAGCCGCATGACGATGTCGACCATCGGCGCGAAGGCCGGGCCGTCCCGGCCCACCGGCCGCACCGGCTCGTGCTCGGCGACCAGGCTGTGGTCGATCTTGAGGATGTCGATCGGCAGGCGTCGTAGCTGCCCCAGCGAGGAGTAGCCGGCACCGAAGTCGTCCAGCGCGATCCGGACGCCGGTCAGCCGCAGCGCGGTCAGCCGCCGGATCAGCTCGTCCAGGTCGGTGGCGACGGCGTGCTCGGTGACCTCCAGCACCAGCCGCTGCGGCGGCACGTGGTGGACGCGCAGCGCCTCGGCGACCTGGACCACGTACTCCGGGGCGTGCAGCTCGCGCGGCGAGACGTTGACGGAGACCCAGACGTCGTGGCCGTCGGCCAGCCAGCGGGAGAGCTGGTGGCAGGCCTGGTGCAGCACCCAGGCGCCCAGCTTGGCGATCATCCCGCACTCCTCGGCCAGCGGGATGAACTCGTCGGGGCGGACGTTGCCCAGCGTCGGGTGGTGCCAGCGCAGCAACGCCTCCGCGCCGACCGGGCGCACCGAGGGCAGCGAGGCCACCGGCTGGAACACCAGCCGCAGCTCGTCGCGCTCGATCGCGCCGCGCAGCTCGTGTTCGAGCGTGGTGCGCCGGCGCAGCAGCTGGTCGTACGCGGCGTCGTAGCGCTCGATCCGGTTCTTGCCGCGCTGCTTGGCGTAGCGCAGCGCCAGGTCGGCGTGGCGCTGCAGCAGCTCCACGTCGGGCTCCCCGGCCCAGCCCGCCAACCCGATGCTCACCGAGAGGAAGACCGGCCCCTCGGGCTGGTCGTAGGCGCGGCCGAGCACGCCGAGCAGGCGCTCGGCGACCCGGTCCGCGTCGGCCGGGCAGCCGTGCATCAGCACCGCGAACTCGTCGCCGCCGAGCCGGGCCGCCACGTCGCCGGGGCGCAGGTTGCCGCGCAGCCGCCGGCCCACCTCGGCCAGCACCGCGTCGCCGACGTCGTGGCCGCGCATGTCGTTGACGTTCTTGAAGCCGTCGAGGTCGAGGCCGAGCAGCACGCAGGGCGTGCCGGCCTCGGCGCAGCGGTGCAGCGCCCGCAGCAGCCCCCGCCGGTTGGCCAGGCCGGTCAGCGGGTCGGTGTGGGCCAACTCACGGAAGTGCGCCTCGCGCTCCACCAGCCGCCGGGCGTAGCCGCGCACGTCGTGCAGCGTCAGGTACTGCCGGGTCACCAGGGCGAAGCCCTCGACGCTGCCGGCGACGATGCCGAGCGCGTCGAACCGGCCGTCCTGGAGGAGGTGGTACATCGCCGAGGCGGCCATCGCGAACATCGGGACGAACGCGTGGTCGCCGTCGCGGCGGATCAGGTCGAGGTCGGCCTGGCCGGCCGCGTCCACCCGCCGGGCGGCCAGCGCGGCGGCGCCCAGGCCGGCGGCGAGCGCTCCCGCCCCGGCCAGCGCCACTTCCGGCCCGGCCTGGCAGAGGCCGGTGGCGACGCCGAGCCCGCCGCAGGTCACCATGGTGGCCCCGGCGCCGAGACCGGCGAGGAACCGGCGCGGGGGCGGGGCGCGGAACGCCACGACGAGGGCGGTCCCGGCGGTCAGGGCCGCGCTGACCGTGGCCAGCAGGATCGGCGGGCAGGCCAGCGGAGTGGCGTCGCCGAGCAGCCGGGTGGGCTCGGAGAACAGCACCCAGCCGACGAACCAGAACGCGGCCGCCAGGACCAGGCCGTCGAGCGCCAGCCGCACCGTGGCCGCCCCCGAAGCGGCCACGCCGGGCAGCCGGAGCAGCCCCGCGGCGAAGAGCAGCCCGCTGACCGTCGTGCCGACCGCGACGACGGTGGCCCAGCCCGTACGCCGGTCCGGCCCGTGCGCCCCGTGCCCGGCGGCGGCGAACGTCACGGCGATCCCGACCAGCAGGCCGGCCAGCGCCACCGCGGACGCCGCGGCGAGCAGCGCGTGCGCCTGCCGGTGCGGCCCGGACCGCCGCCGGGCGTCGGCTGCCGACAGCGCGCCGGCCGCCGCCGCGACCAGCCCGCACAGCACCGCTGCCGCGACCATGCCCGGGGGGAGATGCACGTCCCCAACTGTGCCGGATGAGGGTCCCGCGTGGGGCCCCGGGTGTGCATCCTTTGGGACACGGCGCGCGCCCCCGGCGGGTGCTCCGGCGGCGGTGCAACACTGGTAGGCATGCCTGAGCTGCGGTCGAAGACCTCCACGCACGGTCGGACGATGGCCGGCGCCCGGGCCCTGTGGCGGGCCACCGGGATGACCGACGACGACTTCGGCAAGCCGATCGTCGCCATCGCCAACAGCTTCACCCAGTTCGTACCCGGTCACGTGCACCTCAAGGACCTCGGCGGCCTGGTCGCCGAGGCGGTGGCCGAGGCCGGCGGGGTGGGCCGCGAGTTCAACACCATCGCGGTGGACGACGGCATCGCCATGGGCCACGGCGGCATGCTCTACTCCCTGCCCAGCCGGGAGTTGATCGCCGACGCCGTCGAGTACATGGTCAACGCGCACTGCGCCGACGCCCTGGTCTGCATCTCCAACTGCGACAAGATCACCCCGGGCATGCTGCTGGCCGCGCTGCGGCTGAACATCCCGACCGTCTTCGTCTCCGGCGGGCCGATGGAGGCCGGCAAGACGGTGGCGATCGAGGGCGTGGTGCACTCCAAGATCGACCTGATCGACGCGATGGTCGCGGCCTCCAACGAGGCCGTGACCGAGGACCAGCTCGGCGCCATCGAGCGGTCCGCCTGCCCGACCTGCGGCTCCTGCTCCGGCATGTTCACCGCCAACTCGATGAACTGCCTCACCGAGGCGATCGGGCTGGCCCTGCCGGGCAACGGCTCGACGCTGGCCACCCACGCCGCGCGCCGGTCGCTCTTCGTCGAGGCCGGCCGCACCGCCGTGGAGATCGCCAAGCGGTGGTACGACGGCGACGACGCCTCCGTGCTGCCCCGCGCGATCGCCAACCGGGCCGCGTTCGAGAACGCCGTCGCCCTGGACGTGGCGATGGGCGGGTCGACCAACACGATCCTGCACCTGCTCGCCGCCGCCCGCGAGGCCGAGCTGGACTTCGACGTCGCCGACATCGACGCGATCTCCCGCCGGGTGCCCTGCCTGGCCAAGGTCGCGCCGAACTCCCCGCAGTACCACATGGAGGACGTGCACCGGGCCGGCGGCATCCCGGCCATCCTCGGCGAGCTGGACCGGGCCGGCCTGCTCCACCGGGACGTGCACGCGGTGCACTCCCCCAGCCTGGAGCGCTGGCTGGCGGACTGGGACGTCCGGGGCGGCTCGCCGACGCCGGAGGCGGTCGAGCTGTTCCACGCCGCGCCCGGCGGGGTGCGCACCACCGAGCCGTTCTCCACCACCAACCGCTGGTCGTCGCTGGACACCGACGCGGCCGACGGCTGCGTCCGGGACCTCGCCCACGCCTACAGCGCCGACGGCGGGCTGGCCATCCTGCACGGCAACCTGGCCCCGGACGGCTGCGTGGTGAAGACCGCCGGCGTGCCCGAGGAGTGCCTGACCTTCCGCGGCCCCGCCAAGGTCTACGAATCCCAGGACGACGCCGTGTCGGCGATCCTCGCCAAGGAGGTCGTCGCCGGCGACGTGGTGGTGATCCGCTACGAGGGGCCGAAGGGCGGCCCCGGGATGCAGGAGATGCTCTACCCCACCTCCTTCCTGAAGGGCCGGGGGCTGGGCCGGGCCTGCGCGCTGCTCACCGACGGGCGCTTCTCCGGCGGCACCTCCGGCCTCTCCATCGGGCACGTCTCCCCCGAGGCCGCCTCCGGCGGGCTGATCGCCCTCGTCGAGCCCGGCGACGAGATCGTCATCGACATCCCGGGCCGCTCGATCGAGCTGGACGTGCCGGAGGACGTGCTCCAGGCCCGCCGGGTCGCCCAGGAGAAGCGCGACCGGCCGTACACCCCGGTCGACCGGCAGCGGCCGGTGTCCGCGGCGCTGCGCGCGTACGCCTCGATGGCGACCTCGGCCAGCGACGGCGCCTACCGCCGCGTCCCGGAGTGAGAGGGCACATTCCGTCGGTTACCATCGCCGTCAATCAGACTGAAGGAGCAGGGCTCGCAGACTGAAGGAGCAGGGCTCGCAGATGGTAGTCGAGACGCCCGACGCGGCGACGGAGGAACTCTTCGAGGGCGAGGCCATCGGCCCTGAGATCGAGGACGCCAGCCAGGAGACCGAGCCGCACAACCTGTGGGGCGTGGCGATGGAGTTCGGCCATTTCGGGGTCGGTCTCTCTCCGGAGAGCCCAACAGCCGCGGCAGTGCGAAGCTGATGAGTGAGCGAACGGTCCATCTGGACGGCACGGCGTACCGCTGTGAATGGCACGCCAAGCTGGTGCCCCACCGCAACCCAATCCACTTCAGCCTTCCCCACGATGCCATCGACGGCCGCCGCAGCAGCGGGGACGGCGGACAGGGAGGAATCCCCCGGGTCGGCGGCAGACCGTGTCGCTCCGGGGGACGGTCAGCCATCGCCCGTCCGTGGTCCCGACCGCCTCAGTGGGCCGAGGCGAGAGCCAGCTCGCGGGCGTGGCGGATGGCGGCCGGGGTGTCTGGGAAGACCAGCCCGTCGCGGCGCAACCGCGCGGCGACGCCGAGGGTGGCGAGCACCTGGTCGTGGCCGGGGGCGATGCCGGAGAGCAGCACGGTGATGCCGCGCTCCTGGAGCCGGAGGATGGCGTCGCCGAGCACCTGCGCACCGGTGGCGTCCAGGGCGGACACCCGGGACATCCGCAGGATGACCACGCGCACGTCGGCGACGTCGGAGAGCTGGAGCAGGAAGCTGTGCGCGGCGGCGAAGAAGAGCGGGCCGTCCAGCCGGTAGGCCACGATGTGGTCGGCGAGCAGGGCCCGCTCCTCGGCGCTGTGCTCGCCGGGGTCGAGCGGAACCCGTTCCACCCGCGCCGTGCGGGCCACCGCGCGCAGGGCGATCACGATCGCCACGCCCACCCCGACCGCCACGGCGGTGACCAGGTCCAGCGCCACCGTGACCGCGAAGGTGAGCACCAGCACGAGGGCGTCGCCCCGGGTGGCACGGGCCAGCGCCCAGAGCGACCCGGCCTCGACCATCCGGACGGTGGTGGCCAGCAGGACGCCGGCCAGGGCGGCGAGCGGGATCCGGCCGACCAGCGGCGCGGCGGCCAGCACGATCCCGGCGAGGGCGACGGCGTGGGTGAGCGCGGCCAGCTTCGAGCCCGCGCCGGCGCGCACGTTCACCGCCGTACGGGCGATGGCGGCGGTGGCCGGGATCCCGCCGAACGCCGGGGCGGCGAGGTTGGCCAGCCCCTGACCGAACAGCTCGCGATCGGGATCGTGGCACTGGCCGATGGTCATCCCGTCGGCCACGGTGGCGGAGAGCAGGCTCTCCAGGGCGGCCAGCGCCGCGACCGCGAGGGCCGAGGGCAGCAGGACCCCGACGGCGTCGAGGTCGAGAAAGCCCAGCGAGGGCGCGGGCAGGCCGGCGGGCAGGGCGCCGATGCGGGCGAGCTCGACCGGGGTGGTCTCGGCCAGGACGGTCGCGGCGGCCACGCCGAGCAGGGAGAACGGCCAGCCGGGACGCCACCGGGCGCCGAGCAGCATAACCGCCGCGACGCCGAGGGCCACAGCGACCGGGACCGGCCGTGGGTCCGCGACGAACCGGGTGACCGCGTCGGCGGCCACGGCCCAGACGCGGTCACCGTGCGCGTCGGCCACCCCCAGCGCGGCCGGCACCTGTTGCAGGGCGATGACCACCGCGATTCCGGCGGTGAACCCCTCGATCACGGGGACGGGCAGGTAGTGCACGTACCGGCCGAGGCGGGCGAGGGCCAGCGCGATCAGCACCAGCCCGGCCAGCGCCCCGACCATCAGCACCCCGGTGGCGCCGAACTGCTGGACCACCGGCACCAGCACCACGGTCATCGCCCCGGTCGGCCCGGAAACCTGGAGGTGGGAGCCGCCGAAGACCGCCGCGACCGCGCCGGCCACCACCGCCGTCACCAGGCCGGCCTGGGCCCCGAGCCCGGAGGTGACACCGAAGGCCAGCGCCAGCGGCAGCGCCACCACCGCCACGGTCAGCCCGGCGAGCAGGTCGCGCCGGGGTGCGCGGCGCACCGCCAGCCAGTCGGCGCGCCGCGGCAACAGCCCGACAAACCGCTCGCGCAACGACAGTGTCCGGCTCACCGGTCCCGCCCGTCGGCCCGCAGCTCGTTCAGCAGCGCGTCGCGGTCGGTGAGGACTGCGCCGAGGATGCGGCGGCCTGCGGCCAGCAGGTCGACCACGTCCGGGGTGCTGAGCGCGTAGACGACTAGGGCGCCGTCGCGGCTGGAGGTGACCATGCCGGTCCGGCGGAGCACCGCGAGTTGCTGGGACAGGTTCGACGCCTCGACGTCGATCGCCGCCAGCAAGTCGCGAACGGGCTTCGGCCCGTCCTGGAGCAGCTCCAGCACCCGGATCCGCACCGGATGGCCGAGGGTGCGGAACAGCTCCGCCTTCGCCTGATAGAGCGGTACCGACATGCCAGCCTCCCTCTCAACCGCAACCAGACATGAAGACTTTAGCACTTGCGAAATCCTTCAACTCCCTGCCGGAAGATGCGGAAGGACGCGCGGCGGGAACGCGGCCGGCGCGGGTCGCCAGGTCTAGCTGTACTGCCCAGCGACCTTGGTTGAGGTCGTGTGACGACACGACGTAGGCAGTACATCTAGCGCGACGCCGACGGGAACTCCTCGAAGTACGCCTCCACCCGCTCCGCGGTGGCCGGGCGGGCCAGCGCGAAGCCCTGCCCGTAGCGGCAGCCGGCCCGGCGCGCGCCGTCGACCAGGCCCGGCGACTCCAGCTCCTCCACCACGATGTCCAACCCCAACCGGTCCCCCACGGCCACCACCACGTCGATCAGCGGGCGCTGCGGGTCCGCCGGATCCACCAGCTGCGGGCCGACCTTGAGCAGGTCGATCGGCAGCCGGCGGAGCTGGGCGAGCGAGGCGTGCTCGGCCCGGAAGTCGTCCAGCGCGGTGCGGATGCCCAGCGACCGGAGCCCGGCCAGCCGGGCCACCACGGTCGGCAGCTCGCCGGCCACCCTCGGCTCCGCCACCTCGACCACCAGGCGGTCGGGCGGCACCCCGTACGCGTCCAGCACCGCCGCCGTGCGGGGCACGAAGTCGGGCGCGGCCAGCTCCCGGACGGTCACGTTGACCGCCATCCAGAGCTGCCGGCTCCCCGCCGACCAGGCGGCGAGCTGCCGGCAGGCCCGGTCCAGCACCCAGCAGCCCAGCTCGCCCACGATGTCGAGGTCCTCCGCCACCGGCAGGAACTCGGCCGGGAGCACCGTGCCGAGGACCGGGCTGCGCCAGCGCAGCAGCGCCTCCGTGCCGACGGGCTGCCGGTCGGCCAGGTCGAGCACCGGCTGGTAGACGAGGTCCAGCTCGCCCCGCGCGACCGCCCCGGGCAGCTCCCGCTCCAGGTCCAGCCGGCGGACGAGCTGCTCCTCCAGGTAGGCGTCGTACCACTCGACCCGGTCCCGGCCGAGCTGCACGGCTCGCCGCCGGGCCAGGTCGGCCTGGCGCAGCACGTCCTCCGGGGCGGTGCCGGCGACCTCGGCCAGCCCGATGCTGGCCCGCAGCCGCAGCACCCCGCCCGGCACCTGGTAGGGCTGGGTGAGCGCGGCGAGCAGCCGGGTGCCCAGCGCGTACGCCAGCACGGGGCCGGTCCCGGTGACCACCGCGAAGCCGGCGGCGGTGAGGTCGGCGAGCAGGTCCCCGGGGCCGACGACGGCGCGGACGCGACGAGCGACCTCGGCCGTCACGGCCTCCCGGGCGGCGTGGCCGGGCCCCTCGGCGGTGGCGCCGGGGATGTGCAGGTCGACGACGAGCAGCGCGCCGCAGGGAGACGGCGAGTCCCGCAGCGCGGCGAGGGCCCGCAGCAGCTCGGCGTGGCCCGCCGGCCCGCCGGATCGGCCGGTTCCGGACGAGCGGTGCCGGGCCGGTGCCGCCTCGGCGCAGGTGGGCATGGTGTCGACGCGGGCCGGCGCCGCCTCGGCGCAGATCGCCGCGGCGTCCGCACGCGCCGGCGCCTCCGCACGCGCCGGCGGGGCGGCGGCGGGGGCCGGCGGTGGCGGTTCGCCCGCCCGGAGCAGGTCGCGGAGCACGAGTGGCGGCGCGACCGCGAGCGCGAGCAGCACGGCGGTGAGGTCCGGCGGCCCGTCGGAGCGGAGCTCCCAGCCGGTGGCCGCCACGGCCGCGGCGGCCGGGACCACCGCCCGGGGCCACACGAGGGTGGGCAGGGCCGGCGGGTCGGGCTGCGGCCGGGCCGCCCACCGCGCCCCCGCCGCGGTCAGCAGCACCCCGCCCACCAGTGGGGGTACGGCCAACAGCGCCGCCCAGACCGGCGACGTCCCGACCGGAAGCGCGGCCAGCGCCACCAACCCGAGCAGGGTGAGCGCCGCGCCGCCCCGGCACCGGGCGGCGCCGGAGCGCCGGTGCGGCCCGGTCAGCGCCGTGAGCACCGCGATCGCGAGCCCGCCGAGGGCCACCGCCGCCGCGAGCCGGGCCGGCGGGTCGAGGCGGTCGCGGGGCAGCAGCAGCCAACCGGCGAGGACCAGCCCGAGGCCGGCGGCGGTCGCGTCGAGGGCCCGCCGCAGCCGGACCCGGGTGGCCGGGTGCGGCGTCCGCGCCCGCGAAGGCAGCCCGGCGGCGAAGAGCGGGGCGGCGACGACCAGCCCCGCCACGGCGACGGCGGGCCGGTGGCGGGGGTCGGCGAGCGGGAGGACGGCGGCGGCCAGCCCCGCCGTCACCACGGCGGCGTCGAGCAGCACGGCGACGCGACGGGGCAGCGCCGTGCGGCAGCGGGCCGCCCGGGAACGGCTGGGCGCCGACGTGGGCGGGCCGACGGCCAGCCGGGACAGCCGCGCGCCGGCCAGCGCGGAGCCGGCGGCGCCCGCCAGCGCCACGACGGCCGGTGCCGGCATCCGGCCGGTCGCGCCGGCGAGCAGGAGCAGCGCGACGGCGGCGAGGACGAGGGTCTCCGGCACGGCCGGACGGCGGGCGCGGGCGTGGGACGGGTACGCGAGGGGCACGGCGGTCGCCTTCGTGAGGGGGCACGGGCGGTGCGGCGGTGCGGGGCGCCGGAACGAGGTGGGTCCGCTGCCCATCTATCGCCAACGAGCGCGCAGGCACTCGGTGACGCCGAGGCGACAGTGGCCCTCGTCACTGCCAGCCGTCGGGTGGAGCCCGGCGCCGCCCGGCGCGTACCGGGGGCGGCGGGGGTGGGATCATCGGGGGGTGAGCAGCTCCGGCACCGTCCGCTTCCGGCACAACCAGGCGATCCTGGCCGCCGCGATCATCGCCTTCATCGGCGCCCTGCCGTTGGCCGGCGCCCGGTGGTACCTGCTGCCGGTGCTGCTCGTCCCGCTCGCCGTCGGGGTCTGGGCGTGGCGGGCCGGCACCGACGTGGACGCCCGCGAGCTGCGCCTGCGGGCGCTCGTCGGGCAGCGCCGGATCAGCTGGGACCGGGTCGTGGAGCTGGCCCCGGACGCACGGGGCCGGGCGGTGGCCCGACTCGACGACGGCCAGGCGGTGCTGCTGCCGGCCGTCCGCGGCGCCGACCTGCCGCGGCTGGTCGAGGCCACCGGCCAGACCCTGCCCGACGCGGCCGGCTGACCCGCCGCGCCAGCGCCGGCGCCGGTCAGTAGCCGTCCACGACCGCGTTCACCAGCGGCTCGCCGGCCGCGAACCGCCGGACCTGCTCCCCGACCAGCCGGTACGCGCGCGGCAGCAGGCCGCGCACCGAGCCCGCCACGTGCGGGGTGAGCAACACGTTCGGCATCGCCCACAGCGGGTGGTCGGCGGGCAGCGGCTCCGGGTCGGTGACGTCCAGCGCGGCCGAGATCCGGCCGGTCCGCAGCTCGGCGACGAGCGCCTCGGTGCGGGCCACCGGCCCGCGCGCGGCGTTCACCAGCAGCGCGCCGTTCCGCATCGCCGCGAGGAACTTCTCGTCGACCAGCCCCCGGGTCTGCTCGGTCAGCGGCACCAGCAGCACCACCACGTCGGCCTCGGGCAGCAGGCCCGGCAACTCCTCGACGCCGTGCACCCCCTGCTCCGGGCGGGCGGTCCGGGCCACCAGGGTGAAGCTCACCTCGAACGGCGCGAGCCGGTCCCGCACCGCCGCGCCGATCGAGCCCGCCCCGACGATCAGCACCCGCTTGCCGGCCAACTCGTCGGTGGGGGCCACCTCCGCGTACGCCCACTCCCGCCGGGCCTGCGCCCGGGCCAGGGCCGGGAAGGCCCGCAGCTGGGACAGGATCGCCGCGACCACCCACTCGGCGGTGGACGGATCGTGCACGCCCCGGGCGTCGCAGAGCGTCACCCCCTCCGGGATCCGGCCGGCCCAGGCGTCCGCCCCGGCGGAGAGGAGCTGCACCACCGCCAGGTCGGGCAGCTCGCCCAGCAGCGCGGTGGCGTCGCCGCCGGCCAGGAACGGCGGCACCCAGAACCGGACGCCGGCCGCCGCCGAGGGGAGCCGGGCGGGGTCCTCGACCACCTCGACGGTGATGTCCCGGGGCAGCTCCCCGAGGAGCGCGCGGCCGGACTCGTGCGGGATCCATACCTTCACGCCCGCCGACGATAGGCCCCCGGCCGGGCCGCCGGCCGGGCGGGGCGGATCGCGGCACCCGGTCCGATCCGTCGGCCCCGGTACGGCGCCCCGGCGGGCTACCCTGGGCCGGGTGAGCGCCCGTCCCCCGTACCCTCGCACCCGCCGCCTCCGGGCGGCCCTGGCGGCGTCGTGCGCGGCGCTGCTGCTCGCGACCGCCGGTTGCAGCTTCGGCGAGCCCGAGCCGGACCCGGCCGGCGAGCCGCCGACCTTCCCGACCCCCTCGACCACGGCGAGCGCCGGCGGCGCCGGCAGTGAGGTGGTCACCACCGTGCTGGCCAAGGGCCTGCGGGTGCCGTGGGGCATCGCCTTCCTGCCCGACGGCGCCGCACTGGTCACGGAGCGGGACAGCGGCCGGATCCTGCGGGTCGGCCCCGAGTCGGGGCCCGACGGGCTGAAGGTCACCCCGGTGCAGACCGTCCCCGACGTGGCCGCGTCCGGCGAGGGCGGGCTGATGGGCATCGCCGTCTCCCCCGACTACCAGCGCGACAAGTCGGTCTTCGTCTACTACACGACGGAGCGCGACAACCGGATCGCCCGGCTGGAGCTCGGCGGCACGCCCACCCCGATCCTCACCGGCATCCCCAAGGCGGGCATCCACAACGGTGGCGGCCTCGCCTTCGGCCCGGACGGCCTGCTCTACGCGAGCACCGGCGACGCCGGCGACCGGCCGCAGGCGCAGGACGTCAAGCGCCTCGGCGGGAAGATCCTGCGGATCACCAGGGACGGCAAGCCCGCGCCCGGCAACCCGTTCCCGAACTCCCCGGTGTGGTCCCTCGGCCACCGCAACGTCCAGGGGCTCGCCTGGGACCCGGGCAAACGGATGTACGCCGTCGAATTCGGCCAGAACACCTGGGACGAGATCAACCAGGTCACCAAGGGGCGCAACTACGGCTGGCCGCAGGTCGAGGGGCGCGACGACGACAAGCGCTACGTCAACCCGATCACCCAGTGGCCGACGTCGGACGCCTCCTGCTCCGGGCTGACCGCCGCGGACCGGCTGCTGGTCACCGCGTGCCTGCGCGGCGAGCGGCTGTGGCTGGTCGAGCTGACCGACACCGGCACGGTGCTCGGCCAGCCGCGCGAGCTGCTGACCGGGCGGTTCGGGCGGCTGCGGGCCGTGGCCGCCGCGCCCGACGGCTCGATCTGGGTGAGCACCTCCAACCACGACGGGCGGGGCGACCCCGCGCCCGAGGACGACCGGCTGCTGCGTCTGGTCTTCGCCGACGGCGGAGCCGGCCGGAGCTGACCCGACCGGCTCCGCCGGGTTTACCAAGATCCCTCACTGGGCAGGTCAGAATCTCAACATGGACGGGCAGGAGAACGAGCAGCACGAGCACCGGGACGAGGACGCCCCGGTGACCGGTGGTGCCCGCCGGGGCGACCCCGACCGGGCCGGCCGGCGCGCGCTCCGTGCGGCCGGGGTGACGCTGGCGGTCCTGGTCGTCACCCTGATCGGGGTGGTCGTCGGCGTGCTCGCCGGCGGCCGGGTGAGCACCGACATCGGCCCGTTCCAGGCGGACCTCACGGTGGCCCCGGCCGTCAGCGGCAGCACCACCGTCGACATCCCGCCGCTGGGCGCGTTGCTGCTCGACAGCCACGACGGGCCGACGCACCTGACGGTCGACCTGGGCGCGCTGGACCAGAGCCGCGTCCAGGCGCTGATCGACGACCCGGCCAGCATCAACCGGGCGAGCCAGACCGCCGTCGACGACGTCCGCGAGGGGGTGATGCGGCTCGGTCTGCGTACGCTCGCGTCGGCCGTGCTGGTGACCCTGCTGCTGGCCCTGCTGGTCTTCCGCGACGCCCGCCGGGCGGCCTGGGCCGGCGGGCTGGCGCTGGTGATCACCGCCGGCGGCCTCGGCGCCGCCGCGGCGACCCTCCGGCCGCAGGCCATCGAGGAGCCACGCTACGAGGGGCTGCTGGTCAACGCCCCCGCGATCGTCGGCGACGCCCGGCGGATCGCCAACGACTACACCCGCTACGCCGAGCAGCTCCAGCACATCGTCGGCAACGTCAGCCAGCTCTACACCACCGTGTCGTCGCTGCCGGTCTACGAGCCGGCCCCCGGCACGACCCGGGTGCTGCACGTCTCCGACATGCACCTCAACCCGACCGGTTGGCAGCTCATCCGCACCGTCGTGGAACAGTTCGGCATCGACGTGGTGATCGACACCGGGGACATCACCGACTGGGGCAGTGAGCCGGAGGCCTCGTTCGTCGGCTCGATCGGCCTGCTCAAGAAGCCGTACGTCTACATCCGCGGCAACCACGACTCGGGCCGGACGGCGGCGGCGGTGGCCCGCCAGCCGAACGCGATCGTGCTCAACAACACCACCACCACGGTCGCCGGGCTGACCATCGCCGGCGTCGGCGACCCGCGCTTCACGCCCGACAAGAACACCTCGCCGGCGGGCAGCGGCCTCACCAAGCAGGTCGCCGACCAGGTGATCGGCGCCGGCGACCAGCTCGCCGCCACGGTGCGCAGCTCGCCGCGGCCGGTGAACATCGCGCTGGTGCACGACCCGGCCTCGGCCGGCCCGCTGTCGGGCACCTGCCCGCTGGTGCTCGCCGGGCACACCCACAGCCGGCAGGTGTCGAAGCTGCCGGAGGTGCCCGGGAAGATACCGACCCAGCTGCTGGTGCAGGGCTCCACGGGCGGTGCCGGGCTGCGCGGGCTGGAGGGCGAGAAGCCCACCCCGCTGACGATGAGCGTCCTCTACTTCGACAAGGACAAGCTGCTCCAGGCGTACGACGACATCACCGTGGGCGGCACCGGCCAGGCGCAGGTGAACCTGGAGCGGCACATCGTGGAGAACCCGAAGGTGGGCGTCCCGGCCCCCGTCACCCCCACCCCGACCCGCTGACCCACACCACCCTGCCCCCGCGCCGCCCTGCCCCCGCGCCGCCCTGTTCCCGCGCCGCCCTGCCCGGACGCCCTGATCGGCCGTCTGTCGGTGGCCCCGCTCGGTTGCCCTGGTCTCCGACGTGTGGCAGCCCACTCAAGGTCCGTTGCGTAGAGTAGCGACCTCCGCGCCGCGGCCGACCTCGTCCTCCGACGCTTTGCTCTGCACCCACCGACGCGCCAGTAACCAGGCGTAGCCAAACGCCGCCGCTCGCCAATCGAAGCTCCGGACGTCGTCGCTGCTCAGAGGCGTGTCGCGTATATGGCTGCAGAGCAAAGGGCGCGCACACCTGCCATGTCGCCCCGCACTGACGGTTACGCTCCGCCACCTCGGACGCTGATTACTCTCGGCAACCTCGGCAGGGGATCCGGACCGCCTCCCGGCCCCACGACGGCCCCACGACGGCCTAGCGACCGCCCCGCAACGACCCAGCGACGGCCCGCAACGGCCCCGCGACGGTCCCGGCGCGGCTCAGCGCAGGGACAGGGCGGCGAGGGCTGCGTTGACGATGCTGCCGGGCAGCAGGTCGTGCAGCTCGTACAGCTCGTGGACGCTGCCGGACTGGCCGAACTCGTCCACCCCGAGCGGCACCGCCGGGGCGCCGACCGCCGAGCCGAGCCACGCCATCGCGTGCGAGGCGGCGTCGTGCACGGTCACCACCGGCACCCGGTCGGCGAACGCCGAACGCAGCGCGCCGGGCACGCTCGGCACGGTCGCCGTACGGACGCCCTGGCGCAGGGTGCGCTGCCAGGCCCGGTAGAGGCGGTCCAGCGAGGTGACGTCGACGACGTGCGCGGCGATGCCCTCCTCGGCCAGCTCCGCCGCCGCGACGAGCACCTCCGGCAGCACCGCGCCGGAGGCGGCGAGCTGCACGACCGGGGCTTCGGCCAGGTGCGGGTACGCCTGGTGGGCGTCCACCAGGCGGTACGCCCCGGCGACCGCCTGCCGGCGGAGCACCGCGTCGCCGAGCCGGGCCCGGGCCGCCTCGAAGGGCGCCTGGTCGATCGGGCGGGTGCTGAGCCGGAAGTAGTACGCCCCGTCCTCGGCCGGCGCGGCCGTCGCCGACGGGGTCGACCCGCCGGCGATCTGGCCCAGCGCGTCGCAGAGCAGCCAGTCCAGCGTGGCTGCGTACGCGGGTTCGAGGAACGTCACCCCCGGCAGCTCCAGGCCGACCGAGGCGGTGATGGTCGACTGGTGCGCCCCGCCCTCGGGGGCGAGGGTGATGCCCGACGGGGTGCCGGCGACCACGAACCGGGAGCCGGAGTAGGTGCCGTAGAGGAACGCGTCGAGCCCGCGCAGCACGAACGGGTCGTAGACCGTGCCGACCGGCAGCAGCGGCTGGGCCGACAGGTCCCAGGCCAGGCCGAGCTGGCCGAGCAGCAGGAACAGGTTCATCTCCGAGATGCCCAGCTCGATGTGCTGGCCGGCGGGGCTCTCCGTCCAGCGCAGCATCCGGTCCTCGGTCCAGGAACGCTGCTCGGTGGGCGCGAAGACGCCGGTCTTGTTGATGAACCCGGCGAGGTTCGTGGAGGTGGCCACGTCCGGCGCGGTGGTGACCAGGTAGCGGCCGACCTCGGGGTTGCGGGCCAACTCGACCAGCACCCGGCCGAAGACCTCCTGCGTCGAGATGGGCTTGTTGGCGCGTACCCGCGTGGTCTCCGGGACGGTGACCTCCAGCGCCCGCTCGCGGGGCGCGCGGGACAGCGCCTCCCGGCGCTCGCCGGCCCGGATGCCGGCCGGGGACGCCGGGTCGAGGCGGTCCCACTCGGTCCCCGGCGTCAGGCCGTGCGCGGCGCGCAGCGCGTCGACCTGCTCGGTGGTGAGCAGCGCCGAGTGGTTGCGCGGGTTGCCGGCGATCGGCAGCCCCCACCCCTTCACGGTGTACGCGAACACCACGCTGGGCCGGTCGGTGACGGCGTCGCACTGGGCGTACGCGTCGAGCATCGCCGCCATGTCGTGCCCGCCCAGGTCGGTGACCAGCGGCCCCAGCTCGTCGTCGCCGATGTCGGCGATGAACGCCTCGATCCCGTCGGGCGCGCCGTCGAGGAACTGCTTGCGCAGCGCCGGCCCGGCGAGCCCGAACAGCGACTGGTACTGCTCGTTCGGCATCGCGTCGATCCAGTCGCGCAGCCGCTCCCCGCCCGGCCGGGCGTACGCCCCGGCGAGCCGGCGGCCGTACTTGACCTCCACCACGTGCCAGCCGGCGGCCTCGAACTGGCCCCGCCACTGGTTGATCCGCACCCCGGGCACCACCCGGTCGAGCGACTGCCGGTTGAAGTCGACCAGCCACATCACGTTGCCCAGGCCGGTGGTGGCCGGGTCAGCGACCGCCTCCCAGATGTTCCCCTCGTCCAGCTCGGCGTCGCCGATCAGCGCGACGAACCGGGAGTGCGGGCGGGCGCCGAAGTGCGCGTCGACGTAGCGCCGCGTCGCGGCGGCGAAGAGCGGCGCCGCCGCGCCGAGCCCGACGGAGCCGGTGGAGAAGTCCACCTCGTCCGGGTCCTTGGTGCGCGACGGGTACGACTGGAGCCCGCCCCGGGCCCGCAGCGTCGTCAGGTACGACCGGTCGAGGTTGCCCAGCAGGTACTGGATGGCGTGGAACACCGGCGAGGCGTGCGGCTTGACCGCCACCCGGTCCTCGGCGTCCAGGTGCGCGAACCACAGCGCCGTCATCGCGGTGACCAGCGAGGCGCTGGACGCCTGGTGCCCGCCCACCTTCACCCCGTCGCCGGTGTCACGGTCGTGGTTGGCCGCGTCGACGATCCGGGTGGCGAGCCAGAGCACCCGCCGCTGGATCTCGTCGAGGAGGTCGAGGTCGGTTCGGTTCACGTTCGGCTCCAGGGGTCCGGCACGTCACCGTTGACGGCCGGTCGGGGGCGGGAACTGCGCGGGTACGCAGCTGAACTGCGCAGATACTCAGCCGCACTGCGCGGGTACGCAGCCGCCGCGCACAACGGACGCACGCGGCGGCTCGGGTGTAAGGAAGGGGCCCTTCCTATACAAAATGCGTTAGGAAGGTGCCCTTCCTTACACCTCAGGCGCCGAGGCGGGAGAGGATCAGCTCGCGGACGGTCTTGGCGTCGGCCTGGCCGCGGGTGGTCTTCATGACCGCGCCGACCAGTGCGCCGGCCGCGGCGACCTTGCCGCTGCGCACCTTCTCGGCGATGTCCGGGTTGGCCGCGATCGCCTCGTCCACGGCGGCGGTGAGCGCGCCGGTGTCGGAGACGACCTCCAGGCCCCGGTTGGTCATGATCTCGGTCGGCGAGCCCTCGCCGGCCACCACGCCCTCCAGGACGCTGCGGGCCAGCTTGTCGTTGAGCTTGCCGGCGTCGACCAGACCCTGCAGCTCGGCGACCTGCGCCGGGGTGGCCCCGACGTCGGCCAGCTCCACGCCGGTCTCGTTGGCCCGCCGGGACAGCTCGCCCAGCCACCACTTGCGGGCCGCGGCCGGGGACGCGCCGGCGGCGACGGTCTGCTCGATCAGCTCGACCGCGCCGGCGTTGAGCACGGACTGCATGTCCGCGTCCGACAGGCCCCACTGCTCCTGGAGCCGGCGGCGGTGCAGCCGGGGCAGCTCGGGCAGGGCGGCCTTCAGCTCGGCGACCCAGGCGGTGTCCGGCGCGAGCGGCACCAGGTCAGGCTCCGGGAAGTAGCGGTAGTCGGTCGCCGTCTCCTTGGACCGTCCGGGCGTGGTGTCGCCGGTGTCCTCGTGGAAGTGCCGGGTCTCCTGGGTGATCCGGCCGCCCGCGTCGAGCACGGACGCCTGCCGGATGATCTCCGACCGGACCGCCCGCTCGACCGACCGCAGCGAGTTGACGTTCTTGGTCTCCGTCCGGGTGCCCCACTCCTCACCGGGCAGGTTGAGGGAGGTGTTGACGTCGCAGCGCAGCGACCCCTCCTCCATCCGCACGTCGGAGACGCCCAGCGAGCGGATCACGTCGCGCAGCTCGGTGACGTACGCGCGGGCCACCTCGGGGGCCAACGCGCCGGTGCCGGGGACCGGCTTGGTGACGATCTCCACCAGCGGGATGCCGGCCCGGTTGTAGTCGACCAGCGACTCGGTGGCGCCGTGGATGCGCCCGGTGGTGCCGCCGACGTGCAGCGTCTTGCCGGTGTCCTCCTCCAGGTGCACCCGCTCGATGCCGATCCGCACCAGTTCGCCGTTCACCTCGACGTCCAGGTAGCCCTCGAAGCACAGCGGCTCGTCGTACTGGCTGATCTGGAAGTCCTTCGGCATGTCCGGGTAGAAGTAGTTCTTCCGGGCGAATCGGCACCACTCGGCGATCGAGCAGTTCAGCGCCAGGCCGATCCGGATCGTCGCCTCGATGGCGGCCCTGTTGGCCACCGGCAGCGAGCCGGGCAGACCCAGGCAGACCGGGCAGACCCGGGTGTTCGGCGCGCCGCCGAAGTCGGTCGGGCAGCCGCAGAACATCTTGGTGTTCGTGCCCAGCTCGACGTGGGTCTCCAGGCCGATCACCGGTTCGTAGCGCGCGACGACCTCGTCGTACGCGGGCAGTGTCGTCGTCATCTGAGCTCCTGCCTCACAGTGCCGGTGGGGTGAACGTGCCGACCGCGCTCTCCAGCGCCGCGGCGACCCGGTACATCCGGTCGTCGGCCATGGTCGGGGCCATGATCTGGAAGCCGACCGGCAGCCCGTCGGAGAGCCCGCACGGCACCGAGATGCCCGGCCCGCCGTACAGGTTGGTCGGGATGGTGAACAGGTCGGCCAGGTACATCTGGTACGGGTCGGAGGTGCGCGCCCCGATGGGGAACGCCACGAACGGGGTGGTCGGCGAGATCAGCGCGTCGACCTTCTCGAACGCGGCCGTGAAGTCCCGGGTGATCAGGGTCCGGACCTTCTGCGCCTGCCCGTAGTAGGCGTCGTAGTAGCCCGACGAGAGCGCGTACGTGCCGATCATGATGCGGCGCTTGACCTCGGGGCCGAAGCCGGCCTCCCGGGTCAGCGACATGACCTCCTCCAGCGACCGGTTGCCGTCGTCGCCGACCCGCAGGCCGAACCGGACGCCGTCGAACCGGGCCAGGTTGGAGGAGCACTCGCTCGGGGCGATCAGGTAGTACGCCGGCAGCGCGTACGTGAAGTTCGGGCAGGACACCTCGACGATCTCGGCGCCCAGCTTGGTCAGCGCGTCGACCGACTCGCGGAACGCGGCCAGCACGCCGGGCTCGGCGCCCTCGCCGGTGAACTGGGTGACGATGCCGAGCTTCACGCCGGTCAGGTCACCGGTCGCGCCCCGCCTCGCGGCGGCCACCACGTCCGGCACCGGCTGCGGGATCGAGGTGGAGTCGCGCGGGTCGTGCCCGCCGATCACCTCGTGCAGCAGCGCGGCGTCCAGCACCGTACGGGCGCACGGGCCGGGGGTGTCCAGCGAGGAGGAGAACGCCACCAGGCCGTAGCGGGAGGTGCCGCCGTAGGTCGGCTTCGCGCCGACGGTGCCGGTGACCGCGCCGGGCTGGCGGATCGAGCCGCCGGTGTCGGAGCCGATCGCCAGCGGCGCCTCGTACGCCGCGAGGGCCGCGGCGCTGCCGCCGCCGGAGCCGCCCGGGATGCGGCTCAGGTCCCACGGGTTGTGCGTCGGGCCGTACGCCGAGTACTCGGTGGAGGAGCCCATGGCGAACTCGTCCATGTTGGTCTTGCCGAGCATCACCGTGCCGGCGGCGCGCAGCCGCTGCACGATCGTCGAGTCGTACGGCGGGCGCCAGCCCTCCAGGATCTTCGACCCGACGGTGGTCGGCACGCCCTTGGTGGTCAGCACGTCCTTCACCGCGACCGGCACGCCGGCCAGCGGGCCCAGCTCCTCGCCGGCGGCGCGGCGGGCGTCCACCTCGCGGGCGGCGGCGAGCGCGCCCTCGCTGTCGACGTGCAGGAAGGCGTGCACCCGGTCGTCCACGGCGGCGATCCGGTCCAGGTGCGCCCGCGTGACCTCGACGGCGGAGGTCTCGCCGGCGGCGACGAGCCCCGCGATCTCCGTCGCGGTCAGTCTGGTCAGGTCACTCATGCCGCCGCCTCGCTTCGCTCACCGGCGTCCTGCGCGCCGGACACACCGGGCCTGGTGATCCGCTCGCTCATGACGCCACATCCTCGTCCAGGATCCGCGGTACGCGGAACCGCTGCTCCTCGGCGTCGGGCGCGCCCGACAGCGCCTCCTCCGGGGTCAGCCCGGGCACCACGACGTCGTCCCGCAGGACGTTGGTCAGCGGCACCGAGTGCGAGGTCGGCGGGATGTCCGCCGCGGTGACCTCGCCGACCTGCGCGACCGCCTGGAGGATCACGTCGAGCTGGCCGGCGAAGGTGTCCAGCTCCTCCTCCGTGACGGCGAGCCGCGACAGTCGCGCCAGGTGCGCGACCTCCTCGCGGGAGATGGCGGCCATCGGTGCCCCCTTCGTGACGGTGTTGCCGGTCGGGCCGGTGCCGGCCGCGCGGCGATGTGCGTGACGCGCGGTGACCGGAGCGAGTCTATTGTTCCGTCCCGGCGGCGCGTCCCCGACTCCCCCTATGGGCGCGGCGCGCCGGGCCGCCGCCCCGTGGGAGGCATCCCGGCGACGGGCTCGGCGGACGGTGGGCTCAGCGGGCGTGCCGGCGGGGGATCTCCGCGTCGGGGCTGGGGGTCGGGCGGACCGGGCGGTAGCGGGCCAGCCAGGCGACGAGTTCCTCGGCCGGCATCGGCCGGGCGTAGAACCAGCCCTGCGCGGCGTCGCAGCCGGCGGCGTGCAGCATGCGCCAGGTGCGCTCGTCCTCCACGCCCTCGGCGACCACCCGCAGCCCGAGCGCCTTGGCCAGCTCGATCGTCGACCGCACGATCGCCGCGTCGTCGGCGTCCTCGGCCATCCCCAGCACGAAGGAGCGGTCCACCTTCACCTCGGACAGCGGCAGCCGGCGCAGGTGCTGCAACGACGAGTACCCGGTGCCGAAGTCGTCCAACGCGATGCCCACCCCGATCCGGTGCAGGCGGGAGATGGTGGCCAGCACCCGGCGGGGGTCGGCCATCAGCGCCCCCTCGGTGATCTCCAGTTGCAGCCGCTGCGGCGGCACGCCGTACCGGGCGAGCAGGTCGGCGATCTGGTCGGCGATCTCACCGGTGTGCAGGTCCCGCACGCTGACGTTGAGCGCCGCCGGCACGGCGATCCCGGCGGCCGACCACTTGGCGAGCTGTTCCACCACGTCGTCCACCACCCGCCGGGTCAGCAGCCGCATCACCGCGCTCTGCTCGGCGACCCGGATCAACTCCTCCGGGTCCACCATCCCCCGGCGGGGGTGCCGCCAGCGCAGCAGCGCCTCCACGCCGACCACCTCACCGGTCGCGATCGCGACCTGCGGCTGGTAGTACATGGTGATCTCGCCCGCGTCGGCGGCCGGGTCCAGCTCCGCGTCCCGACCCCGAGCCGGCCCGGGGTCCGCGCCCCGCCGCCGGGCCGCGTCCTGCCGGCCACCCCGCCGGGTCGCCGGGTCGCGGTCACCGCGCCGGCCGCCGTCGCCGGTCGTGCCCTGCCGGCGTACGCCGACGCCGGTCTCGCCCCCGGGCCGACCGGCGTGCTCGCGGCGGCCGGGACCGTCGCCCCGGTCCGGGCCGGTCTCGGGCGATGCCGCCGTCCGGCGGCGGATCGGATCGGCGGCGGTGACGATCCGGTTGATCAACTCGTCGGTGGGCGGCGGCTCGGTCCGCTGCCGGCGGCGGCGCAACCGCCAGCGGCCGGATCCGGCGTCGGGGCGCAGACCCGCCGCGTCGGCCGGAAGTTCCGCGCCGTCTCCGCCCCGCGCGCCCATCGCCGGCGTGGCCGGTGCCGTCGCGGCGGCACCATCGACGCCGGCGAGATCACCGCCCCCCTCGGCCAGGACCCCACCGGCCACGGTCCGGTCGGCCGCCCCCTGCGGCCCGTCGCCGCCGCCCGGGAGCCCGGCCCGCGCGCCTTCCCCCGCCGGTAGGCCGTCCGGGGCAGCTTCCCCCGCCGGGAGCCCGGCCGGCGCGGCGTCCTCAGGCGGGAGCGTGGCCCGCGCGGCGTCCTCAGGCGGGAGCCCGGCCCGCGTCGCCGGCGGCGCGCCGGCCGGACGGCCGGACTCCAGCACCCGGCGCAGGTCCGCGAGGAGGCCCAGCCGTTCGGCGGAGTTGTGGTCCGACTCGGCCGCGTAGACCGCCACGGTGTCGTTGCGGTGCTTGGCGTCGTACATCGCCACGTCGGCGTGGCGCATCAGGGTCGCGAAGTCCTCGCCGTGTTCGGGGAAGAGCGCGATGCCGATGGAGCCGCCCACGTCGAGCGGCAGCCCGTCCAGGGGCACCGGCTCGGCCAGCGCGCGGACCACCCGGTCGGCGAGGTCCCGGGCCTCGCCGACGTCGGCCAGCCCGGTCATCACGATGGCGAACTCGTCCCCGCCCAGCCGGGCCACCATGTCCTCCCCGGCCACGCCGGTCAGCCGGGCGCTCACCTCGACCAGCAGCCGGTCACCCACCGCGTGCCCGAGGGCGTCGTTGACGTTCTTGAACCGGTCGAGGTCGATCAGGAGCAGCGCCAGGTGGGCACCGGGCTTGCCGCGGGTTGCCCGTTCGGCGTGCAGGTGCACCTGCTCGCCGACCTCGGCCAGCAGCGCCTTGCGGTTGGGCAGGCCGGTGAGCGGGTCCAGTGAGGCCAGCTGTTGCTGCTCCACGCTGAGCCGGGCCATCCGGTAGACGGCGAACAGCGGCACCAGCACCAGCGGGATCAGCGCCGCGCTGGCCCGGGCCGCGGCGACCAGCACCGGGGCGAGCAGCAGCAGCGAGCCGGTGGAGAGCAGCTCGAAGCCCAGCCCCTGCCGCAGGCTGGGCCACCAGCGGTCGCCGAAGCGCAGCCGGACGGCGGCGCTCACCAGCGCGTAGTTGACGGCGAACCAGGCCACCGTCGCGCCGCCCACGGCGGCCACGTCCGTCCAGCGCAGCGGGCCGCCGTCGAAGATGCCGCCGGGCCCGAGCCAGGTGACCACGTACGCGGCGGCCAGGGCGCAGGCGTACTGGCCGGCGTTGAAGGCCGTCCGCCAGGGGGCGTGCCCCATCCGCCAGCCGGAGACGACGACGGCCACCGCCTGCACGGCGACCGCCGGGCCGAGCCCCCAGCCGAGCAGGATCGCGAAGGTGAAGCAGGTGGACGGGAAGACCGCCGAGGTCTGCCGGCGCCCGGGCGGCACGAACGGGCGCGCGTCGCAGCCGACGGCGAGGGCCGCCATCACCCAGAACGCCGCCGGCAGCTCCGGCAGCTCCTCCGGGAGGGCGAGCAGCGGGCGTACGCAGAACAGCACGGCCAGCGCGACGACCGACCAGACGAAGACGAAGAACGGGCGTCCCCGGCCGGGCGGAACGGAGTTTCGCAGGTCGGCGGCCTCCATCACACCTCCCGGGGGGCTCGGTCCACGAGGCGTGACCCGCTGGCACGCCGTGCCGTCAATGAAACGCCCTCGGTGGCGCAATGCCCGACACGACAGTCGCGAATCGGTCGTAGTCGTAATTAAGTTGGTATCCGGGCCAGTCCCCGCAAGCCGCCCGCGACGACGCCCACCGACGACACCGCGGACCGTCCGCCCGCGCGCCCGGGTGGCTTCCCCGCGTGCCCGCCGTCACTCCTCGGTGCGGGCGACCCCCCGGGCCGCCTCCGGGCCCTCGTCCAGCAGCACCTGGAAGCCCGCCTCGTCGAGGACGGGCACCTTGAGGCTGGCCGCCTTGTCCGCCTTGGAGCCCGGGTTGTCGCCCACGACCACGAAGGAGGTCTTCTTGGAGACCGACCCGCTAACCTTGCCGCCCCGGCTCTGGATCGCCTCGGACGCCTGGTCGCGGCTGAACCCGGCCAGCGTGCCGGTCACCACGACGGTGAGCCCCTCCAGCGGGCGCGGCCCCTCGTCGACCGCCTCCTCGGCCATCCGTACGCCGGCCTCGGCCCACTTGCGGACCACCTCGCGGTGCCAGTCGACGGCGAACCACTCCCGGATGCTCGCGGCGATCGTCGGCCCGACGCCGTCGACCGAGGAGAGCTCGTCCTCGGTGGCCCGGTCGATCGCCTCGACGGAGCGGAAGTGTCGGGCGAGCGCCTGCGCGGCGGTGGGGCCGACGTGCCGGATGGACAGGCCCACCAGCACCCGCCACAGGTCGCGTTCCTTCGCCACGGCCAGGTTGTCCAGCAGCTTGTGGGCGTTGCTGCCGAGGGTGCCGTCCTTGTTGACGAAGAAGGGCGACTGGGCGAGCTGCTTCTCGTCGAGGGAGAACAGGTCGCCCTCGTCGGTGATGACGTGCGCGTCGAGCAGCGCCGCCGCGCCCTTGTAACCGAGCGCCTCGATGTCGAACACCTTGCGGCTGGCGAGGTGGTAGACCCGCTCCCGCAGCTGCCCGGGGCAGGTGCGGGAGTTGGGGCACCGGATGTCGACGTCCGCCTCCTTCGCCGGCGCGAGCGGCGAGCCGCAGGCCGGGCAGGTGGTGGGCATGACGAACGGCCGGGCGTCGGCCGGACGCAGGTCGACCACCGGGCCGAGCACCTCGGGGATGACGTCGCCGGCCTTGCGCAGCACCACCGTGTCGCCGATCAGGACGCCCTTGCGCTCGACCTCCCGCGCGTTGTGCAGGGTGGCGTACGCGACGGTGGAGCCGGCCACCTTGACGGGCTGGAGCACGGCCCGCGGCGTGACCCGGCCGGTGCGCCCGACCTCGACGTCGATGTCGAGCAGCTTCGTGTTCACCTCCTCCGGCGGGTACTTGAAGGCGATCGCCCAGCGCGGCGCCCGGCTGGTCGAGCCGAGCCGGCCCTGGATGGAGACCGGGTCGACCTTGACCACCACGCCGTCGATCTCGTGCTCGACGTCGTGCCGGTGCGCGGCGTAGTGGGCGATGTATTCCGCGACGCCGGCCAGGTCGGGCACCACCCGCCAGCGGTCGCTGGTCGGCAGCCCCCACGCCTTCAGGGCCGCGTAGGACTCGGACTGCGTCACCGGCTGGAAGCCACGACGGGCACCGAAGCCGTGCACCACCAGGCGCAGCGGCCGGGAGGCGGTGATCCGCGGATCCTTCTGGCGCAGGCTGCCGGCGGCGGCGTTGCGCGGGTTGGCGAACGGGGGCTTGCCCTGCTCGACCAGCCCGGCGTTGAGGTCGGCGAAGGCGGCCACCGGGAAGTAGATCTCGCCCCGCACCTCCACGAACTCCGGGATGTCGGGGAACTCGGCCGACGTGCTGAGCTGGCCCGGCACGTCGGCGATGCTGCGCACGTTGGCGGTGACGTCCTCGCCCGTGCGGCCGTCGCCCCGGGTCGCCGCCCGGACCAGCCGCCCGCGCTCGTAGGTGAGGTTGATGGCGAGCCCGTCGACCTTCAGCTCGCACAGGTAGGCCACCGGCCCGCCCGCGTCGCGCTCGACCCGCTCGGCCCAGGCCGCCAGCTCCTCGTCGGCGAAGGCGTTGTCGAGGGAGAGCATCCGCTCGGCGTGGGCGACCGGGGTGAAGTCGGTGGAGAAGGTGCCGCCGACCCGCTGGGTCGGCGACTCGGGGGTGCGCAGCGCGGGGAACCGCTCCTCCAGCGCCGCCAGCTCCCGCAACTGCCGGTCGAAGTCGGCGTCGGAGATGGTCGGCGCGTCCAGCACGTAGTAGCGGTACTGGTGGTCCGTCAGCTCCTGGCTGAGCGTGGCGTGCCGCTCCCGGGCCTCCGGGGTCGGCTCGGCGCCGGCCGCCGCCTCCTGCGCCGGAGTGACCTGCTGGGCGATGGCTTCCTCGGACACCGTGCGACCTCCCGTGATTCCGCTACCCCGGCACCGTATCGGTCCGGTGGGACAATCCGCCGGCCACCCGCCACGCCCGAGCGGCGACAGGGCCGCCGACGTGCGAGGATCGCCGGACTGCGGGCTGCGCCAGGGGCCCGCCACCTGCGGCGTCCGCGCCGCACCAACTGTCGAGGCGGGGGTACGGATGCCGGAATGGCTGCTCTGGGCGACGGCGGTCGCGCTGGCCGTGGCGGCCGGCTGGGCGTGGAGCGAGTGGCGGCGCGGTGCCCGTGACGACGCCCCGCGCCGACGGGAACGCCCGCGCACCCGGCCCGGCCGCGGCACCGCGTCGCCGGGCGGGCCGGGCCGGTCGACCGCGCCACCCCGGCCGCGTACCGCCGAACGGGCGCCCGCCGGTGCCCCGCGCCCGGGTGAGATCTGGTGGGCCGACGTCCCGTATGCCGATGGCACCGGCTCGAAGGTGCGGCCCTGCCTGGTGCTGCGCGCCGACGCCCGGGGCGCCGACGTCCTGAAGATCACCAGTCAGGACAAGAGCGGCCGGGACGACCACGTCCGCATCCCGACCCGCGAGTGGGACCCCGGCGCCGACCACAACAGCTTCGTCGACCTGGCCGAGCCCGCCCACGTTCCGCTGGCCGACTTCTCCCGCCACGCCGGTGCCTGCGACCCCGCCCTGTGGCGCCGCATCCGCCGCCTGCCCCACCTCCCCGGCGCCTGACCACACGCCGTCCGACCCGCCCTCGCACGGCCCGACGGGGACACGCCCTCCAGCCGGCCATCGCACGTCGGGGCAGGTCAGTCCCAGGCGCGGGCGAGGGTGTGGAGCTGGTCGGCGTACTCGATGCGGGCGGACCAGGCGTCGGGCCAGGCCGGCATGCCCAGGGCCGCGCCGACGAAGGCGCCGGCCAGCGCGGCGATCGAGTCGGAGTCGCCGGCGGTGGTGGCGCCCCGGGCCAGCGCGGCGACCGGGTCGTCGGCGTGCCGGATCGCGCAGAACAGCGCGGTGGCCAGCGCCTCCTCGGCGATCCAGCCCTCGCCGGTGTGCCGGCACGGGTCGCCGCCGTCGTCGGGGTCGGCGAGCGCGGCGTCGAGGCGGCCGAGGACCGCCAGGCACTCGTCCCAGCCGCGGGCGATGAAGTCCTCCGGCGTGTCGACGCCGGGGCGCTGCCAGAGGTCGCCGAGCCAGTCGGCGCGGTAGACGCGCCGCTGGTCGCGGGCCCGGTCGGCGAGCAGGCGGGGCAGGTCCGCCGGTGCCGCGCCGGCGCGCAGCAGCCGCACGGCGTACGCGGTCAGCTCGCTGGCCGCCAGGCCGGTCGGGTGCCCGTGGGTCAGCCCCGCCTGGAGCTGGGACAGCCCGGCGAGGGTGTCCAGGTCGACGTCGAGCAGGCCGACCGGGGTGACCCGCATGTTCGCCCCGCAGCCCTTCGAGCCGGCGACCGTCGCCTCCTGCCAGCGCACACCTCGCCCGAGTTCGGCGCAGGCGCGCAGGCAGGTCATGCCCGGCGCCCGGTTGTTCTCCGGGCTGGCCGCCCAGTCGAGGAAGCGCTGCCGCAGCAGCGGCTCGACCGCCTCGGGCGTCAGCGCCGGGGCATCGTGCAGCGCCCAGCCGACGGCCAGCGCCATCTGGGTGTCGTCGGTGACGAGTGCCGGGTGGCCGGCGAGCTCGCGCGGGCCGGCCGGGCCGTAGCGGCGGACGATCTCGGCGACGGTCAGGAACTCGGTCGGCTTGCCCAGCGCGTCACCGTAGGCGAGGCCGAAGAGCGAGCCGGCGGCCCGCCGGAGCGAGGTGTCGATCATTCCCGCGATCATGCCGCCCGGCCGCAACCCGCACCACCGCGACGGCCGGGCACCCGCGCCGCGGCCCGCCGAGCCCGTGCCGCCGGACGGTCGGGGCGACCGGCGGCCGGCGGTCGACTCAGTCGAAGAAGACCAGGCAGAACGGGTGGCCGGCGGGGTCGGCGTAGACCCGGAAGTCGTCGCCCTCCCCCGGCAGCCGCCGGGCGCCGAGCGCCAGCACCCGCTTCTCGGCCGCCTCCACGTCGTCCACCTCGACGTCCAGGTGGAACTGCTGGGGGCGCTGCGGGTCGGGCCACGTCGGCGGGCGCAGGTCGGGTGCCTTCTGGAAGGCGAGCCGGTGCCCGGAGCCGGAGATCACCACCCAACCGTCGTCGCTGGCGTCGGCGTCCAGCGGCAGACCCAGCAGCTCGGAGTAGAAGTCGGCCAGGGCCCGCGGGTCGGGACAGTCGATCACCACTGTGCGCAGCTTTCCAATCATGCCGACCATCGTGCCCCGCCCGTACGACGGGAAACCTCAGTCCTCGGCGAGCCGCCGCCCCGCGTCCCGGCAGGCGGCGAGCACCGCGCGGGCGTACTGCGGGGTCGCGTTGGCGAGGCCGCACGCCGGGGTGACCACGACCTGCTCGGCGAGCCGCCGGCGCGGGAAGCCGAGGCGGTCCCAGAGCTGGCGTACCCGGTCGGCGACCTGAGCCGAGGTGGGCGCGCGACCGGCGGCCGGCGGCCGGGTCGGCGCGGCGCCGGCCAGCAGCCCGAGCCCGGCGTCGACGGCCTCGCCCAGCGGGTCCAGGTCGGTGACGAGGTCGAGGTCGAGGGCCACGCCGACGGCGCCCGCGGCGCGGATCAGCTCCAGCGGCACGTCCGGCGCGCAGCAGTGCACCAGGACCGGCACGCCGGCCGCCTCGACGACCGTGCGCAGCAGCGACCCGGCGACGCCCGGCTCCACGGCCCGGTACACGCCGAACCCGCTCTCGGTGGGCACCCGCCCGGCGAGCACGGCCGGCAGCGACGGCTCGTCGAGTTGGAGCAGCACGGTGGCGTGCGGCAGCCGGCGGACGACCGCCGCGACATGCGCGCGCAACCCTTCCGCGAGCGAACCCGTGAGGTCCCGGACCGCGCCGGGATCCCGCAGCATCCGGCCCCCGATCGGCAGCTCCAGGGACGCGGCCAGGGTGAACGGGCCACCCGCCTGGATCTTGACCGGTCCCGCGTACTCCTCGGCCTGCTCGGCGAGCTGGTCGAGGTCGCGTTCCATCAGGTCGCGGGCGCGGCGCAGGTCCCGCCCCGGGCGGGGCGCGATCCGCCAGCGGGCGGCGTACAGCTCGACCGGCAGCTCGACCAGCAGGCCGGCGGTCCGGCCGACCAGGTCGGCGCCGGGGCCCCGGGCCGGCAGCTCCGGCAGGTGCGGCAGCGCGGGAAGCTCGCCGAGGACGATCCGCTGTGCCTCGGCGATGTCGGTGCCGGGGAGGGAACCGATGCCGGTCGCCGCGCCGGCCGGCCAGGGCCACGCCTGATCTGTCACGGCCGAAGACTATCCGGCCGCCGGGCGGTCGGACCGCTCAGCCGGCGATCGTGGCGGAGCCGAGCACGACGTCGCCGGCCGGGTCCGGCCGGTAGGCGACGATCGCCTGGCCGGCGGCGACCCCGCGCACCGGGCGGCGCAGCTCGGCGCGGAGGCCGTCGGCGCTCACCTCGACCGTCGCCGGCACCACGTCGCCGTGCGCCCGCAACTGCACCTCGCACTCCAGCGGGGCCTCCGGGCGGGGCCCGCCCGTCCACACCGGACGCTCGGCGCGCACCCGGGAGACCTCGAGGGCCTCCGCCGGGCCGACCGTCACCGTGTTGGTCTTCGGCGTGATGGAGAGCACGTACCGGGGGCGGCCGTCCGGCGCCGGCCGGTCCAGGTGCAGGCCGCGCCGCTGCCCGACGGTATACGCGTACGCGCCGGCGTGGCTGCCCACCACGGCGCCGGTGGTCGCGTCCACCACGTCGCCGGGCGCCTCGCCGAGCCGCTGCGCGAGGAAGCCGCGGGTGTCGCCGTCGGCGATGAAGCAGATGTCGTGCGAGTCGGGCTTGTCGGCCACCGCCAGCCCCCGCCGGGCGGCCTCCTCGCGGACCTGCGCCTTCGTCGAGTCCCCGAGCGGGAAGACCGACCGGTCGAGCTGCTCTCGGGTGAGCACCGCGAGGACGTACGACTGGTCCTTGGCCACGTCGACGCTGCGGCGCAGCAGCCCGTCCGCCCCGAGCCGGGCGTGGTGGCCGGTCACCACGGCGTCGAAGCCCAGGGCTACGGCCCGGTCCAGCACCGCGGCAAACTTGATCTTCTCGTTGCAGCGCAGGCAGGGGTTCGGCGTACGGCCCGCCGCGTACTCGGCGACGAAGTCGTCCACCACGTCCTCATGGAAACGGTCGGCCATGTCCCAGACGTAGAACGGGATGCCGATCACGTCGGCGGCCCGCCGGGCGTCGCGGGAGTCCTCCAGCGTGCAGCAGCCGCGCGCGCCGGTGCGGTACGTCTGCGGGTTGCGTGCCAGCGCCAGGTGCACGCCGGTCACGTCGTGCCCCGCCTCCACCGCCCGCGCCGCCGCGACCGCCGAGTCGACCCCGCCGGACATCGCCGCCAACACCCTCACCGGCCCACTCCCTTCACCCCACCGAGCCTATCCCCGCCCCCGCCCCACCCGACCTCCCCGCCCCTGGCGCCAACGTCCCCCCGCCGCGCGATCTTGCAGTTGTCGCCCCGGCAGAAGGGGCAAACACCGCGATTGAGGGGCCGAAAGTGCAAGATCGCGAGCGCGACAGGGCGAGCGCGACGGGGTGGGGTGGGGGGTGGGGGGGGTGGGGTGGGGTCAGCGGGGGGTGCGGAGGGCGGCGGCGCGGCGGGCGCGTTCGACGGTGCCCGGGAGCGCGGCGATGAGGGCGTTGACGTCGGCGGGCGTGCTGGTGTGGCCGAGGGTGAAGCGCAGCGAGGAGCGGGCCCGGTCGTCGTCGGCACCCATGGCCAGCAGCACGTGGGACGGCTGGGCCACCCCGGCGGAGCAGGCCGAGCCGGTCGAGCAGGCGATGCCCTGGGCGTCCAGCAGGAGCAGCAGGGCGTCTCCCTCGCAGCCGGGGAAGGAGAAGTGCGCGTTGCCCGGCAGCCGGCCGGTGGGGTCGCCGTTGAAGACCACCTCGGGCACCGCCTGCCGGACCCGCTCGACCAGGTCGTCGCGGAGCGCGGCGATCCGGGCCGCGTACTCCTGCTGGCCCTTGACCGCCGCCTCCACGGCGACGGCGAAGGCGACGATGCCGGCGGTGTCGAGGGTGCCGGAGCGCACGTCGCGCTCCTGGCCGCCGCCGTGCAGCAGCGGGGTGGCTGGTACGTCGCGGGCGAGCACGAGGGCGCCCACCCCGGTCGGCCCGCCGAGCTTGTGCCCGGTCACGGTCAGCGCGGCGACCCCGCTGGCGGCGAAGTCCACCGGCACCTGCCCGACCGCCTGGATCGCGTCGGTGTGGAACGGCACCCCGTGCTCGGCGGCGACCGCGGCCAGGTCGGCGACCGGCTGCACGGTGCCCACCTCGTTGTTGGCCCACATCGCGGTCACCACCGCGACCCGTTCTCCGTGCTCGGCCAGCTCGGCGCGCAGCTCGTCGGGGCTGAGCCGGCCGCTGGCGTCCACCGAGAGCCAGCCCACCCGGGCCCCCTCGTGGTCGGCCAGCCAGTCCACGGCGTCGAGCACCGCGTGGTGCTCCACCGCGCTGGAGACCACCCGGTCCCGCCGGGTGTCGGCCCCCCGCCGTGCCCAGAAGATGCCCTTGACCGCGAGGTTGTCGCTCTCGGTCCCGCCGCCGGTGAAGACGACCTCGGAGGGGCGGGCGCCCAGCGCGGCGGCCACCCGCTCCCGCGACTCCTCCACCCGTCGGCGGGCACGGCGGCCCGACGCGTGCAGGGAGGACGCGTTGCCGACCTCGCGGGCGGTGGCGACGTACGCCTCCAGTGCCTCGTCGAGCATCGGAGTCGTCGCCGCGTGATCCAGGTATGCCATCACGGCTCAGCCTAACGACCGGCCCCGGACCGGACGGACGCCGGAGTACGCCGTCCAACCCACGGGGGCGGTGGGACCCCGTACCCGCACGTCACGAATCTCTCGGACGTCGCGGGGTACTACCGACCCGCGCGACACACGGATGTTCCCGGTCGGGGTGCTCGGCGACGGGTCGGACGAGCGGCTGCCGTTGCCACCGGACGTCGACCGTCAGGCATACTCGGTTGTCGACGTTTCCGCCGAGGCGTCCGACAGCCCACGGCCCCCGCGAGAGCGTGCCGAGGGGCCTCTGACGGGCTGATCGGCGGGCCGGCTCAGCTCCCCGGCCCGCCGATCAGCTCCCCACCCGCGGTCAGGCCGCGCCCGATGACGTCGTCGGTCCCGATCCTCCCCGTTCGGGAACGGACAGCGACGGGCCGGGAACCGCCGCGCGGTTCCCGGCCCCGGTGCGGGCGAGCGTCAGCTCACTTGCGCTTGCGGATCTCCTCCGCGGCCTGCGGGACGACCTTGAACAGGTCGCCCACCACGCCGAAGTCGGCCAGCTCGAAGATCGGCGCCTCGCCGTCCTTGTTGACCGCGACGATGGTCTTCGAGGTCTGCATGCCGGCCCGGTGCTGGATGGCACCGGAGATGCCGAGCGCGACGTAGAGCTGCGGGGAGACGGTCTTGCCGGTCTGGCCCACCTGGAACTGGTGCGGGTAGAAGCCGGAGTCGACGGCCGCGCGGGACGCGCCGACGGCGCCGCCGAGCAGGTCGGCCAGCTCCTCGACCAGCTTGAAGTTGTCGGCGTTGCCGACGCCGCGACCGCCGGAGACGACGACGCCGGCCTCGGTGAGCTCGGGGCGGGAGCCCTTCTGCTCGGCGACCCGGTCGACGACCCTGGCCAGCTTGTCGGCGTCGGTGACCGACACGGTGAGCTGCTCGACGGTCGGGGTGGCGGCCGCCGGGGTCGGGTTGACCGAGTTCGGCCGGACGGTGACCAGCGGCAGGCCGCGGGTGACCTTGGACTTGACGATGGTCGAGCCGGCGAAGGCCACCTGGGTGGCGGTGCCGTCGGCGGCCAGGGCGACCACGTCGGTCAGGATGCCGTTGTCCAGCTTGACAGCCAGGCGGGCGGCGATCTCCTTGCCCTCCTGGGACGAGGCGAGCAGCACGGCCGCGGGCTGCACCCGCTTGACCAGCTCGGCCACGACGGTGGCCTTGGGGGCCACCAGGTAGCCGTCGATGTCGTCACCCTCGGCGGCGTAGATCTTCTCCGCGCCGTACTCGCCCAGCTTGGCGCTCAGCGCCTCGGCGGCGCCGGGGCCGCCGAGCACGACCGCGCTCGCCGTGCCCAGCTCGCGGGCGAGGGTGAGCATCTCCAGGGTGACCTTCTTGACGCCGAATTCCCGGGTGGCTTCGACGACGACGAGAACCTCAGACATGTCCAGACCTCTCACACGAACTTCTCGGTGGCGAGGAACTCGACCAGCTTGACGCCGCCGTCGCCCTCGTCGGTGATCTTCGCGCCGCCGGAGCGCGGCGGGCGCTTGGTGTGCTCCAGCACGGCGCTGGTCGCGCCCTCGAAGCCCACCTCGGCCGGGGCGACGCCGAGGTCACCCAGGGAGAGCGTCTGCACCGGCTTCTTCTTCGCGGCCATGATGCCCTTGAAGGACGGGTAGCGCGGCTCGTTGATGGTGTCCCAGACGGAGACCACGGCGGGGGTGGGGGCGGTGACCACCTCGTAGCCCTCCTCGGTCTGCCGCTCGACGGTCAGGGTGGCGCCGTCGACGGTGAGCTTGCGGGCGCCGGTCAGCGCCGCGACGCCCAGCCGCTCGGCGATCATGTGCGGCATCACCTGCACCCGGCCGTCGGTCGACTCGGCGCCGCAGAGCACCAGGTCGGCGTTGAGCTGGCCGAGCGCGGCGGCGAGCACCTTCGAGGTGGACACGGCACAGGACCCGTGCAGGGCCTCGTCCACGACGTGCACGGCCTTGTCGGGGCCCATGGAGAGCGCCTTGCGGATCGACTCGGTCGCCCGGTCCGGACCCATGGTCAGGACGGTGACCTCGCCGCCGTGGGCCTCCTTGATCTTCAACGCCTCTTCGATGGCGTACTCGTCCATCTCGTTGATGACGTTGTTCGCCGAACCGCGGTCGACGGTGTTGTCGTCAGTGCGCAGGTTGCGGTCCGCGCCCGAATCGGGCACCTGCTTGACGAGTACGACGATGTTCATCGCGCTTCGACGACCCTCCTGTTTGGTGTAGCGATCACTCGCCCGGTCACGGGCGCAGCCTCCCGCGTGACTTAACGATCGGTCAACCACGGGCTGCTGTGCAGTTGCCCACGGCGCAATGTTACCTGTCAGTAGCATCGACCTCCGGCGACCTCAGGGTGACACAGCTCACGGCAGGCCGCCCCGGCGGGTAATCTGGCAAATTGGGAGGTGTCGCGAAATGTCAGAATCCTCCAGCGCCACGCCGCACGACCCGCCGCGGCGCCCCTGTCGCCGGGCGCGCCCCGAGGCGTACCGCTGCGCCTGCGGCCGGGTCCGCGACCGGTGCGTACGCGCCACCGTCCGGGCGCTCTGGTCGCCGGGCCGGCGCACGCCCGCGCCGGCGGACCGGCTCACGCCGACTGAGCCAGCGCGCCCCTGATCCGCTCGATGACCGCCGCCTCGGCCGGAGCCACCCCCCGGTGCGCCCCGGCCACCCGCTCGGCGGCGGACAGCACCACCTCGCGGTAGACCGCCACGTCCTGCGGCGACTTCTCGCGCAGGATCTCGACGGAGCGGCCCAGCGCCGGCAGCACCACCGCCTCGATCTCCAGCGCCGAGTCCCGGGGCAGCTTCGGCAGCGGCCCGGTGGTCAGCGCCTCCTTCACGACCCCGCTCGTGTCGGCCATCGCGGCGGAGGCGGCGAAGCTCTCCCGGAACAGGGCGAGCATCCCCGGATCGGCGTTGGCCACCAGGAACACCGCCCCGAACGCGCCCGTCTTGAGGGTCAGCCGCTCCTCGGCCGTCAACCGCTGCTCCATGATCACGGAGTGTAGACGTACGGGGTGGTCGTCGTGACCGGGACGAGGCCGAGCCGCTGGAGGATCGGCCGGCTCTCGTCGGAGGCGTCCACCTGGAGCAGCGTCCGGTCGCGCTGGGCGGCGAGCCGGGCCCGGTAGGTGACCAGCGCCCGGTAGATGCCCCGGCGGCGCCACGGGACGAGGGTCGAGCCGCCCCACAGGGTGGCGAACCCGGTTCCCGGCACGTAGCGCACCCAACCCGCGCTCACCACCTCGTCGCCCGCCTCGGCCACCACCACCGTGATCGACTGCGGGTCCGCCGCGATCTCCTTCTCCAGCCCGGTGGCCAGGTGGCTGCGGTCGGCGTTCCAGACCGCCTCCTCCATCGCCACGATCCGGTCCAGGTCCGCGCGGGCGGTCACCTCGCGTAGGCGTACGCCCTCGGGGACGACCGGGAGCGCGGCCGCGAGCGGCGCGACCGGGCCGATCACGACGGTCTCCGGCTCCTCCGGCACGAACCCGGCGGCGCGCAACCGCTCCGGCAGGTCCGCCGGCTCGTCGTGGCCGTGCCACTTCCACTCCACCGACTCGCCGCGCGCCCGGAAGAACTCCACCTGCCGGGCGATCAGCCCGTCCAGCGCCGCGCCGGTCAGCCCGTCGAGATCGCGGTAGGTGAGGAAGCCGCCGTGGTCGAGGCCGAGAAGGCGGACCAGCGGGCCGTCCCGGTCCACGGTCACCCCCGCCGGCAGTGGGTCGGGCACCGACGCCCGCAACTGGTGGTCGTACGCGTTCCGCAGCGTCATCGCGTCAAGATCCGTCACTGCTCCAGGCTACGACCGGACGGAAGCGGATAATCGGCACGTGTGGCAGGCGATCAGGCGATGGTTCGACCCGCGCGAACTGCGCTCGGTCGGCAGCACCCCCGACTACCGCTTCTCGCTGGCCAACGAGCGGACCTTCCTGGCCTGGCTGCGTACGGGGCTGGCGCTGGTCGCGGGTGGGCTCGCCGCCGCCCAGTTCCTGCCGCCGCTGCCGCTGGCACACCTGCGTGAGGTGATCGCCGTCGCGCTGCTGCTGCTCGGCGGAACGGTGGCGGTCCGGGCCGTCGACCACTGGGCGCGTACGGAGCGGGCGATCCGGCTCGGCGAGGAACTGCCGGCCTCCCGCTTCCCGGCGGTGCTCGCCCTCGCCGTCGGCCTCGGCGCGCTGCTGCTGGTGGCGGCGGTGCTGGCCCGGGCGGTCGGCGAACGGTGAGCGCCGGCGCGCAGCGGACGCCGCCGGGCCGGCCGGCGCGCGACCCCGGGCTGCAACCCGAGCGGACCCGGCTGGCCTGGCGGCGCACGGCGCTGGCGCTCACGGTGATCATGGTGCTGACCGTGCGGCTGGCGCTCACCGGCCCGCCCGCCGGCGGGACGCTCGGCGCGCTCGTCGCCGGGCTGGCCGTGCTCGGCTGGGCCGCGGCGCTGGCGGTCTGCTGGCGGCGGGCGAACGCCGTCGGCCCGGCCTCCCGCTACGGGCGGGCGCTGCCCCTGGTCGCCCTGGCCACCGCCGGCTACGCGCTGCTCGGTGCGCTCCTGGCGGCGCGCGGGCTGGGTTGACGGGACCGGGTGCGCCATCATTGACCCATGGCCCGGTTGTACGTCCTCCTCTTCGTGGTGCAGATCGTCCTCGCGGTCTGCGCGCTGATCAGCTGCCTCTCCGCCGAGGAGGGCGAGATCAAGGCCCTGCCCCGGATCGCCTGGGTGCTGATCATCCTGTTCTTCCCGCTGCTCGGCTCCCTCGCCTGGTTCGCCGCCGGGCGCGAGCGCACCCCGGGCCGGCCCGGCGGCGCGCCGTCGACGGGCCGGATCCTGCCGGCCCGCGAGCGGCCCCGCCCGGTCGCCCCGGACGACGATCCCGAGTTCCTCCGCTCGCTCGGCGAGCGCTCCCGGCGGGAGGACCAGGAGCTGTTCACCCGCTGGGAGGAGGACCTGCGCCGCCGCGAGGACGACCTGCGCCGACGCGAGGGCGAGCCGCCGCGCGAGGAGGACCGCCCCGAGGTGTAGCCGGCGGCCGGCTGCGGGTCACACCCGGCGCCGGAGCCCGCGCACGGCGAGCGGGGCGAAGATCGCCGCGAGGACGGCCGCCCAGAGCAGCGACTGCACCACCGGCGCGGCCACCGGCCCGCCGACCAGCAGGCCGCGCAGCGCGTCGGCCAGGATGGTGACCGGGTTGACCTCGACCCAGGACTGGAGCCAGCCGGGCATCGTCTCGGTCGGCACGAACGCGTTGCTGGTGAAGGTCAGCGGGAAGATCACCATAAAGCCGAAGATCTGCACCTTCTCCGGCTCGCTGACCAGCACGCCGACCAGCACCGAGATCCACGACGCGGCCAGCGAGAACGCGAGCAGCAGGGCGAACGCCCCGAGCAGGCCGGGCAGGCCGTTGCCCAGGCGGAAGCCGAGGATCACGCCGACGCCGACGAGCAGCGACACCGACCACGCCTGCTTGACCGTGTCGGCGAGGATCCGCCCGGCCAGCGGCGCCCAGCGGGCGATGGGCAGCGACCGGAGCCGGTCGAAGACGCCCTTGGTGAGGTCGTTGTTCAGCCCGAACCCGGTGGTCATGGTGGCGAAGAAGGCGTTCTGCACGATGATGCCCGGCAGCGCGAAGGTCAGATAGTCCCCGGGCGAGCCGGAGATCGCCCCGCCGAACACGTACGTGAACAGCAGGACGAACATCACCGGCTGGATGCTCAGGTCGAGCAGCTCCATCGGGTTGTGCTTGATCTGCACCAGGCTGCGCCAGGCCAGGGTCAACGTGTGGCGCAGCCCGGCGGCGGGGCCGAGCCGGCGGGCCGGCGCGACCGGCGCGGTCAGGGTGGCGGCGGTCATGCCGGGGTCCTCTCCAGGTCGGCCCCGGAAGGGGCGTCGGCGTCGGCGCGGTGCCCGGTCAGCTGGAGGAACACCTCGTCCAGGCTGGAGCCGCGCAGGGCCAGCTCGGCGACCGCGATGCCGGCGGCGTCGAGGCGGCCCACCACGGCGGGCAGCACGCCCGGGTCGTTCACCGGCACGGTGACGGTGCTCTGGGCCACCTCCGGGGTGGCGTGGACCACCTCGCCGGCGATGGCCACCACGGTCGCCAGGTCGGCGGCGTCCGCGGGCCGGACCGCGAGCACCTGGCCGCCGGTCCTGGCCTTCAGTTCCTCGGGCGTGCCCTGCGCGATCACCCGGCCGTGGTCGACGACGGCGATCTCGCCGGCGAGCTGGTCGGCCTCCTCCAGGTACTGCGTGGTGAGCAGCACCGTCACCCCGTCGGAGACCAGGCCGCGCACGATGTCCCACAGCTCGTTGCGGCTGCGCGGGTCGAGGCCGGTGGTCGGCTCGTCGAGGAAGAGCACCTGCGGCCGGCCGACCAGGCTGGCGGCGAGGTCGAGCCGGCGGCGCATGCCCCCCGAGTAGGTCTTGGCCGGCCGGTCGGCGGCGTCGCTGAGGTGGAAGTCGGCGAGCAACTGCCGGGCGCGGGCCCTGGCGTCGGCCCGGGAGGAGCCGAGCAGCCGGCCGATGAGCAGCAGGTTCTCCGCCCCGGTGAGCGTCTCGTCGACCGAGGCGTACTGGCCGGTCAGGCCGATGAGCTGGCGCACCCGGTGGGCGTCGCGCACCACGTCGAAGCCGCCGACCGTGGCGCGCCCCTCGTCGGCGCGCAGCAGGGTGGCGAGCACCCGGACGGTGGTGGTCTTGCCGGCCCCGTTGGGACCGAGCAGGCCGAAGACCGTGCCGGTGGGGACGGACAGGTCAACTCCGGCGAGGGCGGTGGTGTCGCCGAACCGGCGCACCAGCCCCTCCGCGCGGATCGCGTAATCCATCGCAACTCCTGTCGTTCTCGCTGGTCGAGCCACCATGACCGGCATCCCTGACATTCCGCCGATCCCGGGCTGACGTTACGGCGACAGGCGCTGACATTCCGCCGATTTAGCTGGTCGTGAAACGCGCCCGCCGCCGTCGCCGGGCGCGGCGACGGCGGCGGGCGGTGGTTCAGGCCAGGTTCGACGAGCGGGGGTACGCGTCAGCCGGGTCGGTGAGCACGTTCACCAGGTACGGCACGCCGGCGTCGAAGGCGCGCTGCAGGGCCGGCCCGAGGTCGGCGGCCTTCGCCACCGTCTCGCCCGCGCCGCCGAGGGCGCTCACCACCTGGTCGTAGCGCAGCTCCGGCTGGAGGTCGGCGGCGACGTCGTAGCCGTACATGGCGCGCATGGGGTGCTTCTCCAGGCCCCAGATGCCGTTGTTGCCGACCACGATCACCACGGGCAGCTTCTGCCGGGCGAGGGACTCCACGTCCATCAGCGAGAAGCCGGCCGCGCCGTCGCCCATCAGCACACAGATCTGCCGGTCGGGGTGGCTGACCCGGGCCCCCATCGCGTAGCCCATGCCGGTGCCGAGGCAGCCGTACGGGCCCGGGTCGAGCCAGGTGCCGGGCTGGGCGGGCTCCAGGTAGCGGCCGGCGTACGAGACGAAGTCGCCGCCGTCGCCGATCGTGATGGCGTCGCGGGCCAGGACCCGGCGCAGCTCGCCGTAGACCCGGGCGGGCCGGATCGGGTCGGTCTCGGCGGCCATCTCCGCGGCGTCGCGGGCCTTCGCGGCGTCCTCGGCGGTGCGCAGCCCGGCGATCCAGTCGGCGTGGTCGGCCCGGTCGCCGGGGTGGTCGGCGAACGCGGTGAGGACCAGCCGGAGGTCGCCGGCGGGGGCGGCGGCCGGCTGGACGTGCCCGGCCCGCTGGCTGGGCGCGTCGACGACGTGCACCACCTTCGCGTCGCCGAAGTCGCCGAAGCTGAGCCGGAAGTCCAGCGGGGTGCCGATCACCACGACCACGTCGGCGCCCTTGAGCGCCACCCGGCGGGCCTTGGCGAAGGCGAGCGGGTGCTCGGGCGGCAGCGCGCCCCGGCCCATCCCGTTGGTGAAGACCGGCACCTGGAGCGCCTCGGCGGCGGCCCGCAGGGCGTCAACCGCGTCCCCGGCGTAGACGTCGGAGCCGGCGATGATCACCGGGCGGCTGGCGGCGGCGATCAGGGTGGCCGCCTTCGCCACCTCGTCCGGGTCGGGCTCGACGGGCGCGATGCCCGGCGGGGCGGGGAGTTCGGCGTCGGCGACCGAGAAGACCGCCTCCAGGGGGAAGTCGAGGAAGACCGGGCCCCGGTGCGGGGTGAGCGCGGTGGTCAGCGCCGCGGTCACCGCGCGCGGGATGTCGTCGGGGCTGAACACCGTCTCGGCGTGCTTGGTGACCGGGGCGACCAGCGGCAGGTGGTCCATCTCCTGGAGGCTGCCGGAGCCCCAGCGGAACTGCGGGGCCCGACCACCGAGCACCAGCACCGGCGAGGCGTTGAAGTAGGCGCTGGTCAGCCCCGAGATGCCGTTGGTGACGCCGGGGCCGGCGGTGAGTACGGCGAGGCCGGGGCGGCGCTGGAGCTTCGCCACCGCCTCGGCGGCGAAGACCGCCGACTGCTCGTGCCGGACGTCGTAGAGGGGGAAGCCGGTCTTGTGCGCGGCGTCGTAGAGCGGGAAGACGTGCCCGCCGGAGAGGGTGAACATCTCCCGCACCCCGTACGCGCGCAGCGCCGCGAGCGCGAGCTCCCCGCCGTGACCTTCGATCCGCTCCGTCATCGCCGCTGTCCCTTCGTCCGCATGACCGGAGTCACACGCTACTCACCGGTAGGCGGAATGTGAACCGTCCTCGGCTCGGCGCGGGGCGTCCACGTCGGTGGTGGACGCCCCGCAGTGGGCGAGCCACTGGGCCGGCGGGCACGCCGCCGGCCCCACGCCGGTCAGCGGCCGGTGAAGTCCGGCTTGCGCTTGGCCACGAACGCCGCCATGCCCTCGCGGCGGTCGTCGGTGGCGAAGAGCGCCGCGAAGAGCTGGCTCTCCCACGCCAGGCCGGAGGCGAGGTCCATGTCCAGGCCGCCGTCCACCGCGAGCTTCGCGGCGCGCAGGGCCTGCACCGGGCCGGTGAGGTACGGGCGCACCAGCTCGACCGCGGCCTCGTAGACCTCGGCGGCCGGGGCCACCCGGTCGGCCAGCCCGATCCGCAGCGCCTCCTGGGCGTCCACCATCCGGCCGGACATGATCAGGTCCTTGGCGCGGGCCGGGCCGACCAGGCGGGCCAGCCGCTGGGTGCCGCCCGCGCCGGGAATGATGCCGAGCTTGATCTCCGGCTGGCCGAGCTTCGCGTCCTCGGCGACGACCCGCCAGTCGCACGCCAGCGCCAGCTCGCAGCCGCCGCCCAGGGCGTAACCGGTGATCGCGGCGACGACCGGCTTCGGGATCCGGGCGATCGCGCCGAGCGCGCTGGACAGGTCGGCCGCCCGCTCCGCCATGTCCACGTAGGACATGTCGGCCATCTCCTTGATGTCCGCGCCGGCGGCGAAGACCTTCTCCCCGCCGTACACGATGACGGCGCGGACACCCGGGTCCGCGGTGGCCGCCGCGGCCGCGGCGCGCAACTCCTCCTGCACCTGGGTGTTCAGCGCGTTCATCGGCGGCCGATCCAGCCGGATGGTGCCGATGCCGTCCTTGGTCTCCAGCCGCACGAACTCGCCCACGCTGGCCCTCACTTCCTCGTCGAAGTCGCGGGCCAACCTTACGGCGCGGGCCGTCGGGGTCAGTAGTGTGGTGTCAGGCCCGCCACCGGGAGTGCAGCCATGATCACTTACTACGACGACAGGTCGGTCCAGATCACGTCCACCGCCGTCCGCGTGGACGGCCGCACGTTCCGGCTGGCCGAGATCAGCATGGTCTGGCACCAGCGCGGCAGCCGGTCCTGGCGGGTGCTCGCCGGCCGGGGCGCGATCGGCGCGGCGCTGGCCGGCCCCCTGGTGGCCGCCGCGCTCGGCATCGCGCTGGCGCTCACGCTGGACCGCTCCCTCACCGTCACCGTCGCCATCGTCGGGGCCTCGGTGCTCGTCGGGCTCGCGGTCGGGCCGGTCGCCGACTTCCTCTTCGAGCACCTGGACCGCTCGTACGCGCGGGGCAGCCGACAACTGGAGATCTGGGCCCGCTGGCGCGGCCAGCCGGTGCGGCTGCTGCGCACCGGCGACGCGCTGCGCTTCGGGCAGATCTACCGCGCGGTGCAGCGGGCGGTGGAGGCCGGCCAGCCGGTGACGCCCCGCCGTCGCTAGAACCCCGTCCTTGAACGTTGCCCGGGTGATCGGTTGGTTCTGAAAAATTGAGCCCGGCCGCATCGAGCGCCGTCCACCTCGGCCGGCCGCAGACCCGGCGCAGCGGTTAGGCTTAGTGATGACCCTCTATTACCGGGACGACGCGGTGCAGGTGACCTCGGAGTCGATCCGGGCCGGAGGCCACGCCGTCGCGATCGCCGACGTGACGTACGTCTGGCACGCGCAGGGGCCGAAGACGCTGGCGGTACGCGGCCGGGTGCTGGGCCGCGGCGTCCTGGTCCTGCTCCTCTCGCTGCCCCCGCTGATCGCGGTGGTCTGCGTGCTCGCGCTGGCCTGGTCGGCGCAGGACCGGGGCGAGTGGCAGCTGGCACTGGTCATCCTCGCCGCGTGCGTGGTCGGCGCGCTGGCCCTGGCCCCGTTCCTGGAGATCCCGCTCGGCTGGCTCGACCGCTCCTACGAGCGGGGCAGCAAGGTGCACGAACTCTGGGTGCAGCACCACGGCCGCGAGGTGCTGCTGCTACGCACGCCGGACGCGCTGCGGTTCGGGCAGATCTACCGGGCGGTCCAGCGCGCGGTCGAGCAGCACACGGAGTCCTGACCCGGGGCGCTGCCCGGAGGCTCGCCCTGGGGCGCCGCCCGGGGGTCGCGTTGTGCCGCCCGGCGGTTCGGGCGCGGGCGACGCACACTTGGTGCCATGGTGATTCCCCTCCCCCGGCCCGCCGCGGTCGTCGGTCTGACCCGCTCCGCCCTCGACCAGGCCCTCGGCTCGGCGGCCTCGTTCGCCGCCGTGCCGGCCCGCGCGTTCGCCGTGCTGGACTCCGTGGAGGCGCTACTGACCCGGATCAACGGGGTGGTGGACCGGATCGACGGCATGGTGGAGCGGGTCGACGGCATGGTGGACCGGGTCGACGCCACGGTGGGCCGGGTCGACGGCATGGTGGACCGGGTCGAGCAGACCCTCGACCGGACCGACCAGGTGCTCGCCGACGCCGACGCCGCGGTGCGGGAGGTGCCCGTGATCAGCGCCGCCGCGACCGCCGCCATCGGGACGGCGACCGAGGTGGCCGCCGCCGCGTCCGTGGTGGTCAGGGAGGCCGAGTCGGTGGCCGGTCGGGCGGCCGGCGCCGTGGGCACCGCGGCGGAGGCGGCCGCCACGGCCGCCGAGCTGCTGACGGCGTACGAGCCGGCGTTGCGCCGGGCGGCGCCCATGGCGAACCGCTTCGTCGAGCAGCTCAGCCACGAGGAGGTGACCGCCGCGATCCGGCTCGTCGACGAGCTGCCCAAGCTCAAGCAGCACCTGACGGCGGACATCCTGCCGATCCTGGCCACCCTGGACCGGGTCGGCCCGGACCTGCACGACCTGCTCGACGTCACCCGCGACCTGAAGCTCGCCGTCGCCGGCATCCCGGGGTTGGGCATGCTGCGCCGTCGGGGCGAGAAGCTCAGCGACGACGCGGAGGCGTGAGCGGCGGTCAGCGGCTCGGCCCAGGGCGGGGCGGCCACGGCCCCGTTCACCGGGGCCCGGTCGGCGCCGACCCGCCCGGGCCAGATCAGGCGGGCGTGTAGAGCTCCTCGATCTCGGCCCGGCTGGGCAGGGCCGAGGAGGCGCCGAGCCGGCGGGCGCAGGCCGCCCCGGCCGCCGCCGCCCAACGCACCGCGTCGACGAGGTCCCGGCCCTCGCCCCAGGCGACCGCGAGCGCGGCGGTGAAGGCGTCCCCGGTCGCCGTGGAGTCCACCACGTCGACCTTCACCGCCGGCACGTGCACGGCCGTGCCGTCCCGGTCGCCGTACCAGGCGCCCTGCGCGCCGAGCGTGAGCACCACCCGGGGCACCAGGTCGAGCAGGGCCGACGGGTCGTCCCGGCCGCGCCCGGTGAGCGCCTGCGCCTCGGTCTCGTTGACCACCAGCAGATCCGTCGCCGCGAGCAGCTCCGGGGGCACCGGCACGGCCGGCGCGGCGTTGAGCACCACCCGCCTACCGGCCGCCCGGGCAACGACCGCCGCCCGGGTCACCGTGCCGACCGGGATCTCCAGCTGGGCGAGCAGCACGTCCGCGGAGCGTACGGCCGCCAGCTCGGGCTCGGTGAGGTGGGTCATCGAGGCGTTCGCGCCCGGGGTGACGAGGATCGCGTTCTCACCCTCGGCGTTGACCATCACCAGCGCCACCCCCGACGTGCCGTACGTCGTGCGGAGCTGGTCGGTGTCGACGCCGGCGGCGGTGATCCGGGCCCGCAGGGTGACGCCGAACGCGTCGGAGCCGATCGCCCCGAGGAAGGCGCAGGAGGCGCCGGCGCGGGCCGCGGCGATGGCCTGGTTGGCGCCCTTGCCGCCGGGCACCATGACGAAGCCGGTGCCGAGCAGGGTCTCCCCCGGCCGGGGCAGGGCGGGGGCGGTGCCCACCAGGTCCATGTTGGCGCTGCCCACGACGACGACCCTGGTCTGCCGCACGCCGACCTCCTTCTGGCGCCTCAGGCGGCGCGGGCGGTGTACCGGTCGCCGGAGCGCTCGACCACCAGCGGCAGCCCGAAGGTCTTGGAGAGGTTGTCCCCGGTGAGGGTGTCACCGAGCAGCCCCTGGGCCACCACCTGGCCGTCGCGCAGCAGGAGCGCGTGGGTGAAGCCGGGCGGGATCTCCTCCACGTGGTGGGTGACCAGCACCAGCGCCGGGGCGTCCGGGTCGTACGCCAGCTCGGCCAGCCGGGCCACCAGGTCCTCCCGCCCGCCCAGGTCGAGCCCGGCTGCGGGCTCGTCGAGCAGCAGCAGCTCCGGGTCCGTCATCAGCGCGCGGGCGATCTGCACCCGCTTGCGCTCCCCCTCGGACAGCGTGCCGTAGGCGCGGTCGGCGAGGCCGCCGATGCCGAGCTGGCTCAGCAGCGCGCGGGCGCGGGCCTCGTCGCCGCTGTCGTAGCTCTCCCGCCAGCGCCCCAGCACCGACCAGGCGGCCGTCACGACCACGTCGCTGACCCGCTCGTCGGCGGGCACCCGCTCGGCGAGCGCGGCGGTGGAGAGCCCGATGCGCGTGCGCAGCTCGTTGACGTCGGTGCGGCCGATGCGCTCGCCGAGCACGTGGGCGGTGCCGGTGGTCGGGTGCAGCCGCCCGGCGGCGAGGTTGAGCAGTGTCGTCTTCCCGGCGCCGTTCGGGCCGAGCACCACCCAGCGCTCGTCCAGCTCGACCCGCCAGTCCAGGTCGTGCAGCAGCGCCGTGCCGGACCGGCGTACGCCGACGCCGTCGAGGCTGACCACCAGATCCGCGTCCACGGGCGCGGGCGCGGCTGCGGCGCCGCCGGCGCCGGGGATCAGGTCACCAGTCACCCGACCATCCAACCACGCAGCGCGGGGCGCCCCCCACGGGCGGCGCCCCGGTCGTAGGGTGAGGCGCCGTGTCGTTGGTCACCACACTCGAAGGACGGTCCATGCCCGGTCGGAACACGGAGCCGCGCCGGTGAGCGCGGTCATCGAGATCGAGGGTCTGCGCAAGACCTTCCGCAGCCTGCGGCAGGGGCGCCGGGTGGCGGTCGACGGTTTCGACCTGCTGGTGGAGTCCGGCCAGATCCACGGCTTCCTCGGCCCCAACGGGTCGGGCAAGACCACCACGCTGCGTGCCCTGCTCGGGCTGGTCCGCGCCGACGCCGGCCGGATGACGGTCCTGGGGCGGACCTCGCCGGAGCAGCTGCCCCAGGTGGCCGGGCGGGTCGGGGCGATCGTGGAGAGCCCGCAGTTCTTCGGCAACTTCACCGGGCACCGCACCCTGCGCCTGCTCGCCCGGGCCGGCGGCGTGCCGGTCGCCCGGGTCGACGAGGTGCTGGAGCAGGTGGGCCTGCGGGACCGGGGCGACGAGCGGGTCAAGGGCTACTCGCTGGGCATGAAGCAGCGCCTGGCGGTGGCCTCGGCCCTGCTCAAGGACCCGGAGCTGCTGATCCTCGACGAGCCGGCGAACGGGCTGGACCCGGCCGGCATCCGGGAGATGCGGGACCTGATGCGCTCGCTGGCCGAGGCCGGCGTGACCGTGCTGGTCTCCAGCCACATCCTGGCCGAGATCCAGCTGATCTGCGACCACGTGACGATCATCTCGCGGGGCCGCCGGGTGGCCGCCGGGCGGGTCGACGAGGTGCTGGCCGGCTTCGACCGGCACGAACTGCTGGTGCGGGTGGACGACCCGGAGCGGGCCGCCGAGCTGCTGGCGGCGGCGGGGATGGCGGTGACCGGGCGCGACGACCATCTGGTGGTGGGCGACGTGGACGACGCCGCCACGGTCAGCCGCACGCTGGGCGAGGCGGGCCTGTGGGTGCGCGAGCTGACCCCGCTGCGGCCCGACCTGGAGAGCGTCTTCCTCGAACTGACCGGCACGGCGGCGCACCCGACGGTCCCCCGTCAGGTGGACGACTCGGTGCTGCCCGACCAGGGGCCCCGGGAACCGGTGATCGACCTCGACGCGAGCGGAGTGGACGCGTGAACCTGGTCCGTGCCGAGCTGGAGCGCCTGGGTGCCCGGCGCTTCGTGCAGCTCATGGTCGTCCTGCTGGTGCTCGCGTTCGGCGTCACCGCGGCGACCACCCTCGCCGGCTCCCACCGGCCCACCGCCCAGGAGATCCTCGACGCCGAGCAGCAGGCCGCCGCGGCGCGCAGCGAGCTGGAACGCACCCACCAGCTCTGCCTGGACCGGCAGCGCGGCGTCATCCGGGTGGACGAGGTGCACGAGTACATCCCGGACGACTGCAGCGAGGTCGACCCGGCCCAGATGGAGCGGGCCCCGGTGGCCGCCGACTTCCTGACGGGGGTGTTCACCTTCGCCGAGGAGGCCCGGCCGCTGCTCTACTTCCTCGTCGCCTTCCTGGTGCTCTTCGGCTTCCTGGTCGGCGCCTCCTACATCGGCGCCGACCTGAACTCCGGCGGGGTGGTCAACCTGCTGCTCTGGCGGCCCCGGCGGCTGACGGTGCTCGGCGCCAAGCTGGGCACGCTGCTCGGCGCGACGGCGCTGCTGTCGCTGGTCGCCTCGGTGGCGTACCTCGGGGCGTTCTGGCTGATCGCCCAGCTCGCCGGCCGGCCCGGGCGGCTCGACGGGGAGTTCTGGCGGTCGCTGGGCGCGACGTGGGGGCGCGGCATGCTGCTGGTGCTGCTGGTCACCGCGATGGGGTTCGCCATCGCCACCCTGGGCCGGCACACGTCCGCGGCGCTCGGCGCGATCGCCGGCTACCTCGTGGTGTGGGAGCTGGGGGCCCGGCTGGTGATGGAGATCCTGGACGTCGTCCAGGTGGACCGGTACGTGCTCTCCAGCTACGTGGCCGCCTGGCTGAACGGCAAGGTGGAGTTCTGGGACCTGCGGGCCTGCCCGGACGGGCTGACCACGTCCTGCAGCGGCTACTGGACGCTGACCTGGCAGCCGTCGCTCGTCCTGCTGCTCGGGCTGACGGGGGCGCTGACCGCGGCGGCCTTCGCCGTGTTCCGCCGACGCGACCTGATGTGACCTGCGGCGTCATCCGGCCCCGGCGCGGCAACACCTTGCAGCACCGGGGCCGATGATGAAATATTCCTTCACATGACGCGCGGCCAACCCCGCCGCTCCGGGCCGCCGACGCCCGCCGAGCACCTTCGGGCGACGCCCGCCGAGCACCTTCGGGCAGCTTCCGCCGAGCAGGTCCGGGCGACGCCGGGCGGGCACCGGCCGGCTCCGCCCGGGCCGGCCGGCACGACGGCGGCGCGCGGGTGGCGGTCAGCCGATCGTCGAGCCGAAGACCTCGTCGCGGACCGCGTCCAGCGCCGTGCGCAGCGCGCCGCGCAGGATCGGTTCCTCGGTCAGGCCGGTGGGCACGACCCGGGGCCGGACCAGGGTGATCGCCGCGACCTCGTGCTGCACCCGCTCCGCCAGCGCCGCCCCGCCGGCCTGGCCGACCTCACCGGCGAGCACCACCAGCGGCGGGTCCAGCACCACGCAGGTGCTCGCCACACCGAGCGCCAGCCGGCGGGCCACCTCGTCGAGCATCGGGCCGCCGGCCGTGCCGTCGGCGACCGCGGCCCGCACGGCGGAGGCGCCGCTGTCGTCCGGGTAGCCGTGCGCCCGGGCCAGCTCGCGGACCGCCTCCGCGCCGATCAACTGCTGGAACGCGGGCTTCGCCCGGCGGGAGACGTCGCGCGGGATGGGCGCCCCGGGCACCGGCAGGTAACCGATCTCGCCCGCGGCACCGCTGCTGCCGTGGTGCAGCCGGCCGCCCAGCACGATCGCCAGGCCGACGCCCGCGCCGACCCAGACCAGGACGAAGTCCGTCAGCCCCCGCGCGGCGCCCGACTGCGCCTCGGCGACCGCCGCCAGGTTGACGTCGTTCTCGAAGACCACCGGGGTGTGCAGGTCCTCCCGGAGCGCGGCGAGCAGACCGCTGTGCCAGCGCGGCAGGTTGAAGGCGAAGGTGATGTCGCCGGTGCCCGGGTCGACCAGGCCGGGGGTGCCCAGCACGATCCGCCGTACGCTCGACAGCTGCGCCCCGGCGCTGCTCGCGGCCTGGACCACCGCGTTGTGCACGACCCCGACCGGGTCGTCGGTGTCCCGGGTCGACTGCTCGACGCGGCCGATCACGGCGCCGGTGATGTCCGCGCACGCGGCGACCACCCGGTCGGCGCCGACGTCCACGCCGACCACGTGCGCGCTGCCCGGCCGCACGGCGTAGAGCTGGGCGTTCGGTCCCCGCCCGCCGGCCTGCTCGCCGACCCGGGTGACCAGCCCCCGCTCCTCCAGCCGTTCGACCAGCTGGGAGGCGGTGACCTTGGACAACCCGGTCAGCTCGCCGAGGCGGGCCCGGGTCAGCGGCCCCTGCTCCAGCAGCAGCTCCAGCGCCGCGCGGTCGTTGAGCGCCCGCAACAGGCGGGGGGTGCCGGGCAGCCGGGTCGAACTCATGCCACGTCCTCTAATTTTGTTAAACCTTGCTAACTGTAAACGGACCTGCAAACGGGTAGCCGTAGCGTATCGGCCGCCCGGGACCGGGGCGCTCGGCCGACCCGGTACGTCGCCGACCGCCGCCGGTACGACATCCGTGCCCTCGGGCACCGAAAGGGGAAGATCACGTGGGGCTCGATCCAGGACTGCGCCGGCTCGCGCTCGGCACGCTGCTCGCCGCGTACCCGGGGCCGGTCCCGCCGGACTGGGCGGTCGACCTGGTGGCCGAGGGACTCGCCGGGCACACCCTCTTCGGCACCAACGTCCACGACCCGGGGCAGTTGGCGGCGAGCACCGCCGCCCTGCGCGCGGGCCGGCCGGACGTGCTGATCGCGATCGACGAGGAGGGCGGTGACGTCACCCGGCTGGCGCACGCCACCGGCAGCCCGTACCCGGGCAACGCCGCGCTCGGCGCGATCGACGACGTGGCGCTGACCCGCCGGGTCTACGAGGCCATCGGCGCGGAGCTGGCGGGCCTCGGCATCACCGTCGACCTCGCGCCGACCGTGGACGTCAACACCGCCGACGAGAACCCGGTCATCGGCACCCGCTCGTTCGGCGCCGACCCGGTGCGGGTCGCCGCGCACTCCGCCGCGGCGGTCGCCGGCCTCCAGGCCGCCGGGGTGGCCGCCTGCGCCAAGCACTTCCCGGGGCACGGCGCGACGGTCGCCGACTCCCACTACGAACTGCCCACCGTGGACGTGCCACTCGACGTGCTCCGCGAGCGCGACCTGCCGCCCTTCGCCGCGGTCGTGGCGGCCGGCGCGCAGGCCGTGATGACCGCGCACATCCGGGTGCCGGCGCTGACCGGCGACGGCCCCGCCACGTTCAGCCGGGCGGTCCTGGTCGACCTGCTGCGCGGCGAGTACGGCTTCACCGGCACCGTCATCACCGACGCGCTGGAGATGAAGGGTGCCGCCGTGGCCGCCGGCGGGGTGGGCCCCGCCGCCGTACGGGCCCTCACCGCGGGCGCCGACCTGCTCTGCATCGGCGCCAAGGTCGACGCCGAGCTGGTCGAGCGGGTGGTCACGGAGATCGTCGGCGCGCTCGCCGACGGCCGGCTGGACCGGGCCCGGGTCGAGGAGGCGGCCGGCCGCGTCGCGACGCTCGCCGCGTGGACCCGGGCCACCGGCGCGACCTCGGCCGCGTCCACCGAACTCGGGTACGCCGCGGCACGGCGGGCCGTCCGGGTGGAGGGGGCCCTGTCCGGCCTGGACCGCCCGCTGGTCGTGCAGCTGCACGCCGCCTCGACCATCGCCGAGGGACGGGTGCCGTGGGGCCTCGGCCCGCACCTCGACGGCGTGGAGGAGCTGCGCGTGGTCGCGGCCGAGACCGAGCCGGCGGCCCTGCGCCGGCTCGCCGGGGACCGGCCGATCGTGCTGGTCGGTCGCCACCTGCACCGCCTGCCGGGCGGCCCCGAGCTGATCGCCGCGCTGGCCGCCGCGCACCCGGTGACCGTGGTCGAGATGGGCTGGCCGGCCCAGTGGCGGCCGGCGGGCGTACGGGCGTTCGTCACCACGTACGGCGCGAGCCACGCCAACGGCCGGGCGGCGGCCGAGGTGCTCGGCCTGGCCGGCTGACGCGGGCGGCGGCACCCGGGCCCGGGCCGGCGGCTTGACGGCGCGGGCCCGGGGTGCGCCGTCGGAATGACCGACCCCTGACACCGCGCCACCCACTCTTGAACGCGTTCAAAGAGTGCCCTACGCTCATGGCAACAAACTTGAACACGTTCAAGAAGGGCGTCGGCGATGGACACCAAGGTCTGGATGTACCTGGTCTACCTGGCGGTCAGCATCGGGCTGACCGTGTGGGTGGCCCGGGCGCTCTCCCGCAACGGGTTGGTCTTCCTCGAGGAGGTGTTCGCCGACGAGCGGCTGGCCCGTGCGGTGAACAGCCTGCTCGTGGTCGGCTTCTACCTGCTCAACCTCGGCTACGTCACGGTGGCGATGAAGCACCCCGACCCGGTCGGGTCCACCGCCCAGGCCATGGAGGAGCTCTCCCTCAAGATCGGCCTGGTGCTGCTGGTGCTGGGCGCGCTGCACTTCTTCAACGTCTTCGCGCTCGGCCGGTACCGCCGGGGCCGGCTGCGCCAGCTCGCCACCCATCCGCCGCTCGCCCCGGTCGGCCGGCTGCCGATGCAGCCCACGCCCCGCGGCCCCCACCCGGCCGCCGCGGCCGGCCCGCACCCGGTCGGCCCGTACCCCGGCAACCTCCACCCCGGCAACCCGCAGCCCGGCGGCCCACGCCAGCCCGTCGGCACCCAACAGCCCGCCGGCCCGACCGGCCCCGGGCCGGAGGCCGGCCCCGGCACGCCGCCGGCCCGATGACCGTCCCGCCCGGCGACGGAACGGGCGGGGTTCCGGATGCCACCGCGCACGGGGGCGGTGGCATCCGGGGGTTCACCGTCCTCTACGACGCGCACTGCCCGCTCTGCCGCGCCGCCCGCCACTGGCTGGCGTCCCGCGCTCAGCTCGTACCCCTGGAGTTCGTGCCGGCCGGCTCCGCCGAGGCCCGGCGGCGCTTCCCCGGGCTGGACCCCGACGCGACACTGCGCGACCTCACCGTGGTCGCGGACACCGGCGAGGTGTACGCGGGCGACGGCGCCTGGTTCGCCTGCCTGTGGGCGCTGGCCGACCACCGGGGCGCCGCCGAGCGGCTGGCGCGCCCGCACCTGCTGCCGCTGGCCCGCCGGATCGTCGCCGCCGCCGCGTCGGTACGCGAGCGCGTCCGCGACCCGTGGGCGGGCCCGGTGGACGACCCGGCGGGATACGGTGAGCCCGATGACCGAGCAGACTGCGCCGACGACCGCTGCGGGTGAGCCGGCCACCGCCCGGGGCGAGCAGACGCGGCAGCTCATCCTGGACACGGCGATGCGGCTGTTCCAGGAGCGGGGGTACGCCCGGACCACCATGCGCGCCATCGCCCAGGAGGCCGGGGTGGCGGTGGGCAACGCCTACTACTACTTCGGCTCCAAGGACCACCTGATCCAGGAGTTCTACGCCCGCGCCCAGCTCCAGCACCGGGCGGCGGCGCAGCCGGTGCTCGACCGGGAGTCCGACTTCGCCGCCCGGCTCGCCGGGGTGCTGCACGCCGGCATCGACGTGCTCACCCCCTCGCACGACTTCGCGGCGAGCTTCTTCAAGACGGCGGCGGAGCCGACGTCCCCGCTCAGCCCGTTCTCCGCCGAGTCGTCCGCGCCCAGGAAGGCGGCCGTCGACCTCTTCGCCGAGGTCCTCGACGGCTCGACCGCGAAGGTGGACGCCGAGCTGCGTCCCCACCTGCCCGAGCTGCTGTGGCTCGCGTACATGGGGGTGGTCCTCTACTGGGTCCACGACCGGTCCCCGCAGCAGGCCAAGACCCGGCAGCTCATCGACGGCGCGGTGCCGTTGGTCGACCGGCTGGTGGGGCTGTCCCGGTTGCGGGTGCTGCGCCCGGTCACCCGGCAGGTGCTCGACCTCATTCGCACGCTGCGTCACTGACCCGCCGCGCCGCCTCGACACGCTGCGCCCCAGGTCAAGTCCACTTCTGGACAGTTCCAACCGCCCGCCGGCATCTTGCCGAACAGCCCATCAATACGTAGCGTAATCGGCACACACGGCGACCGGCCCCGCAACGCCCGTCGCGGGCACGGGACCTGGGGGAGGCTGCGGGCCGTGGATCCGGCCCGGGATCCACGGTCCGCGCCCCGCCCCACCGTCGAGTCAGGGCGGGTACACCCCGAACGACCGCCAGCCCCGGTCGGGGAAGCCGGCGGCCTCGGCGACCCGCGCGGAGGCCGCGTTGGCGCGGTCGTGCAGGTAGGTCGGGACGGCCCCCTCGTCGAGCACCCGCCGGGCCGCCTGCGCGACCAGCCGCCGGGCCAGCCCCCGCCCCCGCGCCGCCGGCACCGTCCCCACCGCCAGCTCGTGGCCGTACGCGTCGTGTCGCTTCACCCCCACCCCGGAGAGGTACCGGCCACGCTCGTCGCGCACCACCAGCACGGGCCGGTCGAAGAGCCGGAGCCAGGACGGCAACCCCGGCGAGGCCGGGGACACCCACTCCCCCACGTCGGGCAGCGGGGCCGGGGCCACGCTCCACCGGAACACGTCGTCGTGGACCGCCCAGCCGGGCTGGCCGACCGTCGCGGGCAACTCGGGCAGGAACCGCCCGGCCCGCCGGCGAACCAGCTCGCGGACCGCGTCCACCCGGTCCGGCGGTACGGAGAGCACGGTGCTCGCCCCGGCCGCGACCGCGATCGCCGGCCGAAGCCGACCGTCCCAGGCCGGCCGGGCCCGCCGGCGCGACCCGACCACGTGCAGCGCCGGGCCCGCCGGCCACTGGCCCAGCCAGGTCGCCAGGTGCAGGTGGAGCCGCCGGTCGAGCATCGAGTCACCTTCCCCGCGGCCGGCCCACGGCAGCCGCCCGCGCGGACGCCGCCGGGGTCGCTCGCCGCGCTCGGCCCGAGCGCGGTCCGCGCCCCGGCCCGTCCGCCGATCACCGTACGCCGGACGGTTGCCGCCCGGCGCACCGTTCCGATCAATGGGCCCGCCGGCCTCATTGCCGGGCTTCGCGCCTCAGCCGCACCGACGTCGGTTCAAGCGCACGGCGGGCGGGTACAGGTGCAGGACGTCGATGGACGCCGCCCCGAGAGCCGGCGCGGTCGCGGGAACCCGATACATCGATCGAGCGTCATATTCATTTCCATACATGTACAACTTTCTTTGGGACGGTAATGGTCATGCCGAATCAGCCGAATGACCGGTACCAGCAGGAGACCGAGCGGCTCTGGCGCCCGCCCGGGACCGTCGGACGGTTTCCCGCGCAGCCGCCGTACCGGGGCAACCGCGGCGCCGCCCGGACCGAGGCGCTCCCCTGGGGAGAGCTCAACAAGCTGCCGGCCGGCACGTCCACCCGCCGCAACCTCAACCCGCGCTGACCCGCGCCGCCCCGCCGGGGGCGACGACACACCCGGGGCGGTCCAGCGGCGGCTTTCGCACACCTGTCGGGTAATTTCTTGTGGTCCGCAACCCCGACCCACGACAGGAGAAGCACCGCGCATGGGCAAGAAGACGATCCACGTCTCCGACTTCACCGGCACGGTCATCCAGCCCCACGACGAGGTGGTCCGCGTCGTCGTCCTGGAACACCCTGACCTGGTGGCCGGGCCCGTGCAACTGGACGCCACCCCGGTCGAGGTGGAGAGCATCGACGACGCCGCGCTCGACGTCGCGGTGGTCGAGATCCACGACCGGCACGGCGGCGACGAGCCCCGGCGGGTGGTGCTGACGGCGAGCGAGTTCGACGCCATGGCGACCGACGTCCCGATGGCGCAGCTGCTGCGGACCGCCGAGCGGGTCCGCCCGCCGAAGGCCCGCAAGAGCGCCGAGAAGGTCGACTACGGCACGATCGAGCACGCCGGCAAGCCGCACCGGGGCCGGGTCACCGAGGAGGAGGCCCGGCTGGTGCGCGAGCAGCTCGACGAGGTCAACAAGCGCCTCGCCGACGCCGGGATCCGCCAGGTCGACCCCGCCGACCCGGAGCACGCCGCCCGGTACGGCTTCCCCACCGCCTCCTGAGTCGCCGCGGCGGCAACCGGCGTCCGGCGCGCTCCCGGACCCGGCACGTCGCCGCCGAGGCGCCCCGGACGCTCGTCGCGGCGGCCCCCGACCGCCGCGACGAGCGTCGACCCTCCCGTCAGCCCTGGACGCCCTTCGCGGCGGCCTCGACCGCCGCGACGAGCGTCGACTCGGCGGTGGCCTTGTCGACGCCGAGGTCGGCGAGCACCCCGCTGCCGTTCTCCAGCTCCAGCAGGGCGAGCAGGATGTGCTCGGTGCCGATGTAGTTGTGGCCCAGCCGCAGCGCCTCGCGGAAGGTCAGCTCCAGCGCCTTCTTGGCCTGCGCGTCGTACGGGATCAGGTCGGGGACCTCGGCCGACGACGGCGGCAGCGCGGCCGTCGCGACCTCGCGCACCCGCTCCAGCGGTACGCCCTGCGCGACGATCGCCTTCGCGGCGAGGGCCTCCGGCTCGCTGAGCAGCCCCAGCAGCACGTGCTCGGAGCGGATCTCGGCATGCCCGCTCGCGCGCGCCTCGTTCTGCGAGGCCATCACGGTGTTGCGGGCGCGCGGGGTGAACCGGCTGAAGCCCTGTTGCGGGTCCAGCGGCGCCTCGGTGGCCTTGGGCACGAAGCGCTTCTGCGCCGCCTGCTTGCTGACGCCCATGCTCCGGCCGATGTCGGTCCACGAGGCGCCGGAACGCCGCGCCTGGTCCACGAAGTGGCCGATCAGGTGGTCGGCGATCTCGCCGAGGTGGTCGGCGACGACGACCGCGCCGGCGAGCTGGTCGAGGGCGTCGGTGTGCGCCTTCTTGATCGCCTGGATGAGGTCGTCGAGCCGGACCGGGTTGCTCATCTGCGTGTGTTCGGTCATGCGTCAACGATAGGTTGACGCATGCTTGTCGTCAACCCTGAGTTGACGATGCCCCGCGGACGACGGCTGACGTGACCGCGGCCGACGGGCCGCGGCGATCCGCCGCCGCACCGGCGCCACCCCCTGCGGCGGGCCGGTGCGGCGACGGCCGGTCAGGCCGCGCTTCCGGCCGTCCGCAGGCTGGCCGGGCGCATGTCCGTCCAGACGCTCTCGATGTGGCTCAGGCACTCCTCGCGAGAGCCGCGGACGCCCACCGCCTGCCACCCGTCCGGCACGGGCCGGTCGGCCGCCCAGATCGAGTACTGCTCCTCGGCGTTGCGGACGACGACATACTGCTCCGCTTCGAAACTCATCCCGCGCCTCCCCGTCACGAACCGGTCACTGAAGATCACTGGTACCGCACGACCCTATCCAGCCGGCACGGCCGGGGCAACGACGGCCTTCACTCGATCCGGCGACGCCGGGCGACGCGGTTTCCCGGCGCCGGCGGCAGCCCCGGCCCATGACGGCGGCGGTTCAGCTCCCGCCGTCGGGGTGCGGCGCGTCGCCCGACAGCGGCCGGACGAGGAGCTCGAACGCCTCGGCGTACCACGTCTCCGGCACCGACTCCGGGTCGACGAGGCGCTGGATGCTCAGCCCGATGTCCAGACCGAGGAGCAGGGTCGCCGTACGGTCCACCAGCACGGGGTCCGGCCCGTCGGCCCGGGCGGCCAGGTGGGCGGCGATCCCGGCGCGGGTGCGGCGCAGCGCCTCGATGTAGCGGGGACGCACCCGCGGATTGCGCATGGCGGCGATCCAGAACTCCATCATCAGCAGCGCGAAGTCGGCGTTCTCCCCGGCCCGGTCGCCGGTCGAGTTGGCCGAGCTGAGGGCGGCGAAGGCCTGCACCATGTCGGACTCACCGGCGTCCACCTGGGTCAGGTCGGTGCCGATGAGGTCCAACTGCCGGTCCAGCAGGGCGAGGATGATGTCCTCCTTGTTGCGGAAGCTGGAGTACACCGCACCCTTGGTCAGCCCGGCGGCCGCGGCGATGTCGTCCAGGGAGGCGGCCGGCCCGCGCTCGGCGAGCAGCCGCTGCGCCGCGTCGAGCAGGCGGTTCCGGTTGTGCCGCTGCCGCTCCTGGCGCCCCATTCGTTCCATCAGGCGACTCTCCCGTCGTTCCGCTTGACCAGAATCTCCGCATTCCGCATACTCGGCGGTATCTGAATACCGACCAGTATCGGAGATGTCATGGTGCTGCGCGTGGACCATGTCTGCAAGGAGTATCGCGGAGGGGTGCGGGCCAACGACGACATCAGCATCCGGGTGAACGCCGGCCAGGTCTACGGCCTGCTCGGCCACAACGGCGCCGGCAAGACCACACTGGTCAACCAGGTCGCCGGGCTGATCAAGCCCACCAGCGGCACGATCCGCATCGGCGACGGCGACCCGGTCGCCGACCCCGGGTTCGCCCACCGGGTCTGCTCGGTGCAGCCGCAGGCCCAGGTGCCGCTGATGGGCGTCACGCCGCGCCAGGCCATCACCCTGGTGGCCCGGATCCGGGGGGCCGGCCGGGCCGAGGCGGCCGCCGCCACCCAGCGACTGCTCGAGGCCCTCGACATCACCGAGTGGGCCGACACCCCGGCCGAGCGCCTCTCCGGCGGCGTCCGTCGCCTCGCCGCGTACTGCCTGGCCGCCGTGCGACCGGGCCAGGTGATCGTGCTCGACGAACCCAGCAACGACGTGGACCCGGTGCGCCGGCGACTGCTGTGGCAGCAGGTCCGGTCGCTGGCCGACGACGGGGCGGCCGTCCTCCTGGTCACCCACAACCTCACCGAGGTCGAGCGGATCCTCGACCGGCTCTCGGTCCTGGCGCACGGCCGGGTGGTCGCCGAGGGCACCGTCGCCGACCTGCGGGCCGGCGCCGGCCCGGCGCTGCGGCTCGACGTCAGCCTGTCGGCCGGCAGCGACGAACCCGCGCCACCGCCGTTCGCCGGGCAGCCCCCGCGCCGGGACCGGCAGCGGCTCGTGTACGCCCTGGACACCGCCGACGCGGTGGCCGCCACCGAGTGGGCGGCCCGCATGCAGGCCGCCGGCACCATCGAGGACTTCTCGCTGTACCCGATGCGGGTCGAGGACATCTACCTCGCCCTCGAAGAGCACCAGACGACCCACGAGGAGGTCGACGATGTCGTGGCTCCGTAGCTACGCCCTGCTGCTGCGCTGGAACGCGCTGCGGCTGCGCTTCCTGCTCCCCCTCTTCGCGATCGTCTCCGCCGGGCTCTCCGTCGGCATCATCGTCGGCTTCGCGTACCTGCTGCCCGACGTCGACGCGACCAGCGCCGCGTTCCTCGCCACCGGCGGCCCCACCATCGGGCTGATCACCGTCGGGCTGGTGATGGCCCCGAACATGGTGGCGCAGAGCAAGTTGCAGGGCAGCTTCGAGTTCGACCAGACGCTGCCCGTCCCACCGCTGGCCTCGGTCGCCGCCGGGGTCACCGTGTGGATCCTGGGCGCGCTGCCCGGGCTCGTGCTGTCGCTGCTGGTCGCCGCGTTCCGCTTCGACCTACGACTGGACCCGAGCCCGCTGGTGATCCTCGCCGCCCTGCTCGTCGCCCTGACCGCCACCACGCTCGGCTACGGACTGGCCCACGCCCTCCCGCCGGCCGCGGTCGGCCTGGTGACCCAGCTCGTCGTCTTCGTCACGCTGATGTTCTCCCCCGTCAACTTCCCCGTCGACCGGCTACCGGGCTGGTTGCAGGCCGTGCACGTCGTGCTCCCGTTCCAGTACATGGCGCAGAGCGTGCGCGAGGCGCTGGTCGGCGGCATCAGCGGCACCCCGTACCTCGTGATGGGCGCGTGGTGCCTGGTCGGGCTGGTGGTGACCTACCGGCTGATCGTCCGGCGGCCCTGACTCACCGGGGGACGACCTCGTACAGCGGGAAATAGCTGTCGAAGGCGTCCCGGGAGTAGGCGTCGGCCAACTGCGGGATGGCGTCGAAGGAGGCCACCGGCTCGTTGATCTCGGGCAACCAGCCGGTGCTCTCCTGCACGTCCCGGATCCGCGCGCAGTCCTGGAACCGCCAGGCGTGGGTGTGCACGTGGATGTGCCGGCCGATGCACTCCACCGCCCGCAGGTTCGACAGCCGCATGCCGTGCTTCCAACCGACGGTGGCGAGCACGCTCTCGCGGGCCAGCGACTGCAACGTCACCCGGTGCAGCCCACCGCCCATGTTGTCCAGGAAGATGGAGACGCCCTGGCCGCCGCTGAGCTCCATCACCCGCTCGACGAAGCGCCGCTTGGAATCCTTGTGCCGGTCCAGCGCGTCCGGGTCGCCGGAGGCCTTCGCCACGTCGTAGTCCAGGTCCGGGAACTCGCGGCGGTCGATCGGGGCGGCGCCGGAGGCGGCGATCGCGGCCAGCCGGGTGTCGCGGCCGGACACCATGGCCGTGCGGAAGCCGTCCCGGCGGGCCAGCTCCAGCTGCGCCCAGACCACGCCGCCGCCCCAGCCGAGGACCAGCGGCGGCTCGTCCCAGTGGTCGTCGACCTGCGCCTCCCAGCAGCGCCGGGCCACCCGCCAGTTGTCCCAGGCGGTGAAGTACCGGGCGAACGGCGCCCAGCGCTCGATCGGGTGGCGGCTCTGCTCCGGCAGGGGCACCAGCAGCCGCGCCTCCGTGACGAACCGCCCGCACAGCAGCCCCGGCGAGCCGGGGGCGTCGTACGCGCAGATCCGCTCGGCGTAGCCGTTGCGGTCGATCACCCCGAACGGGATCCACAGGCACTCCTGGCCCTCGCGCAGACCCCGCACGCCGGGCCCGGCCGCGAGCACCCGGACCACGCCGCAGGTGCCGAGAACGATCTTGTCGTCGCCCCGCTGCCGCGCCACGTCCACCGGGTGCCGGGAGATCGCATGCTCCATGTTGGCTTCCCAGCAGCCCACCAGCGGCTCGACGAGGACCTCGCCCTCCTCGGGCCGGCGCACCGGGATCTGCTCCAGCGTCAGCTGTCCCCGGGTCAGCTCGCTCCCCGGGTCAGTGGCATGCAGCACCCACGCCTTGGTCGTCGCCATCCTGCACCTCCTGATCGTCGTCATCCATCTGGGCGGCCAGTGCCTGTTCCACGGCGGCGGCGAACGCCGTCACCGTGCGGTTCTCGAACACGCTGCGGATCGGCAGGTCGACCTGCCACGCCCGGCGGGCCCGCGACACCACCTGGGTGGCCTTGATCGAGGTCCCGCCGAGCGCGAAGAAGTCACCGTCCGGGCCGAGACCCTCCACCTGGAGCACCTGGCCCCAGAGCGTCGCCACGGCCTGCTCGGTGACCGTCATCTCGGCCCGCGCCTCCTGCTCCCCGGCCAGGTCGCGCGGCGACGGCAGGGCGCGCACGTCGAGCTTCCCGCTGCTGGTCAGCGGCAGCCGGTCGAGCGGCACGACGGCACCGGGCAGCATGTACTCCGGGAGCACCTGCGCGCAGTGCGCGAGCAGCTTCTCCGCGTCCACCCGCGCCGCGCCGGCCGGCACCACGTACGCCACCAGGGTGTCCGGCGTGCCGTCCGAGCCGTCCGAGGCGCGGGCCACCACCGCGCACTCGGCCACGTCGTCGTGCCGGCGCAGCACCGCCTCCACCTCGCCGGTCTCGATCCGCAGGCCGCGTACCTTGACCTGCTGGTCGGTGCGGCCGAGGAAGCGCAGCGCACCGTCCTCCGTCCAGCGCACCAGGTCGCCGGTGCGGTAGAGGCGGGCACCGGACGGGCCGAACGGGTCCGGCACGAACCGCTGCGTGGTCAACTCGGGGCGCCCGGCGTACCCCCGGGCCAGTCCGACGCCACCCACGTGCAGCTCGCCGGGAATGCCGACGCCGACCGGGCGGCCCGAGGCGTCCAGCACCCGGACCGTGACGTTCGGGATCGGCCGGCCGATGGGCGGGGCCTCGTCCTCGGGGCCGCACTCGTGCACCGAGACCCAGATCGTCGCCTCCGTCGGGCCGTACGCGTTGAAGACCCGGCGCCCCGGGGTGCGCCACTGCCGCACCAACGAAGCGGGCAGCGACTCACCGGCGAGGACGAGGGTGCGCAGTTCCGGCAGGGCCGCGACCGGCACGGCCGCCAGGGCCGACGGGGTGATGGTCAGCGCGGTGATCCGCTCCGTGGCGAGCAGGTCCCGCAGGTCCGGCCCCGGCGCCACCCGCTCGGCCGGGGCGAGGTGCAGGGTGGCGCCCGCGCCGAGGGCCATGGCCACATCGAAGACCGACGCGTCGAACGTCGGCGACGCCCACTGCAGCACCCGGTCGTCCGGGCCCAGCCCGAAGAGCGCACGCTGGGCCGCGATCACGTTGCACAGCCCCCGGTGCGGCACGAGCACCCCCTTGGGCCGGCCGGTCGACCCCGAGGTGTAGATGGAGTAGGCCAGGTCGTCGGGACCGGCCGCGGCGGGCAGCCGGTCGTCGGGCAGGTCGGCGTACCGGTTGCGGTGCGCGTCCAACAGGACGGTCTCCACCCCGGCGCGCGGCAGGCCGGCGCGGTGGTGCCGGTCGCTGACCACCACCGCGACGCCGGCGTCGGCGAGGATGTCGGCCAGCCGGGCCGGCGGGTGGTCGGGGTCCAGCGCGACGAAGTAGCCGCCCGCCTTGAGCACGGCGAGCATCGCCACGACCAGTTCCGGGGTACGCCCCAGGCACAGCCCGACCGGCGTGTCCGGGCGCACGCCCAGGCCGCGCAGGTGCCGGCCGAGCTGGTTGGCCCGGCGGTCCAGTTCCCCGTAGGTGACCGACTCGCCGCCGGCCCGCAGCGCGACCCGCTCGCCGCCCAGGTCGGCCTGCTCCTCGACGAGCCCGTGCACGGTCGTCCCGTCCGGGTACGGCGCGGACGTCCCGCTCCAGCCGGCCACCAGGGCGCGCTCGGCGTCGGTCAGCACGTCCACGTCGCGCACCGGCGTGTCCGGCCGCGTCGCCACGGTGTCGGCCACCGTCGCGAGGTGCCCGAGCAGCCGGGCGACGGCGTCGTGGCCGACCCGACGGGGGTCGTAGCCGACCCGGACGGCCAGCCGCTCGCCCTCGGGGATCACCAGCACCGACAGCGGATAGTTGGTCCGGTAGCGGTACTGCCCGTCGCGGATCTCGACCGCGCCGCTGCGCCGGTGCAGCACGCCCACCCCCGGCAGGTTGAGCACCGTCATGATGGTGTCGAACAGGGGCAGGCCCGGGGGCACCTCGCTCCACCGCTGCACCTGCTCCAGCGGGCTGAAGTCGTACCGGCGCAACGTTGCCTGCTCGTGTTGCAGGGCGACGGCCGTGGCGAGGACGGAGCGGGCCGGGTCGAAGCGGACCCGCACCGGCAGCGTGTTGATGAACAGGCCGGCGGTCTGTTCCACCCCCGGCACGTCCGACGGGCGGCTGGACAGCGTGCCCCCGAACACGACGTCGTCGCGCCCGCTGTGCGCCCGCAGGACCAGCGCCCAGCAGGTCTGCAGCAACGAACCGAGGGTGACCTCCCGGCGGCGGCCCAGCTCGCGCAGGGCGGCCACGGTCTCCGCCGGCACGTGCAGCACCTGCTCCGGGTTGTCCCGACCGGACGGCTCCGGGGCGCTGCCGTCCGGTGGGCGGATCCACGCCGGGGTGGTCGAGTCGGTGACGCCGCGCAGCGCCTCCCGCCACGCCTGCCCGGCCGCGTCGAGGTCCTGGGCCCGCACCCAGCCGACGTACTCGTGGAAGGAGGTCGCCGGCCGGGTTTCCAGGGGCCGCCCGCCGGCCAGGGTGTCGTAGTTGGCGAACGCCTCGTCGAGCACCATCAGCGCCGACCACGCGTCCAGCAGCAGGTGGTGGTAGCGCAGGACGAACGTGTAGTCCTCCTCGCCGGTGCGGATCAGGGTCAGCCGGACCAGCGGCGGCTGCTGGACGTCGAACCCCTGGAGCCGGTCGGCGCGCAGCCGCTCCTCCAGCCGCGCCGGCAGGTCCGCGGCGGGCACGTCCCGCCAGTCGAGGGTCTCCATGGGCACCTCGACGTGGTCCCGGACCACCTGGACGGGCTGCTTGATGTCCTCCCAGTGGAACGACGTGCGCAGCACCGCGTGCCGCTGGGTGAGCGCCTGCCACGCCGCGAGCAGCAGGTCCGGGTCGACCGGCCCGTGCAGCCGGTACTCGACCTGGTCGACGTAGAAGGCCGCCCGGGGGTCGGCGAGGCTGTGCGACAGCAGCCCTTCCTGCATGTACGACAACCGGTAGATGTTGTCGACTCCGGGAACGGTCACGGGTTGTCCTTCCTCAGCGTCTCGGGTGCGGTGGGGCGTCCGTTCGGGCGGCCGGAGCTCGCCCCGGCCAGTTGCGCGGCCAGCGCGGTCAGGTCGCTCGCGTCCAGCTCGGCGTCGGCGAAGGCGGCCAGGTCGGCCGGGGTGCGGCGGCCTGTCCCGGCCGACGCCCGCTCCCCGCCCGGCGCGGCGTCGGCGTCCACGCGCCCGCCGCCTCCCCGGTCGCCGGCCGCCCGCTCCTCGGCTTCCCGGTCGTCGGTGGCGACGGCGGCGAGGTCCCGGACGGTCGGGTGGGCGAAGACGTCGGCCTCGGCGATGCGCAGGCCCGCGCGGCGGGCGGCCCCGACCAGCCGGAGGCTGAGGATCGAGTCGCCCCCGAGGTCGAAGAAGTTGTCGGTGACGCCGACCCGGTCGACCCGGAAGATCTCCGCCCAGATCTCGGCGAGGATCTGCTCGCGCGGGCTCTCCGGCATTCGGTGGGGACCGCCCGATCCCGGCCCGGCGGCCCGGGTCGTCGTCGGGGCCGCGTCGACCAGTTCGGCGTAGAGGCCCGGCCGCCACCGCTCCGGCAGGTGCCCGGCGAGCCGGGACCAGTCGGCGTCCGCGACCACCAGGCACGGCGGCCCGGACGCGGACCGGGCCAGCACGTCCAGCCCGGCGGCCGGGTCGAGGGGGTGCAGGCCGAACGCGGCCAGCCGGTCCCGCTCGCGGGCGCCCAGCCGGGCCGCCATCCCGGTCTCCGCCCACGGGCCCCAGGCGATGCTGACCGCCGGCAGGCCGAGGGCGCGCCGGTGGCCGGCGAGGGCGTCGAGGAAGGCGTTGCCGGCGGCGTACCCGGCCTGGCCCGCGGTGCCGACCACCCCGGCCAGCGAGGAGAACAGCACGAAGAAGTCGAGTTGGTCGTGGAGGGTGGCGAGGTGCAGGTGCGCGGCGGCCAGCTTCGGCCGGAGCGGGACGTCGAGGCGGTCGGGCGTCTGCGCGCCGAGCGGGGCGTCGTCGAGGCCGCCGGCGGCGTGCACCACGCCCCGCAGCGGCGGGCCGGCGCGCCTCGCCTCGGCCACCGCCAGGTCCAGCGCGACCGGGTCGGTGACGTCGCAGACCAGGGTCCGCACCCGGTCGTCCCCGGTCGGGAGGGGCTCCGCGCCCTCGACGGTCGTGGCGCCCCGGGACAGCAGCCACACCCGGCCCGCGCCCCGGTCGAGCAGCCAGGCCGCGACCCGGCGGCCGAGGCCGCCGGTGCCGCCGGTGACGAGGTAGCTGCCGTCGGGGTGCACGGGCAGGGTCTCCGGCCCGTCCGCCGGTGCCGGCCGGAGCCGGGGCACCAGCGTCCCCGTCGGGCGGACGGCCTGCTGCGGCGGCGGGGCGGGGGCGGTCAGCGCGGCGAGCACGGCGGCGGCGTCCGCGGCCGGGTCGCCGTCGGGCGCCAGGTCGACCAGGACCACGTCGGCGTCCGGCCGCTCGGTCATCGCCACCCGGCCCAGCCCCCACACGGCGGCGTGGGTGGGGTCGACCGGCCCGGTGTCGTCGGTCTGCTGGCAGCCGCGGGTGACGAGCACCAGCCGGGCCGTCGGGTGCCGGTCGGCCAGGGCGTGCAGCAGGTGCAGCGCGGCGTGCGCGCCGTGAACCTGCCGCTCGTGCAGCGCCCCGGCGCCGCCCGGCACCCCGGGCCCGTCGTCGAGGGGCCACAGCAGGGCGACACCGCGCAGCGGCTCCGGCCCCGGCTCCGCCAGCAGGGCGGGCAACCCGCCGGGGTGGTCGGCGACCGTCGCCGGCCCGACCGACCGGCACGTCCCGCCGCCGTCGCGTACGGCGGCCGCGACCCGGTCGGCGACGCCCCCGCCGTCGGCGAGGAGCAGCCAGCCGCCGGTGGTGTCGGTGGGGCGTTCCGGGGCCGGGTCGGCGGGACGCCAGTCGATCCGGTGGCGCAGCCGGTCGCCGTTCTCGGCCCCGCGCAGCAGCGCGTCCCGGCGGACCCGGCGCAGCCGCAGGCCCTCTACGACCAGGCGGACCCGGCCGGCGGCACGCAGGGTGACGTCGAGGACGAGGTCGTCGCCGTCGGGGGTGGCCGACCGCAGCCGGGCCCGGCAGGTGAGGTCGTCGTCGTCCCCGGCGGCCGTCGGCCCGGGTGCGTACCAGGCGAGCCGGTCGACGCCGACCGGGACGGCCAGCCCGCGTCCGTCGGTCGCCAGGGCCTGCGGTGCGAGGGCCAGGACCAGGCGCAGGCAGGAGTCGAGCAGGCCGGGTTCCGGTCGCGTGGACGGCGGCACGACGCGCGGGCGACGCAGCGTGGCGTCGACCTCGTCGCCGTGCCGCACGACCGACTCCAGCCACCGGTAGCGGGGGCCCAGCCGGTAGCCGGCGGCCCGCATCCGGTCCTCCAGGTCCACCACCTCGGCGCCGGCGGTGTCGCGGGGACGGGCGGGTTCGGCCGGCGCCGGGCCGGCCGGCCGCACGGTGCCGGTGGCGTGCACCCGCCAGCGCCCCGGGTCGGTCCCGGTCGCGCTGACCACCTCGGCGGTCCGCCCGGGGCCGTCCGGCGCGCCGAGCAGCACCTGCACCCGGGCCTGTTCGCCGGCGGTCAGGGTGAGCGGCTCGGGGAAGGCCACGTCGGTGACCTCGGCGGTCGGTTCCCCGTCGGCGGCGGTCGCGGCGAGGATCGCGGCGAGGTGGTTGGCGGCCGAGACGACGGTGGCGCCGAAGAGGCCGTGGTCGGTCAGCCGCTCCGGCAGCTCGGGGCCGACGACCTGCTCGAAGACGCTGCCGGTGAGGGCGGGTGAGCGCAGCCGCTCCCCGAGCGGGCCGGTGTCGGCGGACCGGGCCACCCCGAGGCGGGTGTCGCGCCAGAAGCGGCGCCGCTGGAACGGGTACGTCGGCAGCGGCACCCGCCGGGCGTCCGGGTGCACCCGCTCCCAGGCCACCGGCGCGCCCACGCAGAAGGCGGCGCCGAGGGCGTCCCGGGCCACGGCGCGGTCGCCGCGCCCCCGGCGCATCGCCGGCACCCACCGGGCGCCCCGGGGCACGAGCGCCCCGCGCCGGGCGAGCGTGCCCAGCACCGGGTCGGGGCCCAGCTCCAGCACCAGGCCGCAGCCCAGCTCGCCGAGGCGGCCCACCGCCTCGGCGAAGCGCACCGGCTCGCGGGCGTTGCGGCACCAGTAGTCGGCGTCCATCGGCCCGTCGAGCAGCCGCCCGGTCACCGTGGAGACCACGTCCACGCGCGGCTCGGCGGGCCGGACCCGGGCCGCCTCGGCGGCGAGTTCGGCCAGGACCGGGTCCATCAGCGCCGAGTGGAACGCGTGCGACACCCGCAGGTCGCGGTGCCGGACACCGGCCTCGTCCAGGGCCCGCGCCACGCTCTCGACGGCGCCGGCCGGGCCCGACACGACGGTCTCGGCCGGGCCGTTGTACGCCGCCACGGACACCTCGGGGTGCCGGGCCAGCACGGCCTCCGTGGCCGCCCCGTCCGCCGCGATGGCGAGCATCCGGCCGCCGGCGGGCAGCGCGTCCATCAGGCGGGCCCGTACGGCCACCAGCCGGAGCGCCTCGTCCAGCGGCAGCACGCCGGCCACGCACGCCGCGGCGTACTCGCCGACGCTGTGGCCGAGGACGACCGCCGGCTCCAGGCCCCAGGAACCCCAGAGCCGGGCCAGGGCGTACTCGACGGCGACGACCGCCGGCTGGGTCCAGCCGGTGCGGTGCAGCAGCTCACCGCCGTCGTGGAGCACCCGAACCAGGTCGTCGCCCAGGTGCTCGCCGAGGATGTCGGCGCACTCGCGCAGGGCGGCGCGGAACACCGGCTCGGTGTCGTACAGCGTCCGGCCCATGCCCGGGTACTGGCAGCCCTGGCCGGGGAAGACGAACGCGATCCGGGGGGCGCCGCGGACCTCGCCCTCGACGAGGTCGTCCGCCCGGCCCCGGGCGTACCGGTCGAGGTGGTGGCGCAGCTCCTCCCGGTCCGCGCTGGTGACGGCCAGGCGGTGCCGCAGCGGGGCGCGGAACCGGGCGGCGGCGGCGCAGACGGCCGGCGCGGGGAGTTCCGGGTGCCGGTCGAGGTGGGCGGCGTAGCGTCCGGCGAGGGCCCGCAGCGCGGCGGGCGACCCGGCGGACAGCGGCAGCAACAGGGCGTCGCCGCTGCCGGCGCCGCTTCCCTCGCCGCCCGCCGGCTCCGTCGCGGGACGGTACTCGGCCAGCAGGACGTGCGCGTTGGTGCCGCCGATGCCGAACGAGCTGACCCCGGCGACCCGGGGCCGGCCGTCCGGGCCCTCCGGCCAGGGTCGGCCGGTGGTGGCCACCGACAGGGGCAGGTCGTCCCAGGGCAGGCGGGGGTTGGGGGTGCGGAAGTTCAGGTGCGCGGGGATCCACCGGTGCCGCAGCGCCAACACCGTCTTGATCAGGCCGACCACCCCGGCCGCCGCCTCCAGGTGACCGATGTTCGTCTTCACCGAGCCGACCACCAGCGGTTCGCGCCGGTCCCGGCCCAGCACGTCCGCGGCGGCACGCAGCTCGATCGGGTCGCCGAGCGGGGTGCCGGTGCCGTGCGCCTCCAGGTAGCCGACGTCGGCCGGGGCGAGACCGGCGGCGCGGAGCGCGTCGGTCAGCAGTTCCTGCTGGGCGGTGCCGTTCGGCACGGTAAGGCCGCTGCTGGCGCCGTCGTGGTTGACGGCGGACCCGGCGAGCACGGCGTGGATGTCGTCGCCGTCGGCGATCGCGTCGGAGAGCCGCTTGAGCACCACCATCCCGGCGCCCTCGCCCCGGGAGTAGCCGTCCGCCGCCGCGTCGAAGGTCTTGCACCGGCCGTCCGGGGCGAGCGCGCCGGCACGGCAGAGGAACAGGGTGATGTCCGGGGCGAGCATCAGGTGCGCGCCGCCGGCCAGCGCCAGGTCGCACTCGCCGGCCCGCAGCGCCTGGGCGGCCAGGTGCACGGTGACCAGTGACGACGAGCAGCCGGTGTCGACCGCCATCGACGGCCCGCGCAGCCCGAGCACGTACGACAGCCGCCCGGCCGCCACGCAGAAGAGGTTCCCGGTGCCGGTGTAGCCGTCGATCCGGGCCGGATCGGCGATCTGGAGTCCCTTGTAGTCGTCGATGGACAGGCCGGCGAACACGCCGCTGCGCGTGCCGCGCAGCCGGTCCGCCGGCATCCCGGCGTGCTCCAGCGCCTCCCAGGCCACCTCCAGCAGGAGCCGCTGCTGGGGGTCCATGCTCTCCGCCTCCACGGCGGAGATGCCGAAGAAGTCGGCGTCGAAGGTGTCCACGGTGGGCAGGAATCCGCCGCGGTGGGCGTAGATGGTGCCCGGTTCGAGGGGGTCGTCGCCGTGCAGCGCGTCGACGTCCCAGCGGTCGCGGGGCACCGGGGCGGTGGCGTCGACGCCGTCGCGCAGCAGCCGCCAGAACTCGTCCGGGCCGTCGGCGCCGGGCACCCGGCAGGCCATGCCGACGACGGCGATCGGCTCGTCGGCCGCCGGAACCGGGCCCGTCCGGACCGGGGTCGCCGCCGGCCCGGACGCCGGCGGGTCCCCGTCGCCGCCGCCGAGCCGGGCGGTGAGGTGGGCGGCGAGGTCGGCGACGGTCGGGTGATCGAACGCCACCGTCGGCCCCACCGGGACGTGCGGACGCAGCTCGGCGGCGAGCCGCTCGGCGAGGCGGACGGCGGTCAGCGAGTCGAAGCCGAGGGCGAACAGTCCCGCGTCGGCGGGGATCTCGGAGCGGTGGCGGCCCAGCACCTCCGCCGCGCGGTCGACGACGTACTCCCGGACCCGGTGGCCGAGCCCGGCCGGGCTGCCGGCGCGGAGCCGGTCGACGACCGACGACCCGACGGACACCCGCTCCGGCTCCGCGGCCGGGGTGCCGGCGGCCCGGGTCACGGCCGGCAGCGCGTCCCAGGCCACGGGCAGGCCGGCGAGGTAGAGGTCGGCGGCCAGCGCGTGGACCGCCTCGGCGGCGTCCCGGTCGGGGCGCAGCGAGCCCAGCACGGTGGTGCCGGGCCGTCCGCCCAGGCACTGCAGCAACGCCGTGCGCAGCACCGGCGTGGGGCTGATCTCCAGGTGGACGGCGGTGTCGGCGCGGGCCACCGCGTCGAGGAAACGCACCGGCCGGCGGGACAGCATCCCCCAGTGCTCCGCGCCCAGCCGGTCGCCACCGACCAGGTCGCCGTGGACGGTGGAGACCATGTCGGTGGTGGTGGGGCCGTTGCGCAGCAGCGGCCGCAGGTCCGCCACCAGCTCCCCGGTGAACGGCTCCATCTGGGGGCTGTGGAAGGCGTAGTTGATGCCGAGGTCGCGGTGGAACACGCGGTCCGCGGCCAGCCGCGCCACGGCGGCGTCCAGGGCGGACCGCTCCCCGGAGAGCACCACGCTCGCCGGGCCGTTGACCGCCGCCAGCGACAGCCCGGCGGGCAGGTCGGCGAGCAGCCGGGTGGCCTGCTCGGCGGAGAGACCGACGGCGAGCATCCCGCCGCCGCCGGTCGCCCGCTGCAACATCCGGCCCTGGTGGTACGCGACCGCCATGGCGTCCTCGACGCCCAGCGCCCCGGCGGCGTACGCGGCGGTGATCTCGCCAAGGCTATGCCCTATCACCACGTCGGGTCGTACGCCGAGGCTGTCCAGCAGCGCGAGCAGGCCGATCTCCACCGCGACGATCGCCGGCTGGGCGACGGCGGTCTCGGTGAGCCGGCTCGCCCCGGCCGGCCGGCGGATCTCCTCGGTGACGGACCAGCCGCCGAGCGCGCGCACGGCCGCGTCGCACCGGTCCAGGGCGTCCGCGTACGGGGCGCATCCGGACAGCCCGTCGCCCATGCCGGGCCACTGGGTGCCCTCACCGGAGAACACCATCGCCAGGCGCGGGGCGTCGGTGCCGGTGGCCGTGCGTACCCCGTCGGTGGGTTCCCCGGCGGCGGCGGAGCGCAGCGCGGCCACCAGCGCCGCCCGGTCCCCTCCGGTGGCGACCAGCCGGTGCGCCGCGCCCGCCGGGGCGCCCTGCGCGGTCGGCTCCGCCCCGGCGGCCAGCCGGTCCGCGGCCTCGGCGGCCCGGCGGCGCAGCGCGTCGGCGTCGGCGGCGCCGATCGGCACCATCCAGGACATGGGCACCTCCGTCACCGTGGTTCCACCGCCGCCGGGACGGGGAACGGCGTGTCCTTGATCTGGAGGCCGCCCAGCTCACCCTCCACCAGCAGCACCTTCGCGGCGGCGGGCGGCGCGGGCGGCCGGAGCACCTCGGCGACCGGCCGGTACGGGTCGGCGGTGATCGCCGCGAGCGTCGCCACGAGGTCGTCGAGCACCCGGCCGGCGGCCTCGTCGGTCAGCAGGTCCCGGTGGTACGACAGGATCAGTCCCAGCTCCACCCCCGGCATCACGTCGAGCCGGAACGGCTCGGCCAGCCGGCTGAAGAACGTCGGGACCCGCTCGGTGGAGCCGAACAGGGTGGGGTCGAGGTTCTGGAAGACCAGGTACGCGTCGAACATCGGCTCGTCCGCCGGCCAGCCGGCCCACTCCGCCACCCGCTCCGGCGCCACGTACTGGTGGTGGGCGGCGTCGGCGCCGACGGTCATCACGTGCGACAGCAGGTCGACGACGGGCCGGTCCGGCGCGGGCAGCCGCACCCGCATCGGCAGCACGTTCATCGTCGGCCCGGTCAGGTCCTCGACGCCCGGCAGGTCCGCGGGGCGGCCGTTGAAGAAGACCCCCAGGGTGGCCTCGTCGCGGCCGGCATAACGGGCGAGCAACGCCGCCCAGGCGGCCTGGACCAGCGTGTTCGGGGGCATCCGCAGCCGCTGCGCGGTGTCCCGCAGCGCCTCGGTGACGCGCGCGTCCACCTGCATGTGCTGCCGGGCGTAGCCGTGCCGGTCCCCGGCCCGGTTGTCGGGGGCGGACGCGGCCAGCAGGGTGGGCGACCACCCGCCGGCGAACATGTCCCGCCAGAACGCCGGTGTGTCGGCCGGTACGCCGCGCCGGCGCAGCCAGTCGACGTAGCGGCTGAACGGCACGTCCGTGCCGGCCTGCGGGGTCTCGCCGGCGAGCAGGCGGTGGTATTCACCGATGACGTCGCTGAGGAAGACGCTGAGGCTCCAGCCCTCCATCCGCAGGTAGCTGAAGCTGAACACGGTCCGGTAGGCGTCCTCGTCGACCTTGGCCAGGAAGAGCCGGATGCCGGCGGGGTCGTCGGGGGCGCAGCCCACCGCCTGGTCCTCGCGGAGGAACCGGGCCAGCGCCGTGTCCTGCTCGGTGGCGGTGAGCCCGGTCCAGTCCTCGTACCGGGAGGGCAGCTCGACGTCGCGTCGCACCACCTGGAGCGGCTCGTCCAGGTCGGCCCAGACGAACATGGTCCGCAGCAGGGCGTACCGGCGGGCCAGCCCCGCCCAGCAGCGGCGCAGCAGGTCCACGTCGATGGGGCCGCGCAGGGTGTCGACGCGTTGCACCAGGAACTCGCCGGGACGCGGGTCGGCGACGAGCCGGCGCAGCATGTGCGCCTGGTACGGGGCCAGCGGGAAGACCTCCGCCACGTCGGCGTCGGCCAGCAGCCGCTCCCGGTGGGCCCGGTCGCGCTCCGACAGCCCCCAGTCGCCCGGCGACTCCGGGGCGGGCCCGTCGACGGTGCCGCCCTCGGCGAGTCGGGCGTCGGCGACCGCCGCGAGTTCCGCCACCGTCGGGTGCGCGAAGAGGTCGCGGGGCACGAGCGGCAGGCCGGCCCCGTTGGCCCGGGCCATCACCCGGATGCCCCGGATCGAGTCGCCGCCCAGCTCGAAGTAGTTGGCGGTGGCGCTCACCCGTTCCAGGCCGAGGACGGACGCCCAGATGTCGGCGACGAGCTGTTCGGTGCCGTCGGCCGGCGGGACGTGCGCTCCCCGGTCCCGGGCCGCCACCGGCGGCGGCGCCGGCAGGTCCGACCAGTCCACCTTGCCGTTGAGGCTCAGCGGGATGCCGGGCACCGGGACGAACACCGCCGGCACGGCGTAGCGCGGGATCCGGTCCTTCAGGTGCGCCCGCCAGCGCGGGCCGAGTTCGCCCATCAGCCGGTCCTGGCGGGGCCAGTTCGCGAGCGCGCCGCCGCGCGCCGGGGGCGCCGGCGGCCACGACGGGCGCACGTCGGCGCGGTGGAACAGGGCGTCGATCCGGGTCGGGTCGGCGGCCGACGGGGCGACGACGACGTCCACGCCCAGCTCGTCGGCGAGCCGGTACAGCTCGTCGGGGTCGACGCCGGGCGGCTCCCGGTCGACCCGGGCGCGCAGCTCGCCCACCGTCCGGCAGGCGCCGTCGCCGGCCCGCAGGACGGCGATCTCGCGGAGGCGGCCGTTGGGTATCCCGGTCACGGCGACCACCGCCTCCTCCCGGAGCCGGTCGCGCAGCCGGCCGGCCAGGTCGCCCTCCCAGCCGAGGGGGTCGGCGGCCGGCTCCGGTGCGGCCGGGCCGTCCGCCGCCGGGTCGGCGGCGACGCGGACGACCACGTCGTAGCGGAACCGGCTCAGCTCGTTGTCGTAGCCGCCGCGCTTGAGCCGCACCTCGACGGCGGCGACGTCGGGCAGGGTGTCGCCGAGGCCGGTGAACAGCGCCGGGTCCAGCGCCAGCTCCTCCTCCTGCCACGTCCGGGCGGCCGCCCGGGCGAGCACCACCGCCGGGTCGGCGTCCGGGTCAGCCCGGTGCAGTTCCACCGAGCGGTGGAAGTCGGCCAGCAGGGGCAGGCTGCGGACGTCGCCGACGACGATCCGGCCGCCCGGGGCGACCAGCCGGCGGGCCTCCGCCAGCACCTGCCGCAGGTAGTCGGCGTCCGGGAAGTACTGCACGACCGAGTTCAGCAGCACGGTGTCGAAGGACCCGGCGGGCAGGTCCGCCAGCTCGTGCGCGGCCCGTTCGTCGAGGGTCACGCCCGCCAGGCCGCGGGCCCGGACCTCGGCGCGGACCTGGCCGAGCGCGAACCGGGAGATGTCGGTGCCGTGGTACGACGCGGCGTGCGGCGCGATGCGCAGCAGGAGCAGGCCGAGCCCGCAGCCCACCTCCAGGACCCGGCCGGGCGGCTCCGCCAGGGCCAGGGCGACGGTCTCGTCGACCCACCGCCGCATCTCGTCGGGCGGGATCGGGGCGCCGGTGTAGCTGCTGTTCCAGCTGGAGAAGTTGCTGTCCGCCGCGTCGGCCGTCTCCGGCTCGGTGTACGCCTCGTCGAAGACCCGCGCCCACTGGTGCACGGTGCCGTCGACGTCGCCGGTCGCCGGGGGCTCGTCCGGGGTCACCGGCGCGGCCGGCTCCGGCTGCTCCCCGGAGCGGGGCACCACGTACGCCACGAGCTGGCCCTCGCCGGCCTCCCCGCCGGCGGCGTCGCGGCGCACGGTGACCACCGCGTCCCGGACGGTGGGATGCTCCCGCAGGGCCGCCTCGATCTCGCCCAGCTCGAAGCGGATCCCCCCGAGCTTGACCTGGAGGTCCTCCCGACCGAGGTAGGACAGGGTGCCCCCGGGCCGCCACCGGACGATGTCGCCGGTGCGGTACATCCGGGCGCCGGGGCGGTCGGTGAACGGGTCGGGGACGAAGCGCTCGGCGGTCAGCGCGGGCCGGCCCTGGTAGCCGCGGGCCACCTGGATGCCACCGATGCACAGCTCGCCGGGCACGCCGACCGGCACCGGCCGGCCGGCCGGGTCCAGCACGTAGACGCTGGTGTTGTCGACGGGGGCGCCGATCGACACGTCGGTGGCGTCCTCCCCCGGCGGGCACCGGTAGGCGGTGACGTCCACGGCCGCCTCGGTCGGGCCGTACAGGTTGTCGAGCCGGGCGGGCAGCCGCTCCTGGAGGCGGCGGACCAGGTCGCGGGGCAGCGCCTCGCCGCTGCACACCACCCGGCGCAGCCCGGTGCAGGTGGCCGAGCGCGGCTCGTCGAGGAAGAGCCGGAGCATCGACGGTACGAAGTGGACGGTGGTGATCCGCTGGTCGTTGATCAGGTCGACCAGGTAGCCGGGGTCGCGGTGCCCGTCGGGGCGGGCCATGGTGACGGTCGCGCCGACCAGCAGCGGCCAGAAGAACTCCCACACCGAGACGTCGAAGCTGGCGGGGGTCTTCTGCAGCACCGCCTCGCCGGCGGTCAGCTCGAAGCGGCGCTGCATCCAGCGCAGCCGGTTCACCACGGCGCGGTGGCTGTTCATCACCCCCTTCGGCATCCCGGTGGAGCCGGAGGTGTAGATGACGTACGTCAGGTCGTCCTCGGTGACCCCGCTGGGCGGGGCCTGCTCGGGCTCCTCGGCGCAGTCGTCGCGGTGCAGGTCGATCACCGGCGGCGCGTCGGCGGGCAGCACCTCCCGCCCGCCGTCGCCGGTCAGCACGATCTCCGCGCCGCAGTCGGCGAGCAGGTACGCCAGCCGCGCGGGCGGGTGCTCCGGGTCCAGCGGCACGTAGCAGCCGCCGGCCTTGAGCACGCCCAGCAGCGCCACCAGGAGTTCCGGCGAGCGGTCGAGGCAGACGGCGACCCGGCTGTCCGGCCCCACCCCGTGCCGCCGCAGCCGGTGGGCCAGCCGGTTGCCGCGGCGGTCCAGCTCGGCGTAGGTCAGCGACCGGTCGTCGAGCCGGACGGCGACGTTCCCGGGGGTGCGCCGGACCTGCTCGGCGATCAGCTCGTGCAGGACGCGCGGCGCGGGTTCCGGGGCGGTGGTGTCGTTCCACGCCCGCAGGACCCGGTCGCGCTCCTCGTCGTCGGTCAACTCCAGCCGGGACAGCGGGGCGTCGGGGTCGGCGCAGACCTGGTCGAGCAGGCGCAGCAGGCTGGCCAGGAACCGCTCGACGGTGTCCCGGTCGAACAGGTCGGTGGCGTACTCCAGCCCGCCGGGCAGCGTGTCCCCGGCGTCCGCCAGGGACAGCCACAGGTCGAACTTCGCCGACCCGGTGTCGCCCTCGACCAGCCCGACGAGCTGGGTGTCGGCGGTCAGGTCTACCCGGGGTGGCGGGGTGTTGTTCAGCGCGAGCATCACCTGGAACACCGGGTTGTGGCTGGTGCTGCGCTCGGGTTGCAGCTCGTCGACGAGCTTCTCGAACGGCAGGTCCTGGTGGGCGAAGTCGGCCGACACGTCGGCGCCGACCCGGGCCAGCAACTGCCGGAAGGTCGGGTCGCCGGTGACCGTGGTGCGCAGCGCGAGGGTGTTGGCGAAGAAGCCGAACAGGTCCTCCAGCTCGGGGCGGTTGCGGTTGGCCACGGGCGTGCCGACGACCACGTCGGGCTGCCCCGACCAGCGGGAGAGCACCACCGTGAAGGCGGCGAGCAGCGCCATGAACAGCGTGCTGTCGGTGCCGGCGCAGAGCGCGCGCAGCCGCCCGGTGAGCCGCTCGTCGACGGTGAACCGGAGGGTGTCGCCGCGGAAGCTCTGCACGGTGGGCCGGGGCCGGTCGGTGGGCAGCTCCAGCAGCGCCGGGATCCCGGCGAGGCGGTCCCGCCAGTAGCGCACCTGCCGGGCCAGCGTCGGCCCGGACATCTGGGCCCGCTGCCAGACCGCGTAGTCGGCGTACTGGAGCTTCAGCTCGGGCAGCCGGGGCGTGCCGCCGCTGACCAGCGCGGAGTAGCACTCGGCCAGCTCCCGGGAGAACACCCGTCCCGACCAGCCGTCGGCGATCAGGTGGCTCCAGTTGACCAGGAAGACGTGCCGGTCCGGGGCGAGCCGGAACAGCCCGAACCGGACCAGCGGCCCGACCGCGAGCACGAAGGTCCGCCGGGCCTCCTCCTGGAGGGCCTGGCGTACGCGCTCGTCGCGCTCGGCCTCGCTCAGCCCGGTCAGGTCGGTCACCGGCAGGTCGACGGCTGCGGGCGGCGAGACCACCTGCACCGGCTCGCCGTCGGCCTCCCGGATGGTGGTGCGCAGCGCCTCGTGCCGGTCGACGATGCGCTGCACGCTGTCCCGCAGCGCCGCCACGTCCAGCGGCCCGCGCAGCTCGACCGCCATCGGCGTGTTGTACGCCGGGCTGTCCGGCACCATGCGTTCGAGGAACCAGAGGCGCTGCTGGGAGAAGGAGAGCGGGGCGGGGCCGCCGTCGCCCCGGCGGGGGATCTCGTCGCGGTTGCCGCGCCGCCCCTTGGACCAGGCCGCCAACAGCGCCTGCTTGGCCGGGGACAACGCCTGGGCGGGGCGCGCCCCGCGCTGCTCGTCGACGGTCATCGCGCGGCCCCGTCCGACTCGGCGCGGTCCGCCCCGGGCGCGGGGGCGCCGTCCGGCCCGGGGGCGGGGTCCGCGTCCTGGAGGGCGCGGATGATGGTGGCCTGGGCGGCGACGGTGTGCGCCTTGAACAGCTCCTCCAGCGGCAGGTCCACCGAGAAGCGTTCCCGCAGCCGGGTGACCAGGCGGGTGGTCAGCAGGGAGCTGCCGCCGAGGGCGAAGAAGTTGTCGTGCACGCCGACGGTCTCGAAGCCGAGCAGCTCGCGCCAGGCGGCGGCGATGGACTCCTCCAGGTCGTCGCGGGGCTCGACGTACTCGGTGGTCAGGTGGGGGCGCTGGTGCAGGGTGCTGCCGAGATCCACGTCGAGGCTGGTCGGGCCGGCGTCCACCGGCTCCGGCGCCCGACGCAGGGCGACCGAGTCGTCCTGCACCGGCACGGGGCCGTCCTCCGGCACGTCGATCCAGTAGCGGCGGCGCTCGAACGGGTAGGTCGGCAGGGACACCCGGCGGCAGGGCTGGCCGGCCGCGAAGGACTCCCAGTCGACGTCCACGCCGGACTCCCAGAGCCGGGCCAGGGTCGCCAGCAGGAACGCCTGGTCGGGCTGCGAGTCGCGGGGGTGGCGGACGGACGGCAGGACCGGCGGGGCCGCGCCGTCGCCGTTCGCCCCCACCAGCGCGCCGAGCACCGTGCCGGGGCCGACCTCGACCAGCATCCGGTCGGCGGAGCCGGCGAGCAGGGTCCGCACCCCGTCGGCGAAGCGGACGGTGCCGCGCAGGTGCCGCACCCAGTAGTCGGGGTCGGTGGCCTCGGCCGGGGTGATCCAGGTGCCGGTGACGTTGGAGACGTACGACAGCGACGGCTCGCGCAGGGTGAGGCCGGCGACGTGGGCGCGGAACTCGTCGAGCACCGGCTCCATGGCCACCGAGTGGCCGAGGGTCTGCACGTGCAGCCGGCGGAAGTCCACCCCGTCGGCGGCGAGCCGGTCGGCCAGCTCCTGCACCGGCTCCACCAGGCCGGAGACGGTGCACTGACCGGGGGCGTTCACCGCGGCGATGGAGAGTTCCGGCCCCAGCCGGGCGGCCAGCTCCTCCTCGGGCAGCGAGACGGCGAGCATGGCGCCGCCGGGCAGCCGGTCGATGAGCTGGCCGCGCAGGGCCACGGTGTCGATGGCGTCGGCGAGGTCGAAGACGCCGGCCAGGCAGGCGGCCACGTACTCGCCGCTGCTGTGCCCGAGCATCGCGTCCGGGCGCACGCCCCACGACTGCCAGAGCACGGCCAGGGCGTACTCCACCGCGAACAGCGCGGTGGTGACCCCGGCGGACGTGCCGAGGAACTCCTGGACGGCGCGGTCGCCGTCGGGGGCGCGGACCACGTCGCGCAGGTCGAAACCGAGCCGGGCGAGGGCCAGGTCGGCGCAGCGGTCCAGGTGCTCGGCGAAGACCGGCTCGGTGGCGTAGAGCTGGCGGCCCATGCCGAGGTACTGGCTGCCGCCGCCGGGGAAGAGGAAGGCGACCTTGCGGCCGGGCCGGAAGTCGACGGTGCCGGTCGGGGGCGCGGTCAGCGCGGCCGCGGCCTGGGTGGCGTCGCGGCAGACCACCGCCCGCCGCCGCTCGAAATGCCGACGACCCACCTGCAACGTGTACGCCACATCAGCCAACCCCACGCCACC